>NZ_CP027666.1:3599080-3901011 GCF_003008535.1 Ottowia oryzae
CGTCGGGCAGGTTGTCCTTCATCCACTGCTTGGACGGCTCGAACCCCGCAAACAGCGGCTGCCAGTAAGGCTCTTCGGTCTTGCCCAGGTCGATGGCCGCGCCGATGGCCGGCACGTGCGACGAATACACCGACGCGGTGACGCGCGCATGACCCGCACCGGGCGCAGCGCCGGTTTGATTCTGCGCATGCTCGTCCATGATCTGCGCGGCCAGCGCCTGCTGCTGCGCGTGCTCCCAGGCTTTCCACGCCTCGGATTGCGCGGCCGGGCCCTGGGCGTTGCCACCCTCGCCCACCGTGCGGTTGCCTTCGGCGCTGCGCCCGCCGCCCACCATCATGTCGCGGTACTGGTGCTCGGTCATGCCGGTCATGCTGCCGGCCATCTGCTGAAAGCTCAGGCCGTCGGTGGCGCCCAGCTTGGCCAGGAAGTAGATGTTGCCGCCGGTGCGCATGGCCCAGTTCAGGTCGCGCGCGCGCACGGCGGCGCGCTGCTCGTCGGTCATGGGCCATTCGGCCAGATAGGCGTCTTCGTCGGCCTTGAAGCGCTCGCGGTTCTCGGCCTTCATCAGGCTCATGCAGAACTGGTTGAGCCAATAGCCCTTGCGCGATTGGTCGGCGTCAAAAATCGTCGTGCCGGGCACGTCGAGATAGGGTTTGTCCAAAGCCATGGAAAAGTCTCCTGAAAGTGAGCGGGGTCACCACCCCAGCAGAACGGCCGCCAGGGCGACCAGCGCGGGCAGCGCCTGCACGAAGAAGATGCGGCGCGAAGCGGTGGCCGCGCCGTACGCACCGGCCACGGCCACGCAGCCCAGGAAAAACGTCGCCACGTGCCGCGCCCACACGGCGTCGCCAATCAGCAGCGCCCAGACCAGCCCCGCCGCCAAAAAGCCGTTGTAAAGCCCCTGGTTGGCCGCCAGCGTGCGCGTGGGCGGAAACATCTCGGGCGGCAGCGAGCCCTTGAACACCTTGGGGCCCTTGGTGGTCCACGCGAACATCTCCAGGTAGAGGATGTAGGCGTGCTCCAGCGCGACCAGGCCAATCAACACTTGCGCGATCGTTCCCATGGGTGTCTCCTCAACCGGGTGTAGGCGTTGGCGTCAGGCGCGGGCCTCTTCGGGCCAGTACAGGCGCATGGGGTTGTCCACCAGCAGCTGCTGCTGCATCTGCGGCGTGGGCGCGATGTGCGGGATGAAGTCCACCAGCAGGCCGTCGTCGGGCATGTGGTCCTTCAGGTTGGGGTGCGGCCAGTCGGTGCCCCACAGCACGCGGTCGGGGAATTCCTCGACCACGCGGCGCGCGAAAGGCACCACGTCGCGGTAGGCGTTCTGTTCGCCATCCAGCGCCTTGGGGCCGGTGGCGCTCAGGCGCTCAGGGCAGCTGACCTTGCTCCACACGTTCTTATGCTCGCGCATGAACTTCAGGAACAGCGCGAATTCGTCGCTGTCCACGCCCTTGCTGACGTCCGGGCGGCCCATGTGGTCCACCACCACGGTGGTGGGCAGCGCGGTGAAGAAGTCCCACAGCTCGGGCAAATCCACCGCTTCAAAGTAGATGACGACGTGCCAGCCCAGCTTGGCGATGCGGCCGGCGATCTCCAGCAGCTCATCCTTGGGCGTGAAATCCACCAGCCGCTTGACGAAGTTGAAGCGCACGCCGCGCACGCCGGCAGCGTGCAGGGCCTGCAGCTCTTCGTCGGTCACGCTGCGCTTGACGGTGGCCACGCCGCGCGCCTTGCCCTGCGAAGACTGCAGCGCATCCACCAGCGCCCGGTTGTCGGCGCCGTGGCAGGTGGCTTGCACGATCACGTTGCGGGCAAAACCCAGGTGGTCGCGCAGTGCGAACAGCTGCGCCTTGCTGGCGTCGCACGGCGTGTATTTGCGCTCGGGCGCGTACGGGAACTCGGCGCAGGGGCCGAACACGTGGCAGTGCGCATCCACGCTGCCGGCGGGCAGCTTGAAGCGCGGCGTGCTGGGGCCTTCGTACCAGTCCAGCCAGCCGGCGGTTTTCTCAAAAGGGCCTGTGGTGGGTTTGCTCATGAAAAGCTCGGTGGAATGGGTTCAGTCAAGTGAGACGTTGGCCTGGCGGATCACCTCCGCAAAGCGCTGCGTTTCGCCCTTCTGGAATTGCTGGAACTGCTCTGGCGTGACCGGGAAGGGCGCGTAGCCAAAGCTCTTGAACTTTTCCTGCACGTCGGGCGCGGCCAGGGCCTGCGCCACGTCGCGGCGGATCTTGTCTGCCGTGGCTGGGGGCAGCCCGGGCGGCACAGCCAGCACGTTCCAGCCCGTCACCTCGAAGCCCTTGGGGCCACCCGATTCGCCCACGGTGGGCACGTCGGGGTAGGCGGGCCAGCGCTGCGGCGCGGTGATGGCCAGAAAGCGCAGTTTGCCCCCACGGTACAGCGGCCCGGCGGTGGCGGCGCTGCCCAGGGCGAAGTCGATTTCACCCGTGGAGACCGAGGTGTACAGCTGCGTGGTTTCCTTGAAAACCACGTGCTGCATCCGCGTGCCGGTGGCGGCGGCGAACATCTCGCTGCCCAGGTGCACCGGGTTGCCAATGGACCACGAGCCGTAGTTCAATTTGCCGGGGTTCGCCTTGGCCGCGGCAATGATGTCGCCCACGGTCTTGTACTTGCTGTTGGCGCCCACCGTGAAGAAGAACCACGTCTTGAACAGCGGCAGCAGCACGTCGAAATCTTTGACCGGGTCGTACGACAGCTTCTTGAACAGCGCCGGGTACGCGGCCAGGTGCACGTTGTCCAGGATGAGGATGTCGCTGCCGTCCTTGGCGCCGCGCTTGAACGCGTCGATGGCGATGAAGCCGTTGCCGCCAGGGCGGTTTTCCACCGTGACGGGCACCCCCCACGCGCGCGAGAGCTTTTCAGCCACCAGGCGCGACACGCCGTCCGGCCCGCCCCCCACCGGAAACGGGTTGATGATGCGCACCGGCTTGCCGCTCGCAAACGGTGACGCCGGGGCCTGCGCCTGAGTGGCCAGCGGTAGGCCGGACGCCAGGGTGGCGCCAGCCAGCGCGATCATTCGGCGGCGGTTGGGATGGGGCATGGCGTATCGCCTCGTTGATGTGATCGCCGTAGTGTCGCGGGGATTCAGTCGATGTAGCGCAAGCCTGCTTTCTCCAGCCCTTCGCGCATCTTGTAGTAATCCAGCCCCAGCACGCCGCGCGCGAAGATGTCGCGCTTGCTGCCCTCATTGGCCTCGCGCTGGCGGGCGGTTTCGAGCGTCTTGGCCGCCATGGCGCGCGGCACGCATACCACACCATCGTCGTCGGCCACGATCACGTCGCCCGGCGCCACCAGCGCACCGGCGCAGGACAGCGGCACGTTGACCGACCCCAGCGTGGCCTTGATGGTGCCTTTGGACGAGACGTATTTGCTCCACACCGGAAAGCCCATCTCGCGCAGCGTCTGCGTGTCGCGCACTCCCGCTTCGATGATCAGCGCCAGCGCGCCCTGCGCCATGAAGCTGGTGGCCAGCAGGTCGCCAAAGTAGCCGTCGCTGCAGTCGGCGGTGGGCGTGGCCACCACGATGTCGCCGGGGCGGATCTGCTCGGCCGCCACGTGCATCATCCAGTTGTCACCCGGCTGCAGCAGCACGGTGACGGCCGTGCCCGACACCTTGGCGCCCTGCTGGATGGGGCGCATGTAGGGCTTCATCAGGCCGACGCGGCCCATGGCTTCGTGCACCGTGGCGCTGCCAAATTCGGCCAGCGCGGCGGCCACTTCGCTGTCGGCACGCTGAATATTGCGATAGACGACACCCAGTTCGTACATGGCTTGAATCTCCGATATGCTTCAAAAACAATAGCTGCCATCGCTGATGCAGCGTGCGTCAGGGGCCGATTTGGCTTGAAAACCGCCCTCGGCCACCGCCAACGCCGCTGCGCCCGCCCTCACTGGCCCTTGGCTTTCAGCGCCGCGTCCAGGCGCGGGTACACGCGGCGCGCGTTGCCTTCGTAGACCTTGTAGCGCGCTTCGTCGCTCAGGTTGGCGGTGGCCTGCACGTAGCGCTTGGTGTCGTCGTAGTAGTGGCCCGTTTCGGGGTCGATGCCGCGCACCGCGCCAATCATTTCGCTGGCAAACAGGATGTTGTCCACCGGGATCACCTTCGTCAGCAGGTCGATGCCGGGCTGGTGGTATACGCAGGTGTCAAAGAAGATGTTGTTCAGCAGGTGGTCTTGCAGCAGGGGCTTTTTCATCTCCTGCGCCAGGCCACGGAAGCGCCCCCAGTGGTAGGGCACCGCGCCACCGCCGTGCGGGATGACGAACTTCAGCGTGGGGAAATCCTTGAACAGATCGCCCTGCAGGCACTGCATGAAGGCCGTGGTGTCGGCGTTCAGGTAGTGCGCGCCGGTGGTGTGAAAGCACGCGTTGCAGCTGGTGCTGACGTGGATCATGGCGGGGATGTCGTACTCCACCATCTTTTCGTAGATGGGATACCAGTGCCGATCGGTCAGCGGCGGGCTGGTCCAGTGGCCGCCGCTCGGGTCGGGGTTCAGGTTGATGCCCACGTTGCCGTACTGCTCAACGCACTTGACCAGCTCGGGGATGCAAGTGGCCGGGTCCACGCCGGGGCTTTGCGGCAGCATGGCGGCGGGCACGAAGTGATCGGGGAACAGCTGGCTGACGCGATAGCACAGCTCATTACAGATGGCCGCCCAGGTGCTGCTGACTTCAAAGTCGCCGATGTGGTGGGCCATGAAGCTGGCGCGCGGGCTGAAGATGGTCACATCGCTGCCGCGCTCTTTCATCAGCCGGAGCTGGTTGGTCTCGATCGACTCGCGCAACTCGTCGTCGCTGATCTTCAGGTCGGCCACTTTGGGTTTGGCGGCCGGGTCTTTGATGCCGGCGATCTGCTGGTTGCGCCAGTTTTCCAGCGCCTTGGGCGCGGTGGTGTAGTGGCCGTGGCAATCGATGATCATGGGTATGGTCTCGGGTGATCGAAGGGGTTCAGTGGGCGCCCGTGGGCTTCAGCGACACAGGCGCGTCCGGCTGGGGCGAAAAGCGGTTCTTGATCAGCAGCGCGGCGGCCGCCACCAGCCCCGGTATGCCAACGAGGATAAAGACCTCAGGCAGCGGCAGGTGGCGGCGCGCCAGCTCGGCCACAAAGAACGAACCGGCAATGCCGCCAAAGCGGCCGATGCCCAGCGTCCAGGCCACGCCCGTGGCGCGGCCGGCAGTCGGGTAGTACGCCGCGGCCAGCGCTTGCATGGACGATTGCGCAGTGTTCATCAGCAGCCCGGCAAAGAACACCGCCGCCGCCAGCACCATCGGCGTGGAGCCCACCACTTGGCCAATAAAGCCCACGGCCAGGCAGGTGAGGAAGTAGCCTGTGGCGATGATGCGGTTGGGGTTGAAGCGGTCCATCAGGTAGCCGAAGAAGATGGCGCCAATGCCGCCCAGCTGGAACAGCGCGGCAATCACGGCGGCGCGGGCCGGCTCGATGCCCGCTTCTTTGAACAGCACCGGCATCCAGTTCACCAGGCCGTAGACGATCACCAGGCCCGAGAAGTAGGCCAGCCACAGCATCACCGTGCCGACGATGTAGGGGCGCGACAGCACCAACGCCAGGCCGGTCTTGCCGCTGGCCTGGGCCACGGCGGCCCTGGTTTCGCCCATCACGAAGGCGGTGGCGCGACGGGCTTCGCTGGAGATGCGGGACAGCACCTTGCGGATGCGCTCGACCGGCGCGCCGCGCACCACCATGAAGCGGGGCGATTCCGGCATCACGAACAGCATCACCACCACCAGCAGCAGCGGCACCACGCCGCCCACCACCAGCAGGCTGCGCCAGCCGAAGTGCGGGATCAGCCACGCGGCGAAGAAGCCGCCAAAGGCCGAGCCAATGGGAAAGCCGCAGAACATGCTGTTGGTGATGAACGAGCGCTTGTTGTCGGGGCAGTATTCGTTCATCAGCGTGACCGCGTTGGGCATGGCCGCGCCCAGGCCCAGGCCGGTGATGAAGCGCCAGATTTCCAGCTCGGTCAGATTGCTGGACGTGGCCGAGGCCAGCGAGGCCGCGCCCATCAGCGTGACCGAGCCGATCAGCAGCCATTTGCGGCCAAAGCGGTCGGCCAGCGGCCCGGCGCCCAGCGCGCCAAACGCCAGGCCAAACAGCGCGGCGCTGAGCACCGGCGCCAGCGAAGGCTTGTCGATGCCCCATTCGCTGATCAGCGAAGGCGCGATGAAGCCGATGGCGGCGGTGTCAAAGCCGTCCATCAGCACGATCAGAAAGCTGAGCGCGAAGATGCCCCACTGGTAGGGCGAAAACGGGTGCGAATTCAGAAACTGCTGGACGTCGACGACGTCCGCTGCGCCTGCACGGCTGGATGGGTTCACGCTGTCTCCTTGTTTTGGATGGCATGGCGGCCGCTTGCGCGATGACGGCACCACGGGCCCATTCTGGCGACGCGCCCTTGCCACTGCCAGCCTTAGGGGCGACTAGCTGATATAGCAAGATTTAATATCTCCGCTTCGGTTATTCTCGTTCTTGAGGGGGATCAAGCCTTGGATCTGGTGCAGCTGCTTTATTTCGTGCGCGTGGCCGAGCTGGGCAGCTTCACCCGCGCGGCGGCGGCGCTGGGCGTGGCCCAGCCGGCGCTCAGCCGCCAGGTGCGCCTGCTGGAAGTCGAGCTGCGCCACACCCTGCTGCGGCGCACGGGCCGCGGCGCGGTGACCACGGCGGCGGGCGCGCTGTTGCTGGAGCACGGGCGCGGCATCCTGCACCAGGTGGATCGCGCGCGCGACGAGCTGGCGCAAATGCGCGGCGGCCTGGCCGGGCGGGTGGCCATCGGCCTGCCGCCCAGCGTGGCGCGGGCGCTGACGGTGCAGCTCTCGCGCGCCTTCCAGGCGCAGCTGCCCGACGCGCGCCTGGCCGTCAGCGAGGGCCTGTCCACCGGCCTGCTCGAATCGCTGGTGGCCGGCCGGCTGGACGTAGCCGTGCTGTACAACGCCGCCGCCACGCCAGATGTGGAAATCACTCCGCTGGGGCGTGAAGAGCTGCTGCTGGTGCAGCCCGCCGCCGCGCCGCCAGGCGGCCATGCTGACAGCGCGGACGGCACAGCGCCCACCGCCCACGCCACGCTGGCCGAGCTCAGCCAGCTGCCCCTGGTGATCCCCAGCCGGCCGAACGCGATCCGCATGCACGTCGAAGGCGCGCTGGCCCAGGCGGGCCTCAGCCCCACGGTGGCGATGGAGGTGGACGGCATTCCGTCCATCCTGGAGCTGGTGGCCGGTGGCGCCGGCTGCGCCGTGCTGTCGCGCCAGACCGTGCTAAGTGCGCAGCGGCCCGAGGCTTTTCGCCTGCGCCGCATCCAGGCCGAGGGCGGCGCGGGCCTGCAAATTGCGCTTTTCACCGCCGTCAGCGCCCGCCGCCCCGCCACCCGCACCCAGCTGGCCCTGCTGGAGCTGCTGCGCACCCTGGTGGCCGAAGAAGCCGCCACGCGCCAAAAACTGCAATTTTGATAGCTGCCAGCGCTGGCTGCACCTGCGCTGAAGGGCGATTTCTTTGGCTATTTTTGCGCGGCGCCGCGCCCGATCAAGGCCGCAGCGGCTGAATGACGCCCAAGGCGCCGCGATCGCGGCCTCCCATCACGGTGGATGCATGCGCCGGCGCGCCGCTGTCGCCACAAGCGCGCTGGCCAGCGCCCGGCCCGCTTGAGCATCTGGCGCCCACAGCCGCCATCCCGCCGCTAAGGCCCGCCTCAGACCGCGCCGCAAGAATCGCCCTATCGCGATGATTGATGTTGACAATGCGAATCACTCGCATTTAAGATGTAGGCATTGCGATTCACCCTGCTTCAGGGAAAGCTGCCAACCATGATTGTTTGTGTCTGCAACCGAGTGTCCGACCGCGAGATCACCCGCCAAGCGCACGCCGGCATGAGCTTTGACGACATCCAGCTCGAGCTGGGCGTTGCCACCTGCTGCGGCCGTTGTGAAGGCTGCGCGCGTGAGCTGGTCGAGCAGTGCAGTGCCAGCCATCCGATGGCGGCGCTGCACCTCAATGCCCCGGCCGCGCCCGGGGTGGCCGCAGGAGTGTGACCGCCATGGACGCCACCGCCGTCTGGGCCGCCTGTGTGGCGCTGGCGCTGGTGTCTGCCGCCACCTGGTGGGTGCTGCGCCGCTGAGCTTCGGCGGGCTGCCGCCTTTGCCGCCCGATCTGCCCTAACCAGTCATAGACAATTCGACGCATGCCGACGGTCGGTCGGTGGGTGACCTGTTTCCAATCACGATGTCTGCTACCGCGCCCCCTCCCAGCCACGCAGCGCCGCTTATCGGCCGCAATGCCGCCATCATTGGTGGCGTGGTGGTCTTCCACGGCCTGGCGCTTTGGGCCTTGAACAACGGGCTGCTGCAGCGCGCGGTCGAAGTGGTGGTGCCGGCTGAAATCCTGGCCGAATTCATCGCCCCGCCGCCCCCGCCCGCCGCGCCACCCGCACCGCCGGTGGCGTCGCCACCGCCGCCCGAGCCCGTCAAGCCGCGCGTTGCCCCTTCACCCGCGCCGCGTCCGAAACCCGCGCCGCGCCCCGCGCCCGCCCCGCAGCCGCTGGCCGTACAGGAAGCGTCGCCCACCGCGCCCGTCATGGCGGCTGCGCCCCCGGCGCCCGCGCCCACACCGGCCCCTTCGCCACCGCCGCCTGCCCCCCCGGCGCCGCCCGCGCCTGAGCCGGAAGTGGTGCTGCCGTCATCGAACGCCGCTTACCTGAACAACCCCAAGCCGCCCTACCCGGCCATGAGCAAACGCCTGGGCGAAACCGGCCGCGTGGTGCTGCGCGTGCTGATCGGCGCAGACGGACGCGTGCAAGATGCGCGCATCGAGCGCTCCAGCGGGTTCGACCGCCTCGATCAGGTCGCGCTGGAAACCGCCCGCGACCGCTGGCGCTACCGCCCCGGCACGCGCAATGGCGTGCCCGAGGCCATGTGGTATCGCGTACCCATCAATTTCACGCTGGACCAGTGAGCCGCCCGCCCTGCGCCAGCCCCCAGATTTGACTTATCGGAGTGAGTGAGAAATGAATTCGCAATTTGGCTTGATGCACGTTTGGACCCAGGGTGACTGGGTGACGCGCTGCGTGTTCAGCGCGCTGGTGCTGATGTCGCTGGCTTCCTGGATCGTCATCCTGATCAAGGCGCTGGACGTGGTGCGCTCCAAGCGCCAGGCCGCGCAGGTCGAAGGCTTCTGGCATTCCTCCGACATGGCCGAAGGGCTGACCAAGCTGGGCGATGCCGACCGCAACGCCTTCCGCGAGCTGGCCGTGGAAGGGCGCGAAGCCGCCGCCCACCACCGCGCCACCAAGGCGCAGCTGCACGACACGCTGGACGCCAGCGAATGGATTTCGCGCGCCCTGCGCAACAGCATGGACCAGACCACGGCCCGCCTGCAGGCTGGCCTGGCCATCCTGGCTTCGGTCGGCTCCACCGCGCCGTTCGTGGGCTTGTTCGGCACCGTCTGGGGCATCTACCACGCGCTGATGAGCATCGGCTCGGCGGGCCAGGCCAGCATCGACCAGGTGGCCGGCCCCATCGGCGAGGCGCTGATCATGACCGCCCTGGGCCTGGCCGTGGCCATTCCGGCCGTGCTGGGCTACAACGCCCTGGTGCGCGGCAACAAGTTCATCCTGACCAAGCTGGGCCGCTTTGCGCACGACCTGCACGCCTACTACGTCACCGGCGCGCGCGTCACCGGCAGCACCAGCGCCGACCCGCGCGTGGTGTCGATGAAAAAAGCCTGATAGCGAAGCGAAAGAACCACCATGGCCGGATTCACCGCAGACGACCAGGAAGAGGTGATGAGCGAGATCAACATGGTCCCGTTCATCGACGTGATGCTGGTCTTGCTGATCATCTTCATCATCACCGTGCCGGTGATGAAACACGCCGTCAACGTCGAGTTGCCGCGCGCGTCCAACGAGAAAGAGCAGATCAAGCCTGAGACGCTCAACCTCACCGTCATGGCCGATGGCAGCTACGCCATCAACGACGAAAAAATCCCTGACGACCAGCTGGCCCCGCGCCTGCAGGCCGAAGGCGCCAAGCAGCCGCAGCCGGATCTGCACATCCGCGGCGACCGCGACGTGCGCTACGAACGCGTGGCGCAAGCCATGGCCGCCGCTCAGCAGGCCGGTCTGAAGAAGATCGGATTTGTGACCGAGCCGAAACCGGCCCCTTGAAATCAGCCCTCTGAAAACGGCCCTTTGATTCTGGGAGAACCTTCATGAGCACCCTGTCTCTTCCCGCCTCCGTCGCCGGCCTGCGCGCTGCTGCGGCAGTCGCGCGCCCCGCCCCGCGCCCCATCGCCGTCAGCCCCGTGGCCGCGGCGCCCATGCCCAGCGATCAGCTGCTGCAGGGCCGCAAGGCCGTAGAGATCAGCCACAACGGCTCGGTCTACCGCCTGCAGGCCACCAAGCTGGGCAAGCTGATCCTGACCAAATAAGCCGTGCGCCGCCGGGCCCACCCCAGCGGCACACCCGCCAACCGTTTCATCGTGGGAGGCGCCGCGTAAGGCGCCGTTGACAGAGCCAGCCAGGTCTTCCCAGCCAACTCTCTTTTTCTCACGCACCGTTTTTTCTGAGTTTTTATGGGCCTGATGGGCCGACAGCGCTGGTGCAGACTGCGCTGGCAGCTACCAGATCAGTAGCACCTTCAGGTTGCAAGCTTTCATCGTGGGAGGCGCCAACGCGGCGCCGTTGACAGAGTCAGCCAGGTTTTGCCCAGCCAGCTCTCTTTTCCACACCGCTTTCGTCCCGCAGCGTGCTTTGAATGGTCAAAACGCCTGCCAGCGCCCGTCCACACGGCGCCAGCAGCTATGAATACCGAAGCACTCTGCCGCCTGAACCGATCATCGTGGGAGGCGCCGTGTAGGCGCCGTTGACAGAGCCAGCCAGGTCCGCCCAGCCAACTCTCTTTTATTTCGTGGCGCTCAGTTGGGGTGCCCAATTGGCCGCCAGCGCTGGTGCACAGTGCGTCGGCAGCTATCAATTTAAAAGCAAATCGCCCGCCCGCCGGTTCATGCGGATTGGCCGTAAAGGGCGCTCCGCCGGCCCGGTTCACTGCATCAAGCTTCACCGATTCACGCCTTCTCGATTCATTGTGGGAGGCGCTTGGCCCAAGCCAGCGCCATTGACAGAGTCAGCCAGCCAACGCCCGCCACCCGCAGGGCCGCACCAGCCAACTCTCTTTTCCCGCCAGTGGATTGCAGCGCTCAATTGAAGAAGAAAACAGGCCCTGGCGCGCGTCCGACGGGCGCCAGCAGCTCGTGATTTCATAGCGACTCAGGTGGCGAGCCGCGTGGCGATTCAGGTGGACCAAATGCGCGGCAGCACGTCGGGCAAGCCCCACAGCGCCTGCCGCCACGCGCCGCGCACGCGCCGCAGCGCTGCCGTCGCGGGCTCGACCACCGGCGCCACCACGCGCGCCACCAGCACGCGCGGGTGCGGGCTGGTCACCCCACCCACCCAATTGCCGTTGGCCTCGTGTACGTCACCTTGGTCGCCCTGGCCCAGCGCCTCGCGCGCTGCATCCAGCGCCTGCTCGCGCCGCGCCCGCTCCAGCGGCGTGCCGCCAATCCAGAACACGCTGGCCAGGCAGCGTCGCCCGCCCAGGCCCAGCGGGCCTTCCAGCAGGCGCTGGTCGTCGGCGGCGATGCGCCCGCGCTCCAGCCAGACGCCCGGCACCTCGATGTGCTGCAGCACGCTGCCCGCCACAAAAGGCTGGTCGGCCAGCGGCAGGCCCAGGGCGGTGACGTCCCACCCGATCAGCTCGCCGCCCGGCGCCACGTCCATGCTCAGGTGGTTTTCGGCCAGGCAGCCGCTGTAGTAAATCGCCTCCAGCGGCAGCCATTCCAGCCGCGCCCCGGCATCCACCCGCAGCGCGGCGCGCTGCACGCCCGCCAGCCCTTCGCTGCGGTAAAAGCGCGTGGCGCCCGGCGTGGTGACCAGCCCATGCGCGCCCGCCTGCGCGTGCACCCGAATGTCCAGCACGTCGCCGCCCACCACGCCGCTGGGCGGATGCACCAGCACGTTCTGGCAAATGCCATCGCCTTCCGGGTACAGGCTTTGCAGCACCCGCAACGGGCCCTGGTGGCGGTGCCGCGCGACGGTGCGGCCGCCGGCGGCGGAGTAATCGAGGGAGAGTTCGGCGCGCCAGGTCATTGGGGCTGGATCATAAGAGCACACCGTGGCGGTGGCGGCCTGTGCCGGCGGTGCAAAGCCACGTTGACGGCGAGCGCGACCCACGACCTGATTCAGGCTGATCGCCTTATACCGGCCCCCAATAATCTTCACGCACTCAAGTTGCGTAAAAAACCATGAGCCGCGATCACCCAAAATACCATGGTATTTTTTATTTTCAACACGAAACCACCAAGAAGACCGAAAGATGGAAGCGCACGGATATTCCAGAACGCTGGCAAACGATATTGTGGATGCCCTCCACAGCATTGAGACACCTTCGGATGACCGCTCAAGCATGGCATGCGCTCTATTCACCATCGTCCATGAGCACCACCAAGCCATCGTGGTTTTGCTTGAGGGCCAGCTGTATGGCTCTGCCGCTGCGTTGCTGAGAAGTATTTTCGAGTCCTACGTTCGTGGGGCTTGGGTATTGCAATGCGCCAGCAGCAAGGACATTTCTGATTTTCAGAAAGACAAGTGGAAAGAGGGGCCATTTGAGGACAGGCTGAAAGAGCTGGAAGCCGTTGACTCGGTCGCTTATGGCGGATTGGTACACCTCAAAACCACCGCTTGGACCGCTTTGAACAGCTACACCCACAGCGGAATGAGGGCGGTATCCAGAAGGTTTTCCGGTAATGATTTGATACCCAGTTACGCTCCAAAAGAAACTGCGGAAATCGAGCGGTTGGCGAACGTGTTTGCCATACTCGCGGCGCTGTCAATCGCAGAGCTGTCGGGCCATACCGATGCGATGGATGCGACCAAGGCCGTGGCGGTTGAGTTCAAACCCCAATACCCGCTGTGAATCGCACCGGTGTGCCCGGCAATGCCACCACGGCGCAAATGTGCAGCGACTTACCTGGAGTGGGTTTGCGCGGATGGGGCAGCACGGGTTGGTTGCCCCGTGATCGCGCGAACACGCGGCAGCCGAAAGCCGGGTGCGCCCCCCTTTCGCGGCGCCCTGTGCCGCCAACACCCTCCAAAAGCCGAACAAGTTGGCAGTGCAGCCGCCACCAAGGGCGCGCTGCCGCTTGGACGTCCCAGCGTGCTTAATAAAATGGCAATCCATCAAGTTAGCTGCCAATTCACAACCGATCGACGCATGTACACGACTCAACTGGCCACTTTTCTATCCAAACGCGCTCGGCATCTCGGGCTCGCGGTGCTGGCGGCGGCTGCGGTTCCAGCGGCGTGGGCGCAGACGGCGCACCCTAACGGCGATCTGCAGGCCATTGACTCGACCATCGTGCGCCCCTCCGGCGTGGCGGTGGATGCAGCGGGCAACGTGTATGTGACCAGCTTCCGCACGGGCAGGCAAAACAGCGACCCGCCCACCGGGGGCGTGTACAAGCTGACGCCGCAGCCCGACGGCAGCTACGTCAAGAGCCAGATCAACGACCCGGCCACCCCGTTGACCACACCGTCGGGCATTGCGGTGGACGCGGTGGGCAATGTGTACGTAGCGCAGGGGTCGTGCTTCTCGGGCGCCACCAGCTGCAACCAGCAGACCGCGCCGTGGCCCAGCAAGGTGGTGATGTTTACGCCGAGCGGCAGCACGTACACGCAAAGCGACATCACGACCGACCCGCGCGCTGGCTACAACACCAACTCTGGTCAATGGCCGCTGGTGATTGCGCCGGCCGGGCTGGCGGTGGATGCGGCAGGGGCAGAACATCTTCGTGTCGGTGTACAAGTGGGGCCCGGGCTCGGGGCCCACGTCGGCCACCTGCTTCACCTGTGCAAGACCGGCGCCAGCTGGAGCAGTACCGGTTGCGCACAGGGCTTTCCCAGATCGATAGCACTGAACGCTGGCGTGGCGCTGGACGGCAGCGGCAATGTTTACTTTCCGGACGCGGGGTGGACGAACTTCAACACCTTTCCGTTCGTGCAGTACCCAAGCCAGCTCTACAAGGCCACGCCCGCAGTCAGCACCTACAACCCCACGGTGATCGCCACGCCGCCGCTGCCTGCGTCGACGTGGGCTGCCGTCGATCCGCTGACAGGTGTTGCCGTGGACAGCGCGGGCCAGAACCTGTACTACACACTGCCGTCGAAGCAGCTGCTGGGGCTGATGGCGCCACCGGCCTCAGCAACGCCCAACACCATTCCGGGCATCACCACGCTGATGACCACGGCCAACTTCCCGGACACCAACCTTACCGGCACGCAGATGAGCGCGGGATTTCCCACCGGCATTGCGCTGGACACCGCCGGCGCGCTGTACCTGACCAACCCCAACCGGCCTATCCAGGGCCAATCACCCCAAGCGGGCGCCAACGTGGTGGCCAAGCTCAAGCCGATGGTGTGGGACTACGGCACGGTGGACGTGCTGCAAAGCAGCGCCTCGCACACAGTCATGTTCACGGTGGACAGCGCATCGCCTGCGGCCGTGGTGAGTATCGGGACATCCGATCCGGCCTTCGTGGTGGATACCGCTGGCCCCAACAGCTGTCGCAACGCCGCTGCCGCCGGCCCCTGCTCGGTCACCGTGAAGTTTTCACCCACCGTGGCCGGCCCGCAGCAAGGCTATGTGGAGCTGAAAAACGCCCAAGGCACGGTGATTGCGCAGATTCTGGTGCGGGGCAACGGCTATTCGGCGGCCGTGCCGGTGCCGGGCTTGCGCGAATGGGCGCAGATGCTGCTGTCTGCCCTGCTGGCAGTGGGTGCCGTACTGGCCTTGCGGCGCAAGGTGTAAGCCTGCGCACGGCGGGGGCGGCGATGCGATCCGCCAACGCCACCCGCGCCAACGGGGTTGCCCGGCCAGAAGCCGCCGGGCGCCGCATCTGCAGCGCGCCTAAGCCCCCTTCACACTAGGCCCGCCCGCACCTGGGCGCGCGGCCTGGCGCCGGCGATCACGTGTCTTTGGAGATCGTGATGCTGGGGAACTTGCTGGAAAAGTCCTTGGCCTTTTGCGCGACAGATATCGCCACCTTGCGCGCCACCTGCTTGTAGATGGCGGCGGCTTCGCCGTCAGGCTCGGCCACCACCGTGGGCGTGCCGGCATCGGCCTGTTCGCGGATGCTGCGCGACAACGGCAGCGCGCCCAGGTAGTCAATGCCCTTTTCTGCCGCGTAGCGCTTGCCGCCGTCGGCGCCGAAGATGTGGTCCACATGGCCGCAGTTCGTGCACACGTGCACGGCCATGTTCTCCACCAGCCCCAGGATGGGCACGCCCACCTTCTCGAACATGGCCACGCCCTTGCGCGCGTCGGCCAGGGCAATGTCTTGCGGCGTGGTGACGATCACCGCACCCGTCAGCGGCACGCGCTGGCTCAAAGACAGCTGGATGTCGCCCGTGCCGGGCGGCATGTCGACGATCAGGTAGTCCAGGTCTTTCCAGTTGGTCTGGCGCAGCAGCTGGTCCAGCGCCTGCGTGGCCATGGGGCCGCGCCAGATGGCCGCGTCGTCCGGGTTGATCAGAAAGCCGATAGACATCAGCTGCACGCCGTGGCTTTGCAGCGGATCCATGCTCTTGTCGTCCGGGCTGGTGGGGCGGCCACTGGCGCCCATCATCAGCGGCACGCTGGGGCCGTAGATGTCGGCATCCAGCAGGCCCACCTTGGCGCCCTCGGCGGCCAGCGCCAGCGCCAGGTTGGCGGCGGTGGTGCTCTTGCCCACGCCACCCTTGCCCGACGCCACGGCGATGATGTTCTTGACCTGCGGCAGCAGCGGCACGCCGCGCTGCGCGGCATGCGCCACCACCTGCGACTGCAGGTTGGCCGACACATTGGTCACGCCCGCCACGGTGCGCGCCGCAGCGATCAGCGCCTGGAGCAGCGCCGGCACCTGGCTTTGCGCGGGATAGCCCAGCACGACGTCGAAGGCCACGTCGCCCCCGGTCACCTGCAGGTTCTTGAGTTGCTTGGTCGACACGAAATCCTTGCCGGTGTTCGGGTCGATGACGGTTTGCAGCGCCGCCAGCAGGGCGCCTTGATCCACGGCCATGGGAGTTGTTTCTTGGTTCAAAAGGGGGAAGGGGTGAGTCTAGCGAAGCACGGCGCGGGCGGAGGTAGGCCTGCGCCGCGCACGGGATTGGGGGATGGAAATTTGGCACTGGCGCTGGTGGGGCTTGCGCCGGCAGCTATCTTTTTTGATATTCGATTGGGTTGATAAGGGCAGAGGCCCGGTCTCGGCCCCGCCTTTGCCCTCATCAACCCCACGAAAACATCAAAAAAGATAGCTGCCCGCGCAGGTCAGACCAGCGCCAACGGCCCATTTCATCAGAACCGACAGAATAGGTTCTAAGATTCCCCCATGCCCCCCACAGCACAGCCGCCCACCCCGGGCCGCACCCCAGCCACCGGCCTGGTGCTGACCGGCGGCGGTGCCCGGGCGGCTTACCAGGTGGGGGTGCTGCGTGCCATCCGCACCCTGCGCCGCGCAGCCGGCGCAGCAGCTTCGGGCAACCCTTTTCCCATCGTCTGCGGTACCTCGGCCGGGGCCATCAACGCCGCCGCGCTGGCCGCCGGCAGCGACCACTTTGACAGCGCCGTGCGCCGCTTGACCCGCGTGTGGTACCAGTTGCACGCCGATCACGTGTACCACGCAGATGGCTGGTCCGCCGTGCAGGCGAGCACGCGCTGGATGTCCCTGCTGTCGCTGGGCTGGGCACTGCGGCACTGGCGCCAGGTGCGCCCGCGCTCGCTGCTGGACAACGCGCCGTTGGGCGAACTGCTGCGCGCGCAGGTGCCGCTGGAGCGCGTCGCGCAGCAACTGGCCGACGGGCATTTGCAGGGCTTGTCGATCAGCGCGTCCAGCTACGCCAGTGGCGAGCACGTCACCTTCTACCAGGCGAATGCGCCCATCGCGCCGTGGACGCGCGCTCAGCGCCGTGCGGTGCCGGTGCAGTTCCGCACCGAGCACCTGCTGGCCTCGTCGGCCATTCCCTTCATCTTTCCCGCCGGTGAAGTGCAGGTCGACGGCCAAACCAGTTGGTACGGCGATGGATCGATGCGCCAGGTGGCGCCGATCTCACCGGCCATTCACCTGGGCGCCGATCGGGTGCTGGTGATCGGCGCCGGGCGCGCCAACGAGCCGCCCGGTGCGGTGCGCCCCAGCGGCGCGGCGTACCCGTCGCTGGCGCAGGTGGCGGGGCACGCGCTGTCCAGCATCTTTCTGGACACCTTGTCGGCCGACGTCGAACGCACGCAACGCATCAACCACACGCTGTCGCTGGTTCCGCCCGAGGCGCTGGCCCGCAGCCGCCTGCGGCCGGTGGATCTGCTGGTGATCTGGCCCTCGCAGCGGCTGGACGACCTGGCTGCACAGCACGTGGCCGAACTGCCGCCAGCGGTGCGCGCCCTGCTGGGCATTCTGGGCGTGCAGCCGGGCGACGCGCGCACCGGCGCGCTGGCCAGCTACCTGCTGTTCGAGCCGGGCTACATCCGGGCGCTGATGCAACTGGGCTGGGACGACACCCTGCGCCAGCGCGCCGAGGTATGCCGCTTCTTTGGCTGGGCCGACCCGCCCCGCCCCGACAGGGCCAGACGCCCTGCGCCCATGCGCTGATGCCCGCGCACGCCCTTTAGCGAAGCCGCCCGCGCGGATCGGCCACATCCGTAAAATCCCTGCTTTTGCCTGCCCGCGCCGCGGCGCGCGACTTGCCATGTCCCAACGCCAGCTCTTCATCACCACCGCCCTGCCGTACGCCAACGGCACCTTCCACATCGGCCACATCATGGAATACATCCAGGCCGATATCTGGGTGCGGTTTCAGCGCATGCAGGGCCACGCGGTGAACTTTGTGGGGGCCGACGACGCCCACGGCGCGCCGATCATGATCGCGGCCGAAAAAGCAGGCAAAACGCCCGAGCAGTTCGTGGCCGAAATTGCCGCCGGGCGCAAGCCGTACCTGGACGGCTTTCTGATCAGCCACGACAACTGGTACAGCACGCACAGCCCCGAAAACACGGCGCTGGCGCAGGCGATCTACACCGATCTGAAGGCGGGTGGGCTGATCGAGACGCGCACCATCGAGCAGTTCTTTGACCCGCAAAAGGGCATGTTCCTGCCCGACCGCTTCATCAAGGGCGAATGCCCCAACTGCCACGCCAAAGACCAGTACGGCGACAACTGCGAGGTGTGCGGCGCCGTGTACGCGCCCACCGAGCTGATCAACCCCTATTCGGCCCTCTCGGGCGCCAAGCCCGAGCTGCGCACCAGCGAGCACTTCTTCTTCAAGCTGTCCGACCCGCGCGCGATCGACTTCCTCAAGACCTGGACGACCAGCCACGGCGCGGTGCAGCCCGAGGTGCTGAACAAGATCACCGAATGGATCGCGCCCGGCGAAGACGGCAAGCCCAAGATGGGCGACTGGGACATCAGCCGCGACGCGCCGTACTTCGGCATCGAGATTCCCGACCAGCCGGGCAAGTACTTCTACGTGTGGCTGGACGCGCCCGTGGGCTACCTGGCCAGCCTGAAGAACCTGTTCGACCAGGGCCGGGGGCAGTCGGCGGGCGGCAAGGCGCTCAGCTTTGACGAATTCATGGCCGACCCGGCCACCGAGCAGTACCACTTCATCGGCAAGGACATCATCACCTTCCACACCCTGTTCTGGCCCGCGATGCTGCACTTCAGCGGCAGCAAGACGCCCAACAAGGTGTTCGTGCACGGCTTTCTCACCGTGAACAACGGCGAAAAGATGAGCAAGAGCCGCGGCACCGGGCTGGACCCGCTGAAGTACCTCAGCCTGGGCATGAACCCCGAATGGCTGCGCTACTACCTGGCGGCCAAGCTGTCGGGCCGCAACGAGGATCTGGATTTCAACGCCGACGACTTCATGGCGCGCGTGAACGCCGATTTGATCGGCAAGTTCGTCAACATCGCCAGCCGCGCGGCGGGCTTCATCAGCAAGCGCTTTGACGGGCGCCTGTCGGTCATCGCCGACGACGGCCTGACGCTGGTGCAAAAGCTGCGCGCCGCGCGCCCCGGCATCGAGGCGCTGTACGAGCAGCGCGAATACGGCAAGGTGGTGCGCGAAGTGATGGCGCTGGCCGACCTGGTCAACGCCTACGTGGACGCCAACAAGCCGTGGGAGCTGGCCAAGCTGGAAGGCCAGAACGAGCGCTTGCACGACGTATGCACCACCTGCATCGAAACCTTCCGCATCCTGGCGGTGTACCTCAAGCCCATCCTGCCCAAGCTGGCAGCCGACGTGGCGGTGTTCCTTATGGTGCCGCCCGAAACCTTTGCCGACGTCGACAACCCCCTGGGCGCCGGTTCACACATCGGTGAATACAAACACCTGATGACGCGCGTGGACGCCAAACAGCTAGAAGCCTTGTTTGAGCCGCCAGCGCAGGCGCAACCAGCGCAGGCAGCTATCGAAAATGAAGCAAACGCCGAAGCCTTTGCCCCCGGCGGCGAGGCCCTGGCCGACACCATCACCATCGACGACTTCGTCAAGATCGACCTGCGCATCGCCAAGATCGTGGCGTGCGAGGCGGTGGAAGGCTCCAAGAAACTGCTGCGCCTGACGCTGGACGCGGGCGAGAAAAACGCCGATGGCACACCGAAGCTGCGCAACGTGTTCAGCGGCATCGCCAGCGCCTACCAGCCCGAGCAACTGCAGGGCAAGCTGACAGTGCTGGTCGCCAACCTGGCGCCGCGCAAGATGAAATTCGGCGTCAGCGAAGGCATGGTCATGGCCGCAAGCCATGGCGATGAGAAGGCCAACCCCGGCATCTACGTGCTAGAGCCGACCGAGGGTGCGCAGCCGGGGATGCGAGTCCGCTGAGCCACCGCGCAGCCCCGGGCTGCCCCGCGATCAGCGGGCGTTGGTCGCTTCGACCGCGGAGTACAGGTTCAGTGGCGCGGCCGCCTTGGCCTTGGCTTCTGACTTGCCAAACACCTGCGTGAAGTTGGCCGTCACGTCGGTGATCGACAGTGCCACTGCGCGCAGCGTGTCGCCGCCAGACACTTCGGAAGAACGCACGCACACACGTTGGCCCGGCAATGCCGCGAGCAACAAAGCCGCGTCGTTGGGGCTGCCGGGCAAGCGAAGCAAGGCTTGCACTGTCGCTGTGCTCAGGCCCTGCAACGTCTGGCCGTTGTAGATGTAGGGGCCGTTCCATGTGTCGTTGGCCAGCGTGTCACCCGTGTCCAGGTTCTGCGACACCAACACCGGGTTGGAGCCCGCGCTGTTCGCCTCAGACAGCACCATCATCACCTTGCCGCCGCGCCAGGAAGCGCCGCCCGAACCGATCACCGTGCAGGAAATGGTGGCGAAGTTTTGAGACTGAATGGCGCCGGAGCTGATGTTCATCAACTCGGCATTCGCTTGTGCAGCCAACAAGGCTGCGGCCAGCGCTACTGCGACACGCGCACGTTTAAAAGCCATGAAGAGGCCCTCCCTTTGAAACAAATTTCTTACAACTACGGCGCGGTATGCGCCCTATGCACCCACCGAAACGCCTGGGCGCCCGGTCGGCTGCAGGGATGTTAGCGACCCAAAACGATGATTTCGTCACACACTGGTGTAACAACACGTTTTGACACAGGATCGCAGTTTGAAGGCTGCCCATCACATCAAGCGAGATCTGTTGGGCTTCAGCGCACATCGCGGTAACAAACGCACGCGCAAAGAAGCACTTGATGCGCGTCGCCCGTAAGCGGTTGCGCGCAATCGTTTTACTTTGCTCGCGCTGCACCACCTACACCGTGCCGCGCAGAGCCCCTTTGTGCGCACATTCAATTAACATAGAATGGCACTTGTTTCGCTTGTCTTTCGCTACAGGGCCGACGCACGCTCGGCCCGATGGAGCTGTTAGCTTGCTTGCCATCGCCCGCTTCCACCCTCGCCTGCTCAACACGCTGAAAGGCTATGACCGGTCGCGCCTGGGCCAAGACACCGCCGCCGGCCTCACGGTGGGCGTGGTCGCCCTGCCGCTGGCGATGGCGTTTGCCATTGCGTCGGGGCTCAAGCCTCAGGCGGGGCTGTTCACGGCCATCATTGCGGGCTTTCTGATCTCGCTGCTGGGTGGCAGCCGGGTGCAGATTGGCGGGCCGGCGGGTGCGTTCATCGTCATCGTCTACGGCATCGTCGAGCGCTACGGCGTGGGCAACCTGATCATTGCCACAGCGCTCTCGGGCGTGCTGCTTTTTCTGATGGGGCTGTTCAAGCTGGGCACGCTGGTGCGCTTCATCCCCGTGGCGGTCATCATCGGCTTCACCAACGGCATCGCGGTGCTGATCGGGCTGTCTCAGGTGAAGGATTTCCTGGGCCTGAACATCGCCAAGATGCCGGGCGATTTCTTCGGCATTCTGGGGACGCTGTGGGCGCATCTGCACACGCTCAACCCCTGGGCGCTGGGCGTGGCCGCGGCTTCGCTTGCAATCGTGGTGGCCTGGCAGCGCTGGATGCCCGCATTGGGCCCGCGCCTGTCCTTCACCGGCAAGCTGAGCGTGGTGCCCGGTTCCATCGTGGCGCTGGTGCTGGCCACCACCGTGGTCGGCGTGTTTCAGCTGCCGGTGGAAACCATTGGCAGCCGCTTTGGCGGCATTCCGGCGGCGCTGCCCGCCTTCACGCTGCCCAATTTCAGCTGGGAATCGGCGCGCTTTCTGCTAATGCCCGTCATCACGCTGGCGCTGCTGGGCGCCATTGAATCGCTGCTGTGCGCGCGCGTGGCCGACGGCATGATCGGCGACCGGCACGACCCCAACCAAGAGCTGATGGCCCAGGGCATCGCCAACTTCGTGACGCCGTTTTTCGGCGGCATGCCCGCCACCGGCACGATCGCGCGCACCGTCACCAACGTGAAAAGCGGCGCCACCAGCCCCATCGCGGGCATCGTGCATTCGGCCGCGCTGCTGCTGGTGATCCTGGTGGCGGCGCCGCTGGCCGCGTCCATCCCGCTGGCCACGCTGGCGGCCATCCTGATGTTCGTGGCGTGGAACATGGGCGAATGGCGCGAATTTGCCCGCCTGAAAAGCTACCGCATGCCCTACCGGGTGACGCTGGTCGCGGTGTTCTTGCTGACGGTCATCTTCGATCTGACGGTGGCGGTGGAGTTCGGCATCTTCGCCGCCTGCCTCACCTTCATCTACCGCATCTCCAGCCTGTCGCGGGCCGAGCGGCTGTCTGAGGCCGACTACCCCACGCTGGGCGACCTGGGCGACCGCGTGCAGGCGTGGCGCCTGTACGGCGCGCTCTTCTTCGGCGCGACCAAGCTGGTGGAAGCGCTGGAAGACCACCTGCCCGCGCAGGCCTTGGTGATCGACCTGAGGAACGTGATCTACGTCGATTCCACCGGCGCCGAGGCGCTGGAAAGCCTGGTGGCCGCGTGCCGCAAGCAGCGCGTGCGGCTGATCGTGGCGGGCCTGGTCGGCCAGCCGCACGACATTGCCGCCCGCATGGGGCTGCTGGCGGCGTTCACGGCGCAGTCGCCCGATGACGTGCAGCCCAACGTCCACGCCGCCATTGCGCTGGCGGTGACGAACGCGCCGCCGGCCTAGGCCAGGCGCCCCGGTCGGCGCTCAATTGCTACCACTTTAATAGCTACCGGCGCTCTACCTGCCTGCGCTGGCGCCTTTTATTTCACTCGACCACGGCGCTGGCGGCATCCTGAGGGCGCATCGTCCGCCGATTCGGCGTGCGTCTGATTCGCAGCGCGCTCATGCAGCGCACGCTCACTCTCGGGCGTGGGCGGCACGCGCTGAATCTTGGGCAAGTCGGCCACCCGGTCGATCTTCAGGTCGGTGTCGTCGGGCGCGCGCAGGCCGATGCGGGGCAAGTGGGCGACGTGGCTCAAGGACAGGCTGCCGCCGGTCATCTCTATATCCAGCGCGCCCACTTCGCCAGCGTTGACTGTTACGTGATTTGCCGCTGCCGTTTCGCCCGAACAGGCTGTATATGCCCGGCCCGGCCACGCGCACGTTCAGGCCGTCGTACAGCGGCTGGCGGGCATACGCAAAGCGCAGATCCTGGATGTGGAGAACGTCGCGCAAGGCCGATCAGCCCCCGCCGCGCATGTCCGGGCCATCCGGATCGGGGCCGATTTCGGTGCGGATGACGCGGTAATCGGGCGAGAAGACGACGTTAAAGCCCTTTTTCTCGCTGGGCGGCTCCAGAAACTTCCACGTCCAGACGATTTCGTTCTGCAGCTTGTAGGGCACCTGCTTGGCGGGTTTGCCCAGCATGCGGCGCACGTCTTCCACGCCCATGCCCGGCTGCACGCGGCGGAAGTTGTCGGGGTTGAGCACCTGGCGCAGCGCGCTCATCTTGCCGTCCGGGCCGATGGTGATCATGTAGTTCTGCACGCCCGCGGGCTGGCGGTTGTATTCGAACGTCTTGGCGCCGCCCGCTTCGGGCCACACGCGCTCGGGCTGGCCGAAGCGCTGCACCACGTCCGCCTCGGTGGAAACGCCCTCCTCCAGCTCTTTGATGGCCTGCGGGTCGCAGGCGCCCAGGCCCAGCGCGGCGCCCAGCAGGCCGTACAGGCCCAGCGCGCGCAAGCGGCGGGTGAAGCAGTTCATGGTGGCTACCTCCCGGTAAAATGCCCAGACCGTCCTGTTACGCGCCAAGGCCTTTCGGCGCCGACCAAGACTTCATCGATTCCTGTCTGCGAGTTTATGTCCATCGCCAACATCTTCCGCCGCCCGCACTACCTGTCGGACACCACGCAGTTCATCAACGACCTGAAGCAGACCAAGCCCGACCTGGACCAGCGCCAGCGCCAGGGCCGCGCGCTGCTGTGGGACAAGCAGATCGACCGCGACCTGCAGGAAGAATTCAGCGAAGCCAGCGTGCCGCAAAAGCCCTACGTGTACCAGACGGCGCCCAGCCTCTGAGCCAGGCGCTTCACAAGCCCAATCTGCCGCCAGCGCACGTCCTACCTGCGCCGGCAGCTATTTAATTCATAGCCAAACGTGTCTTCCGCCGATACCGATTCGCTGCTGGCTGGCGACGCGCAGGCGCCGCTGCCCGAGGTGGTCGATCACGTCGCCGTGGCGCGGCTGTATGGCGAGCCGCTGTTTGCGCTGCCGACCGATCTGTACATCCCGCCCGACGCGCTCGAGATTTTCCTGGAGGCGTTTGAAGGCCCGCTGGATCTGCTGCTTTACCTGATCCGCAAGCAGAACTTCAACATCCTCGACATTCCGATGGCCGCCGTCACGCGGCAGTATTTGAGCTACGTCGACGAAATTCGCAGCAGAAACCTGGAATTGGCCGCCGAATACCTGCTGATGGCGGCGATGCTGATCGAAATCAAGTCGCGCATGCTCCTGCCGCCCAAGAAGACGGCCGACGGCGAAGAGGCCGAGGACCCGCGCGCCGAGCTGGTGCGCCGCCTGTTGGAATACGAGCAGATGAAGCTGGCCGCCGCGCGCCTGGCCGAGGTGCCGCAGTTCGGGCGCGACTTCCTGAAAGCGCAGATTTACGTCGAACAGTCGCTGCAGCCGCGCTTTCCGGACGTGGCGCTGGCCGACATCCAGCAGGCCTGGGCCGACATCCTAAAGCGCGCCAGGCTGGTGCAGCACCACAAGATCCGCCGCGAAGAGCTGAGCGTGCGCGAACACATGTCGATGGTGCTCAAGCGCCTGCAGGGCCGGCGCTTTGCCCCGTTTGAAGAGCTGTTCGACCCCAGCAAGGGCGCGCCCGTGCTGGTGGTCACGCTGATCGCGCTGCTGGAGCTGGCCAAGGAAAACCTGGTGGAAATCACCCAGGCCGAGGCGTTTGCGCCGATCTACGTGCGCCTGGCGTTCACGCCGAACTGAGGCGCTGCGGCATGCGGGCGCCCGCGATCCGGCACCGCCCGGGCGCGCATGGGCAGCGTCAGCGTCATGGGCAGCGGCCGGGGCCGCGCGGCCTTTGGTGGCCCCTTGTCCTGCGTCGCCTTGGCTGAACCCGCTGGCGGCTTTGCATGTCCCATCGCCCTGGGGCCCAGGTGCAGCCAGCGCCAGCAGCTATCATTTTCATACCCCCAGCGTCGGCGGACGCCCGGGAAGCCCCCCCCGCAGGCTGGCCCATGGGGCCAACGGCAGGCTTGCACGCTGCGCGCCAGCCTGCGGGACATCCGCCAGCGCAGAGGCCTACTAGACTTGCCGGCACCGCCGCCCTCGCCGCGGCCCCAAGGAGACCGATGAGCCCCAGCCCCACCCCGACCACCGCCGCCCACTCTGCGGCCCCTGGATCGCCCTACGGCACGCTGCCGCCCGCGTCGCCGCTGCCGCAGCGCCGCCCGGTCAGCCTGCCGCGCCTGGCGCAGATGCGCGCATCCGGCGAGAAGATCACCATGCTGACCGCGTACGACGCCACGCTGGCGGCCGTGGCGGACGCCGCGGGCGTCGAATGCCTGCTGGTCGGCGATTCGCTGGGCATGGTCTGCCAGGGCCTGCCCAGCACCGTGGGCGTGACGCTGGAGACCATGCGCCACCACACCGAAAGCGTGGCGCGCGGCCTGCACCGCGTGCAGGGCACGGCCTGGCTGATCGCCGACCTGCCGTTTGGCAGCTACCACGAATCGCCCGAACAGGCCCTGCGATCGGCCACCGTGCTGATGCAGGCCGGCGCGCACATGGTCAAGCTCGAAGGCGGGGGCTGGACGGCACCCACGGTGCGCTTTCTGGTCGAGCGCGGCATTCCCGTGTGCGCCCACCTGGGCCTGACGCCGCAGACCGTGCACGCGCTGGGCGGCTACCGCGTGCAGGGCCGCGGTGAGGCCGCCGCCGACACCCTGCGCCGCCACGCGCTGGAGTTGCAGGACGCCGGGGCCGCCATGATGGTGCTGGAGATGGTGCCCGCCGCCTTGTCGGCCACGCTGACGCAGGCGCTGGCGCAGTGCGCCACCATCGGCATCGGCGCGGGCCGGGGCACGGCCGGGCAGGTGCTGGTGATGTACGACATGCTGGGCGTGAACCTGGGCAAGAACCCCAGGTTCGTGCGCAACTTCATGCAGGACGCGGGCAGCGTGCGCGGGGCGATCGAAGCCTATGTGCGCGCCGTCAAGGACGGCAGCTTTCCGGACGACGCCCTGCATGCGTGGTGAGCCGCGGCACCTGCGCGCGCAGCGCGGTGCAACGCATCGAGCGCAAGCCGTTTGCTATTATGAAAATAGCTATATCCGCAACACAGGCAAGCGCCGCAGCCGTTTTTCACGTATTTTTTCCGCCTTAGAAAGAGCCCAGCCACGTGCCCAGCGCGATCACCACCGACAGCGCCAGCAGCGGCCCGACGATGGTGACGGCGGCGATGTTCAGGTAGGCCTGGCGGTGCGTCAGCTTGCAGATCGACAGCAGTGTGATGATGGCGCCGCAGTGCGGCAGCGTGTCGAACACGCCGGCCGACATGACGGCCACGCGGTGCAGCAGGTCGGGGCTGATGCCCGCGGCGTCGGCCATGCGCAGGTAGTCGTCGCCCAGCGTCTGCAGGGCGATCGACAGGCCGCCCGACGATGAGCCGGTGATGCCCGCCAACACGTTCATGGCCACCGCCTCCGACACCAGCGGGTTGGACGAGATGTTGAGCACCGCGTCGCGGATGACCACGAACCCGGCCAGGCTGGCGATGACGGCGCCGTAGCCCACCTCGGACGCGGTGTTGAAGATGGGCAGCATCGAACCCAGCACGCCCTTGTTCACCGTCTGCTGCAGGTGCGCCCAGCGGCCCAGGCGCAGCACGAGCAGCGCCGCGCAGGCGGTGACCAGCGCGATGATCAGCGCCCACAGGCCGGTGCGCTGGCGGGCCACCAGGCCGTCAAAGCGCTGGTCCAGCGCCGACAAGTCCATCGCCGGAAACACGAAGTAGGTGAACAGCGCGTTGACGCCGATCACCAGCACCAGCGGCAACCACGCCAGCAGCAGCGGCATGGGTGGCGGGGCGTTGGGTGTATCGCTGCTGGCGGCGGCCAGTTCGGCGGCCTCGGCGTCGTCCTCATGCTGGCCGTAGCCCTCGCCCAGCGCGCGAGCGCGGGCCTGCCGCGAGCGCAGCCACGCGATGCCGATGGTGGCAATCAGCGCCGACGCGATCAGCCCCAGGCCCGGCGCGGAAAAAGTGGTGGTGCCGTAGTACGGGATGGGAATGGCGTTCTGGATGGACGGCGTGCCGGGCATCGCCGTCATGGTGAAGGTGAACGAGCCCAGCGCGATGGCCGGCGCCAGCAGGCGCTTGGGGATGTCGGCCGAACGGAACAGCGAGCGCCCGATGGGGTAGATGGCGAACGCCACCACGAACAGCGACACGCCGCCGTACGTCAGCACGGCGCAGGCCAGCACCAGGGTGACGATGGCGTGGCGCGGGCCCAGGCGGCGCTCGATCCACTGCGCGATGGCGGTGGCGGCACCCGAATCGGCCATCAGCTGCCCGAACAGCGCCCCCAGCAAAAACACGGGGAAGTACGAGACCACGTAGCCGCCCAGCGCACTCATGAAGGTTTCGGTGTACGCCGGCAACAGGTGCCCCATCTCGCCCGACAACACCACCGCCAGCGCGGCCAGCACCGGTGCCAGCAGCAGCACGGTGACGCCGCGGTACGCCAGGTACATCAACAGGGCAAGAGACAAGACAATGGCCAACGTACTCATCGGTCGGTAATTTCCTTCAAGTGCAGGCGAATCGCCGCGTACTGGCGCGATTCTGGTTAACCGACGAGTATAGGGTTTACCCCTGGACACATCTCGAGGCGCACGAACGGCCAGCTATCAGCGCACAGAAGCCTGGGAGGCATGGGTCGGGGCAGCCAACGCGCGTCAGCTACCGTCCGTCCGGATCGGGCCGACAGGCGCCCACGCCGCACGACTGGCCACACAATAGGCCCATGCTGATCGCCCATTCCATCCCCGAGCTGCGCCACCTGCTGCGCCACGCCCAGCGCCCGGCTTTCGTGCCGACCATGGGCAACCTGCACGACGGGCACCTGGCCCTGCTGGCCAAAGCGCGCGAGCTGGGCGACGTCAGCGTGGCCAGCATCTTCGTCAACCGGCTGCAGTTCTTGCCGCACGAGGATTTCGACAGCTACCCGCGCACCCAGGCAGACGACGAGGCCAAGCTGCGCGCCGCAGGCTGCGACGTTCTGTTCGCCCCGCGCGAGACAGATTTGTACCCCGAGCCGCAAACCTTCAAAGTGGTGCCCGACGCAGCCCTGGCCGACCTGCTCGAGGGAGAATTCCGCCCCGGCTTTTTCACCGGCGTGTGCACGGTGGTGATGAAGCTCTTCAGCGCCGTGTTCGCTGGCAAGCCCGAAGGCGTGGCGGTGTTCGGCAAGAAGGATTACCAGCAGCTGATGGTGATTCGCCGCATGGTGCAGCAGTTTGTGCTGCCCATCGACATCGTCGCCGCCGACACGTCGCGCGCCGAGGACGGGCTGGCCTTGTCGTCACGCAACCGCTATTTGTCGGCCGACGAGCGCGCCCAGGCGCTGCAGCTGGCGCAGGCGCTGCGGGCGCTGGGCACGCAGGCTTTGGCGGCGGGCCATTCGCCAGCGGGCACGCCCGCCAGCGCGCTGGCCGAGCTCGAATCCGCCGCCTTGGCGCAATTGAGCGCCCAGGGCTGGCAGCCCGACTACCTGACGGTGCGCCGCCGCAGCGACCTGCTGGCGCCCCAGCCCGGCGACGGCGACGGCGCCGGCAGCCTGGTGGTGCTGGGCGCCGCCCGCCTGGGCAGCACGCGCCTGATCGATAACCTGGAGATCTGAAAGGCCGCCCCGCTCAGCCGCGCCTGGCCGGCACGACTGCGCGCAGGGCCGCTTTCAGTGCGGCTTGCTAACCAGCAGGTGGCAGACGGCGCCCGGCGCCAAGGTCAGCCCGGCGACGCAGTGCGGCGTCTGCATCGGGTCGCGGTCGGTGTGGCCCGGCTTGAGGGTGACGCCGGTGATGAGCAGCGCCTGCTCGGCGGTGTTGCGCACCTCGTAGTCGGCCATGAAGTCGAAAAAAGCACTGTCGAGCGACGCCACGTAGGGGATGTCGGCGGTGCCGCCGGTGGGGCTGTCCAGCAGCACGTTGTTGCCCGGTGCGCCCTGGGCGACGGCCGGCGCGCTCCAGCCGGCGGCCGCCAGCAGCGCTGCGCCCAGCAGGCCCGACGCGCCCAGCCCGAGCAGCGCCCTGTGCGAGCGCCCCAGGCGCCAGGCCAGCGGCACCATCAGCAGCGACAGCAAGCCCAGTCCCCAGGGTGCCAGCGCCGGCACCGACTGGGCAGAGCCGGCCAAGACGTATTGGATGCTGCCCACGGGCGGCAGGGCCTGTGCCCACGCACTGCCTGTGAATGCGGCCGCAGGCAGGGCCGTGAAGCAGGCGGCCAGGGCATGGCGGACGTTGGTGATTCGGGTCATGGTGATGCGGTAGCGGTGCGGTATGAATAGGCAAGAACACACGCTCTGGCGCCGGTGCAGCGGGCGCCACAAGCTATCAAAATCGAAGTGAAATGCGGGGCACTGCCTCAGCGCATCAACATGAAGCAGACGCTGATTCCCTCGTTGGGCATGAAGCCATTGCCCAAATCCACCTCCAGCAGCAAATCGATAGGCGTGCCGCGCTGAACGGTGGCAGGCAGGCTGCGGCCGGTGATGGCGCGAACGTCCAGCAGCACGGTGGAATTCAGCCCACCTGGCGGCGTGTTGAAGAAGATGAAGTACGCGCGCTTCGTCGCGCCATTGGGGCTGATGGCGGGGTTCACGTTGTAGCCGCTGCCGCTGACCAGGCTGGCCGGCGCAAAGGGGTTGAAGCCCGCATCGTTCACGGTAAAGCAGCCGTGGCGCACGGCCGAGACGCCGGCCAGGGCGCCCTGCGGGCCCGTCGGGCCGGTGTCGCCCTTGGGCCCCTGCGGCCCCTGCGGCCCCTGCGGGCCTGGGGCGCCTTGCAAGCCGCTGGCCCCCGCCGCGCCGGTAGGGCCCTGCGGACCTTGAGGACCCTGTGGGCCTTGCGCCCCCTGAGGCCCGGTGGCGCCCGCGGCCCCGGGTACGCCCGCATCGCCCTTGGGGCCAGCGGGGCCGATGGGACCCGCCGGCCCCGCAGCGCCCTGGGGCCCGGCCGCGCCCGTCGCGCCGGTGTCGCCCTTGACGCCTTGGTCGCCCTTGGGCCCGACGGCCGTCAACGGGCTGCAGCGGCCAAGGGTGCCGGCGGCGTCGTGGCACACCACGCCGGTGCCCGCAGCGGGCGTGGCCGGCAGCCCAGGCAGGCGCACGTCGCCCGAAGGCCCTACCTGCAAGGCAGGGCTGTTGGGTGCCGACTCGATCACCACCGCCCCGCCCGCGGCGGGGGTCAAGGTCATGTCAGCGGCGTACGCCGCGGGGGTCGCGCAGAGTAAAAGCGCGCCAAGGCGCAGGGGCAATCGGGATGGCATGGTGTTTTGGGGCTTAGTCCGATCGGGGTTGGCTGGGGTTGTGGGTTGCGCCGGCTGCACGAGCCGCCGCGCGGCGCAGGCGGGCGGCCCCAGCGGCCAGCAAGCTCGCCATCAGCGCGACCAGTGCCCAGGGCGCCACGGCGGGCACGGGTTCGACCCAGGCAACCGGGCCAGCCAGCCCCACCAGCGGGCAGCCCGGGCTGGGCGCGCGAAGCACCTGCCCACCGCCGCTGGCGCTGACTTGGCCGGCGGATGTCCAATCGGCGGCCAGCTCCAGCCGGCCGTCGTCCAGCGCCAGCGTGCCGGTGGTCAGCGTGGTGGCGTTGCGCACGGCGACCACGGCGCCGCCCGGCGCCAGGGTGATCGTGCCGCCGTTGATCACATCGCTGCAGCCCAGCGCGGCGGTGCCGCCGTTCAGGCGGGCCGCCGCGCCGGGTGGCAGCACCCAGTCCGCCAAGGCGGGCGGTGCGACCGCCAGCAATGGCAGCGTCAGCAAGGCGAGGGGCCAGCGGTGGGCAAGTATCAAAACAGCCTCCAGCGCTGGATACACATGGTCCCGCAGCTACTCGGTTGATAGCGTTCTCGGCGGTGGGCGAAGGTGCGGGGCATGCTTTTGAGGGGCGGCGTCGATGCGGTAACTTGACGAAGGCGCTGGAAACGAAAGTGCACATTCGACGTGCTTGCCGCCATGGTGCGGCGTTCGCGTGCCGCCGCTTGACTGCGCGTCTGCCAGACGCTTGACTGGGCGTTTGGCTGCCGGCGAGAGCCGCCCGGCGTCACACCGTTGAGCAGCTGCCGAGCTTGGCCCGTTCAGCGCTCAGCGGCCGGGTGGCGGCCCGGCACGGGTTTTGCGACCGCACGACCTCCACCATGGATTTGCTTTGTTTTTGATAGCTGCTTGCGCCGTTCGAGCCTGCGCCGCAAGCGCAATTGGCTTGAAGCTGTGCATCCAGGCGGACAGACCGGATGGCCCACACCGCCGCCCAGCACGTCTCGCGCGCAGCTGTGCTGGCCAGGCCGGCGGCGTCGCGGCGCAGCGTTCACCCGGCCCGCGCCCAGGCTCGGCGGCATGTTTTGATCGGTGCGCGCATGGCTAGAGCGCGACGAGCCAGTCGGCGTATTCCACCGCCGCGTCTGCCGCCAGGGGCTGCGGGGGCAAGCCTTGGGCGCGGGCTGCCTCGGCCATGGCACGCACTTCGCTGGGGGCGCGGCCAAAGGCGCTGCGAAACGCACGGCTGAAATGCGCCTCGCTGGCAAAACCCAGTCGCGCGGCCACTTGCGCCACACGCAGGTGGCGGTGCGCGCAGGACGACAGCAGCTCAAAGGCGCGCTGTAGCCGGCGCTGCTGCACGTAGCGGGCCACCCCGCCCAGCGGCTCAAACAGCTGGTACAGCCGGTGGCGCGAAATGCCGAAGGCGCGGCACAGCACTTCCGGCGTGAGCGGCGCGCCCAGGCTGCGGCCGATGTGACGCTGGATGCGCCCCAGCGTGACGGCCTGCACCTCGGCCTGCGCCTGCGCGAGCGTGCGCTGGCTGGGGCGCAGGCAGGCCGCAAGCATCTGCGTGGTGGCGCGCACCACGTCCTCGGCCTGGTGCTGGGCGATGGCAGGCAGGCGGCGCTGCAACGCGGCCAGGTGATCCGCCAGCAGGCCACCGAAAACGCTGTCGGCGCGCAGCACGGCGCCGTGCAGGCTGGCGGCCGCCGGCCCGCCCAGTGCGGCATCGCCCAGGGCGCGCGGCACGATCAGCGACAGCACGTGCGAGCCTTGCGCCACCGTGTTCTGGGTGCGCGCCATGTCGAACACCACCACGTCGCCGCTGCCCACGCGCAGCTCATCGCCCTCATCGCCATACTGGCCGGCAAAGCCGCCGCTGCGGTACCACTGCACCAGGTAGTGGTCCAGGCCGTCGTGCGCCGCGCGTGGGCGGCTGCGGGCAAAACGCTGGGCGTCAAAGCGCAGATCGCCCAGCAGCAGCTGCCCCAGGTGCGTGGCTTCCACCTGGGCCTGAAAGTGGTTCAGCGGCGCCCCTGTGGCCAGCGGCGCCACGTCGAACACCACGGCGATGCCTTGCCGCCAGGCGTCAAAGCGCGCTTCGCCTGGCAGGTGCCGGGTGCTGAACACCGTGCTGGGCAAGGGCTGTGCGGGCGGGGCGGCGTGGCGGGCCGGGCGCATCAGGGCCTCGCGCGGACAAGGCGGCACGCGCAGCCTGTGAGGGGCACGCCGTGCAAGACGCCTTGGCGCAAGGCCCATCGCCCAAGCCCTACCCGCGGCGCGATGGGGCTGCCGGCGTGCCGGCGCTGCACCACGAAAGCGGGCTGGATGGACATGGCGAAACCTGCAGGAAGGCGTGAATCGAACGGGTGTCCGGGCGTGCTGGGTGGTGCTGGCGCGGCGCTGACCCGCACGGTGTGGGCCAGGCGCCGGGGCGAGATCATACGGCGATCCGGCGCGGCGGTCACGGTGCGCGAGCGCGCCTGCCGAGCGCCGCAACGACGCGGCGCCACTCGGGTCTGCAGGAGCCTGGGTTCACATCACCATGATGCGTGGGCGTGCACCGGCCACAGCGACTTTCAATGGCTTGGGTCGGTTCGGTGCGGCCACTGAATGCGCGGCGCGAAAGCCCGCCAACGTCGTCGCAGGCAAGAGGCCGCCGAAGCTACAGCAGCTCGCCCTTGGGGTCGCGCCCCATGAGCGCGGCCACGGCCTCCACGGGCTTTAGCGCCCCGTCGAGCAGCGCCACCACGCATTCGGTGACGGGCATTTCCACGCCCAGGTGCTGCGCGCGCTGCCACACGGTGCGGGCGCTGTACACGCCTTCGGCCACGTGGCCAAGCGATTGCACGGCCTCATCCAGCGTGCGGCCTTCGGCCAGCAGCAGGCCGACCTTGCGGTTGCGGCTCAAGTCGCCCGTGGCGGTCAGCACCAGATCGCCCAGGCCCGACAGGCCGGTGAAGGTCTCTGGCCGCGCGCCGAGTGCCACGCCCAGGCGGGCGATTTCGGCCAGGCCGCGGGTGATGAGGGCCGCGCGCGCGTTCAGGCCCAGGTTCAGGCCATCGGCCAAGCCGGTGGCGATGGCCAGCACGTTTTTGACGGCGCCGCCCACTTCCACGCCCACCAGGTCGTCGTTGCCGTACACGCGCACCGTGGGGCCGTGCAGCGCTTCAACCATGGCGCGGCGCACGTCGGCGTCGCGGCTGGCGGCCACCAAGGCGGTGGGCTGGCCGCGGGCCACTTCCTGCGCAAAGCTGGGGCCGCTCAGGGCACCGGCACGCAAGGCGGGCGCCACTTGCCGCTGCACTTCGTGCGGCATCAGCCCGAAGGGGCGCGCGGCGCCGGTGTCGCGCACCGCCTCGAAGCCCTTGCACAGCCACGCGATGGGCACGTCGGTGCCCTGCAGCAACTCGAGCGTGGGGCGCAGCCCGGCAACGGGCGTGGCGATGATGATCAGGTCGGCCTGCGGCACGGCGGCGAGCAGGCCGTCGTCGGGCGCGCCGCCGCGCAGGTGCAATTCGCGCGGTAGCGGAATGCCCGGCAAGTAGCGGGCGTTTTCACGCGCCGCAGCCATGGCCTCGGCCTGCGCCGGATCGCGCGCCCACAGCACCACCTGGTGCCCGCCGGGGTTGCGCGCGGCGCTGACGGCCACGGCGGTGCCCCAGGCGCCCGCACCGATGACTATGATTTTCATAGCTGCTTGCGCTGACTGGACCTGCGCCCGAGGCCGATTTGGCTTGAAATTACTGCGTCAGCTGGGCGTTGCCGCCCTGCGATGCGGCCACGGCTTCCTGCTGCTGCTGGTACATGGCCTGGAAGTTGATCTCGGCCAGGTGCACGGGCGGGAAGCCGCCGCGCTGGATCAGGTCGGCCACGTTGCCGCGCAGGTACGGGTAGACGATCTGCGGGCAAGCCACGCCGATCAGGCCGCCCATCTGGTCTTCGGGCACGTTGCGGATTTCGAAGATACCGGCTTGCTGGCATTCGACCAGAAACACGGTCTTGTCCTGGATCTTGGTCTGCACGGTGGCGGTGACGGTGACTTCAAACACGCCGTCGGCCACGTTCTCGACGTTCACGCCCAGGTTGATGTCCACCGACGGCTGCTCTTGCTCGAGCAGGATGGCGGGCGAGTTGGGTTGCTCCAGCGAAGCGCCTTTGAGGTAAACGCGCTGGATGTTGAACACGGGATCCTGGTCAGCCATGTGATTTCTCGATTCAGGGAAAGATGGAAAAAGAATGCAGTTCGCCGCGCCGGCCTGCCCGGCTGCGCGTGGCGCGCAGGGCCGCCGCAAGGCGATGGCACGGCATTATCTCAGGGTGGCCCGGCGCTCAGGCCTGGCCGGCCAGCAGCGGATCGAGGCCGCCGCGCTGGTCCAGCTCGACCAGGTCGTCGTGGCCGCCCACGTGGGTGTCGCCAATGAAGATCTGCGGCACGGTACGGCGGCCGGTGATTTCCATCATCTTCACGCGCGCTTGGGGGTCCAGGTCGACACGGATTTCCTCGATCTCATTGACGCCCTTGCTGCGCAGCACCTGCTTGGCGCGAATGCAGTAGGGGCAGGTGCCGGTGGCGTACATCTTGACGGCTTGCATGCAGATTCCTTGGGGGTGATGTGAGCGGGCGCGCGCGGCGCTCACGCCTTCTCGATCGGCAGATTGGCTTCGCGCCAGGCCTTCAGGCCGCCGGACAGGGCATCGGCCTTGTCGTACCCCAGCTTGCGGGCCACGGCCACGGCTCGGCCGGCGCGCATGCCCGAGGCGCACACCAGCACCAGCGGCGTGGCCTTGTTCTTCACGGTGGTGGGCAGCTTGGCTTCCAGCTCGGCCAGCGGAATGTTCTTGGCGCCGCCCACATGCTCGGCGGTGTACTCGGCCGGGTCGCACACGTCGATCACCACGGCGCGCTCACGGTTGATCAGCTGCACCGCAGCGGCAGGCGAAATGCCGGCACCGCCGCCGCCCGTCAGCGAGGGCCACAACAGCATGCCGCCGGAGGCCAGCGCCACCAGGATCAGCATCCAATTTGCCAATATGAAGTTCACGTTCAAACGTCCTCAGAAGGTTTTGGGGTCAGGCCGGCAGGCCCAAACGCCCCCGCCAATTTCGGAAGGATTCTAGAATGCTCGGTTTGCGCCCGCCCTGGCGGCGCAAATGGCCCTCTCGTTTTGTGGCCCCGCGCCACGCGCACCCTCTGTCCCGCATGTACAAGCTCGTCCTGATCCGCCACGGTGAATCCACCTGGAACCTTGCAAACCGCTTTACCGGCTGGACCGACGTGGACCTCACGCCCACCGGCGTGGCGCAGGCCACCCAGGCCGGCCAGTTGCTCAAGGACGGCGGCTACGACTTCGACATCGCCTACACCAGCGTGCTGACCCGCGCCATCCGCACGCTCGACTTGGCGCTGGACGCCATGGGCCGCCGCTGGCTGCCCACCGTCAAGCACTGGCGTTTGAATGAGCGCCATTACGGCGCGCTGCAGGGGCTGAACAAGGCGGAAACCGCCAAGGAATACGGCGACGCGCAGGTGCTGGTCTGGCGCCGCAGCTACGACACGCCGCCGCCGCCGCTGGCGCCCACCGACCCGCGCAGCGAGCGGGGCGACCCGCGCTACGCCAAGCTGGCCCCGGAAGAAGTGCCGCTGACCGAGTGCCTGAAAGACACCGTGGCGCGCGTGCTGCCGCTGTGGAGCGAATCCATTGCGCCGGCCATCCGTTCGGGCAAGCGCGTGGTGATCGCCGCGCACGGCAATTCGATCCGCGCGCTGGTCAAGTACCTGGACGGCATCTCTGACCAGGACATCGTCGAGCTCAACATCCCCAACGGCATTCCGCTGGTCTATGAGCTGGACGACAACCTGAGGCCCATCCGGCACTACTATCTGGGCGACGCGCAGGCCGCCCAGGCAGCGGCCGCCGCGGTGGCCAGCCAGGGCAAGACCTGACATGCGCGGGGCCGCAGCGCAATGGGCGCCCTGCGCCACGGAACTTGCAGCCCCGCACTCAACCCAAAGCTCTCTCCCCCTGTATATTGGGCGTTCGCACCCCAAAGTAGCTACACCATGAGTCAAAAAACCAAGATCGCCGGTTGGATTGCCGTGGGCGCCCTGGCCGGCGCACTGACCACCGTGTCGCTGCAAACCGTCGCGCGAGGCTCGCTCGCGCCCATGCCACTGGAAGAGCTGCAGCAGCTGGCCGCGGTGTTCGGCATGATCAAGTCGGACTACGTTGAGCCGGTGGATGAGAAGAAACTCATCACCGATGCGATTTCAGGCATGGTTTCCAGCCTGGATCCGCATTCGCAGTACTTCGACAAGAAGAGCTTCAAGGAATTCCGTGAAGGCACGACCGGGCGCTTCGTCGGTGTCGGCATCGAGATCACCCAGGAAGACGGCCTGGTGCGCGTGGTGTCGCCCATCGAAGGCTCGCCAGCCGACCGCGCCGGCCTGAAGCCTGGCGACTTGATCACGCGCGTGGACGACACGCCGGTCAAGGGCCTGACGCTGAACGAAGCCGTCAAGCGCATGCGTGGCGAGCCTGGCACGGCCGTGCGCCTGACCATCTTGCGCCGCGATGAGAACCGCACGTTCACCGTGACCATCACCCGCGAAGAAATCCGCACGCAGTCGGTCAAGGTCAAGATGGTGGAGCCGGGCTACCTATGGGTACGCCTGAGCCAGTTCCAAGAACGCACGGTGGACGACTTCGTCAGCAAGGTCGAAGACGCGTACAAGAAAAACCCGAACATCAAGGGCGTCGTGCTGGATTTGCGCAACGATCCGGGCGGCTTGCTGGATGCGGCCGTGGCCGTGTCGGCGGCTTTCCTGCCCGAAGGCGCGACGGTGGTGTCCACCAACGGCCAAATCGAAGAAAGCAAGGCGATCTACAAGGCCCGTCCCGAAGATTACATGCGCCGGCGCGGGGCCGATCCGCTCAAGCGACTGCCTGCGGCGCTCAAGACCGTGCCGATGGTGGTGCTGGTCAACGAAGGCTCTGCCTCTGCCAGCGAAATCGTTGCCGGTGCGCTGCAGGACCACAAGCGCGCCACCATCATGGGCAGCCAGACGTTCGGCAAGGGTTCGGTGCAAACCGTGCGCCCGCTCGGCCCAGACACGGCGCTGAAGATCACCACGGCGCGCTACTACACGCCGAGCGGCAAGACCATTCAGGCCAAGGGCATCGTGCCGGACATCATGGTCGACGACACGGCCGAAGGCAGCCCGTACGCCGTGCTGCGCATGCGCGAAGCCGATCTTGAGAAGCACCTGGTCGGCAGCGAGCCTGACAAGAAGGACCCTGTGCTGGAGAAAGAGCGCGAAGAGGCCCTCAAGCGCCTTGAAGCCGAGTCGCGCAAACCCGCCAGCGAGCGCCGCCTGCCGGAATATGGCAGCGACAAGGACTTCCAGCTACAGCAGGCCCTGGCCAAGCTGAAAGGCCAGCCGGTCAAAGTCAGCACCACGCTGGTTGAGCGCAAGGAACCGCCGAAAGACGAGGACTGAGCGTCTGCCGGGCCGCCGCCAGCGCGGGCCCGGCGCTCATTGGCCATGGACGATCGGCAGCTGCTTCGCTATTCCCGGCATGTCCTGCTGGATGAGCTGGGGGTTGAAGGCCAGCAGCGACTGCTGGACTCTCATGCGTTGATCCTCGGTGCGGGCGGCCTGGGCTCGCCCGTGGCGCTCTACCTTGCCAGTGCGGGCGTGGGGCACATCACGCTGGTGGATGACGACACGGTCGATCTGACCAACCTGCAACGCCAGATCGTCCACACCGAATCCCGCGTGGGCAGCCCCAAGGTCGAATCGGCGCGCGCCGCGATGGCGGCCATCAACGCCGACATCACCATCTCCGCCGTGCAGCAACGGGCAGATGCAGCGCTGCTGGAATCCCTGCTGCAGGGCGTCGATGTCGCCGTCGACTGCACCGACAACTTCGCCGCGCGCCAGGCGCTGAACCTGGCCTGCGTGCGCACGGGCACCACGCTGGTGTCTGGCTCGGCCATCGGCTTTGACGGGCAGATGGCTGTTTTCAATCCGTCCGACCCGGCTTCGCCCTGCTACGCGTGCCTGTTCCCGCCGTCGCAGGCCGTCCAAGAAGTGCGCTGCGCAACGATGGGCGTGTTCGCGCCCCTCGTGGGCATCGTGGGCACGCTTCAGGCTGCCGAGGCGTTGAAGCTGCTGAGCGGCATGGGCAGCGCGATGGTGGGCCGTCTGTTGATGGTGGACGTGCGGCGAACCGAGTTCACGCAGATTCGGATTGACCGCCAACCTGGGTGCGAGGTGTGCGGGTCTTCCCACCCAGCGGCGTAGGCGCACTCCTACAGGCAGGCCATGCACTTGCTGTCACGGGTCCGCTGCATGCGAACCTAAACTGAGTCAGCTCAAAAACATGTCGTGAAGGCCGCACGCGCGCGACACTCTTCCTGACGAATCCCAATGCCTGGCAACCGAACTGTGCGTACCTACATCGTTGAAGACAACCCGACCATACGGGAGAACCTTGTCGCAACATTGGAAGAACTCGGCGGCGTCGCGTCCATTGGGTTTGCCGAAACCGAAGAGCAAGGCAGCGGCTGGCTGACCAGCCCGGACGGCCAGTGGGATCTGGCCATCGTTGACCTTTTCCTCAAGCAAGGCAGCGGGCTGGGCGTGATTCAGGCATGCAAGGATCGCAACGCCCACCAGAAGGTGGTGGTGCTGACAAACTACGCCACGCCCGATATTCGCACTCGCTGCACCCAATTGGGCGTGGACGCGGTTTTCGACAAGTCAACGGACATCGATGCCTTGATCGAGTTCTGCCTGGATCTGCAGAACGGCTCTCGCTGACGCGTGGGTGGCGCACCGCTTAGAGCACCGTGCCGAGGCAAGACCGGCTTGGCCATGGCCCATTCCCACACGAATGGGCACATCCACCGGCCACCCAACTTCAATCGATCAAGTTGTTCTTCAGCGCGTAATAGGTCAGGTCGCTGTTCGAGCTCAAACCCATTTTCTCCATCAACCGGGTGCGGTACGTGCTGACGGTTTTCACTGACAGCGACAGCGCATCCGCGATGTCTCCGGCTGTCTGCCCTTTGGCCAGCTTCAGGAACACCTGAAACTCACGCTCTGACAAATGCTCGTGCGGAAGCGCATCGCTCTTGCGATTGAGCTGCTGGGCCAGCAATTCAGCCACCGTCGGCGTGATGTAGCGCTTGCCCAGCGCAATGGTGCGGATCGCCTCGACGATTTCGCCCGGATCACATTCCTTGTTCAAGTAACCGCTGGCGCCCTGGCGAATCAGGTTCATCGCGTAATGCTCTTCCGGGTAACCGGAAAGAATAAGGATGCCGACGTCCGGCGCCTTGGCGCGAATCATGGCCAGTGCGTCAATGCCGCTTTGGCCCGGCATGGACAAATCCATCACCAGCACATCCAACTCGGTGGTACGCACCAAGTCAATCGCCTCGCGGCCGCTGGCGGCCTCACCTGCCACACGCAGATCTACGTGCTCGGAAAAAAACTGCTTCAACCCCGATCGGACAATCGCATGGTCATCCACAATACCTACTCTGATCATCACGCCTCCGGGAATGCTAAGGGCCGCGACCAGCGCGGCGGGTTTCATACTGGGGTATCTTAGTCGCACCCCACCATGTCACTGAAAACCTTTTTCAACCGCCCCAGCCCATCCAAGCCTGGTCAGATGAGCCGCCGCATGCGGGCGGCGCTGGTCGTCGGTTTTGTCGCCGCAGGTGCCATGCTGCTGATCAACGAAAGCGCCCACACCCAGACCGCGTCGATGCTGCAGTCCGTGCGCGTGTCCAGCGAGCTGCTGCGCACCGTGAATTCGCTTCTGCGCGAGCTGGCCATGGCCGAATCGGCGCAGCGCGGCTATGTGCTGACCGCCGACACCGCTTATCTCGCGCCGTACCGCAGATCCAAGGACGAGGTGCAGAAGTACGTGCGCCAGCTCGATGGTGCGGTGGCACTGGATGCCGATATGCGCGAGGAAGCCAGCGATCTCACCAAGGCCGTGGCGCAGAAGTTTGGCGAGATGGATCTGGTGATTCGCCTGCGCGGGCAGAACAAGACCGATGCCGCCAATTTCGTGGTGAGCACCAACGTCGGCCTGGACGAAATGCAGCGCACGCGCGCGCTGGGCGCCCAGCTGATCGAGTCCGCTTCCGAGCAAGTGGTGGACAACCGCGTAGAGATCTTTCGCCTGCTGAACGTTACCCGCTTTGGGCTGGCGGCGGGCATTCTGGCGGCGCTTTTCGCGTTCGTGCTCTATACCCAGCAAACGCGCCAGATGCAGCGCAACGACGAGGAATACAACCGCTCACTCGAGGCCGAGCGCGATGCGCTCGAGTCGCAGGTGCAAGAGCGCACCAGCCGCCTGACCGAGTTGGCCACCCACCTGCAGCATGCGGTCGAGGACGAGCGCGCGCACCTGGCGCGCGAGCTGCACGACGAGCTGGGGGCCCTGCTGACCGCCGCCAAGCTGGATGTGGCGCGCCTCAAGTCGCGCCTGCCCGGCGATTCGCCCGAGCTGGCCGACCGCGTCAAGCACCTGACCGAAACACTCAACCAGGGCATCGCCCTCAAGCGGCGCATCATCGAAGACCTGCGCCCGTCCTCGCTGTCGAACCTGGGGTTGATGGCTTCGCTGGAAATCCTGCTGCGCGAATTTGGCGAACGCTCGCACATCGAGATGGAAAGCGCGCTCGAGCCCGTCACCTTGAACGACACCAGCGACCTGACCATCTACCGCGTCGTTCAGGAATCGTTGACCAACATCGGCAAATACGCGCAAGCCAAGCGCGTGACCGTCACGCTGAAAAATTACGTGTACCACGTTGAGTTGTCCGTCACCGACGACGGCATCGGCTTCAACCCTGGGCTGACGCCCCACGCCTCGCATGGGCTGGTGGGCATGCGCCACCGCATCGAGGCGTGCGGTGGCCGCCTGGACGTAACCTCGGCACCGGGCCAGGGCACGCGCATCACAGCGACCATCCCACGGCAGCAGCGCAAGCCGCAGGGCGAGCTGGCCAGCGCCATGGACGACATGCACATGTCATCCGATTCCTACACGAACGACGCGCAATCCCGCACAACGGTCGCGGGCTGAGGACGATGCCAACGCCCGGTGAATCGGCTAACCTATCACTTAGCCTGCGCAAGCCTCCACAAAGGCACAGCGCTCAGCAATCGATTCCAAACTTTCACGAAAGAGCACACCATGCCATCCAGCAAAGCTGAAGACACTGTCAACCAACTGGCGGACGACGCTGCCACGGCCACCGAGCGCCTCGCGGACAAGGCCGAGCGCGGCGTGGAAACCGCTCGCACCCTGGCGAACGATGCACTGGACAAGGCCGATGCCAAGGTGCGCACGCTGCGTGACGACATCCGCCCGGCCATTGACGCAGTGTCGTCGCGCGTGCAGGACATGGCCGCACGCGGCAAGGCTGCCGCCGCCCAAACACGCGAGCAGACCCGCGAAAAAGTCAACGAGTACGCTGACCGCACCAGCGCCTACGTGCAAGATCAACCTTTGAAATCCATGGCCATCGCCGCTGCAGCCGGCGCCCTGGTGGCGCTGCTGCTGGGCCGCCGCCGCTGATTCTTTAAAGAGAATCATCCTCCAGCGCTGGTGTAATCAGCGCTGGCAGCTATCATTACGATAGTAGATCAGCATTTGAACAAATAGGCCGGTTACCGGCCTATTTGTTTTGGTGATTGCGCTGACGAGCGCCGCCAGCCCACCCGCTCCTATCCTTGTGCGGCTCCCCCTATGAGTGGCACCGGCACGCTGCTGACCGCGCGCCCGGAGTGCGGTCATGGCCGCCACACCGTTCTGGCAGGCAAAGGGGATCTGCCCCCGCGCAACGACCCACTCGGGCGTTCACCAATACATCGCGGTAAGCTCGCGCTCGCCTCAGACCTCAGCAACAGCTAGCGAACCGGCGCAACGGGCAGGCTATCGTCCGTCCGCGATGCGCCGTTGCCTCGCGGCGCTGACACCCCGGCACCGCCTGACTGCGACGGAGACGGCGCCACCGCGGGCCGCACCGGCGCTATGGGAATCGCGCGATTGTCTTGCGTACCACCGCTGTAAGTGGGGCGCGGCGGGCGCTGCGGATCCACTGGCGGCGTGTAACCGCCCTGCCCCCACCCGTAGCCCGGCGGCGGGCGGCGGTGCGGGGGCACGGCGCCCCAGGGCTCAGGCTGAACCACGATCACGTCGGCCGGGGGCTGCTGGCCGCAGGCGAGGGCGGCGTTGTAGCGCGCGGTGCGGATCTGCTCGGCCGTGGCGGTGTTGCTTCGCGCGCGAAAGTCGGCGTCGGCGCGCGCGGCGCGGCATTCGGCCGTCTCAGCCGGCGAAGCGGGTGCCGGTGGCCTGGCCGCCTCGATCAGCGCCGCCTCCCGCCGCTGGGCTTCGCGCGCCTGCGCCGCCTGCTCGCGCTGCTCGGCGCGGCGTTCGCGGGCTTCCTGCGCTGCTTGCGCGTCTTGGCGCAACTCTTCTTCGGTGCGCTTGGGCACCACTAGCGCGCCGTTCTTGCACGGCTGGTCGGTGTAGAGGACTTTACCGGTCGCCGGGTCGGTGCAGCGAATGGCTTGGGCGCCGGCCGCCAAGGGCAGCGCCAGCAGCAGCGCGGTCGAAACGGTCGGTTTCATGGCAATGTCTCCGTTCAGGCGGTCGTCGGGGCCGGCGGCTAAGGGCTTGCATGCGCACTTACCGCCGCGTAGCGTGGGCCAAGTATGCTCGGCACCGCAATATGTATAACGCGCGAAGGCCCTTGCACGCCTACGCAGCCGGATTCGCCATGCCCGCCCTGTTGATTCGCCTGATGCCATTCTTGGGCCACCCGATGCCCAAGGGCCCGTTGCTGCGCAATGAAGCGCTGGCGGGGCTGACGGTCGGGCTGATGATGATTCCGCAAAGCGTGGCGTATGCGCAGCTGGCGGGCATGCCGCCGGTGACGGGCATCTACGCATCGATCCTGCCGGCGCTGGTGGCGGTGCTGTTCTCTTCGTCGCAGCGCCTGTCCGTCGGGCCCACCGCGTTGTCTGCCCTGTTGATTGGCGCCTCGCTGACCGGCATGGCTCAGCCAGGCAGCGCCGAATGGATTCAGCTGGCCGTTTGGCTGGCGCTGCTGTCGGGGCTGATGCAGGTTGTGCTGGGCTGGGCGCACTTCGGTTGGCTGCTGAATGTGGTGAACGCGCCGGTGCTGATGGCCTTCACGCAGGCCGCGGCGGTGCTGATCATCGCGTCGCAGCTTCCGCCCATGCTCGGCTTTTCTGGCGATTGGCGGGCGATGTGGCAGGCCCCGGCGGTCGACTGGACGGCCGCCGGCTTCGGCGTGGCCACGCTGGCGCTGCTGATGGGCGTGCGGCGCTGGAAGCCGGGCTTTCCGACGGTGCTGGTGATCGTGCTTGCGAGCGCCGCCATCAGTCGCTGGATCGGATTTGAAGGCCACGGCGGCAAGGTGGTTGGGCCTTTGCCCAGCGGCCTTCCCGGGTTGCATGTGCCGGGCTGGCCGGGCTGGGACACGCTGGGCAAGTTGGTGATGCCGGTGCTGGTGATCACCTTGGTCAGCTTTCTGGAGACCGCGTCCTCCGCCAAGGTGGACAGCGAGCGCAAAGGCGAGCGCTGGAATCAGGACCAAGACCTCATCGGCCAGGGCCTGGCCAAGCTGGCGTCCGGCTTCTCGGGCGCCTTCGCCACCAGCTCATCGTTTTCGCGCTCGGCGCTCAACCTCTACGCGGGCGCGCAGACGGGCTGGGCGACGATCTTCTCGACGGTGGTCGTGCTGATGGCCTTGCTGTTTTTCACGCCGGTGCTGCGGCCGGTGCCGCATTCGGTGTTGGCAGCCATTGTGGTGGCAGCGGTGGTGGGCTTGCTCAAGCCGCGGGAGTTCTCGCGGCTTTGGCGCATTTCCAGGGTGGAAGCGGTCATTGCCCTGCTGACCTTCGCCGTCACGCTGGCAGCCGCGCCTGCGCTGTACTGGGGGGTTCTGACTGGGGTCCTGATGTCGCTGTCGCTGTTCCTGTACCAGCGCCTGCACCCACGCATCATCGAGATCGGACTGCACCCCGACGGCAGTCTGCGTGACCGGCACTTGTGGCATCTGCCACCCCTGGCGCCGCACACACTGGCATTGCGCATGGATGCGGCGCTGGACTTTGCCACCGCCGGCCAGTTCGAGCGCTACGTGAGTGAGTGGCTGAGCGCGCACCCTGGCACGCAGGATATATGTTTGTTCGCTCAGCCCATCAACCGCATCGACGCCACGGGCACTGAAGTGCTGCTGCGCCTGATGAGCCAGTTGCACCACCAACGCATCACCTTGCACTTCAGTGGAATGAAGCTGCCAGTCGAAAAAATGCTGCTTTCAGCCGGCGCCTTGGCGCCGCAGCCTTGGTTGCACCTGTACCGCACGGACGGCGAAGCCATTGAGGCGCTGCGCCGATTGAACCTCCCGCCGGCAGCGCCAGACCCGTCGGATTTGCCAGGCGCGGCTATTTAGAGAACTTATGAAGGAATCGCTCTTTCCCGCCCGTACAACAAGCGCCGGCAGCTATCTTTATTGAAGCAAGAAAGCGCCGAAAGCCAGCACCGTGCCCATCAGGTCACAGCGCCCCAGCGCCATGGCTCTGGGCGTTTCAGCCTCGTCGCCACCGCCTGTGCCAGCCCAAGGCCGGCAAGGCCAGTGCCAACGCCAGCAGCCCCCAACCACCCAGCAGCGGCACCGGCGCGACGCCGGCCACATTGATGGTCAGCGTCTTGGCCGTCGGATCGAGCGTGGCAGCCAATGCCGTCTCCACTACGCCGAACACAATGCCATGCGCATCATCGCCCGATTCGCGCAGGCTGATGCTGGACACGCCAGCCGGCAATGAAAAGAAGGTGTACCCCTGTGAAGTTGCCGGCGACACCGGATTGGTGGAGATAACAGTGCCCGTCAGCCCCAACGCAGCGGGGTTGGTGCCGATGTTGGTGTCCTGCCCATCCAGATAAGCGTAGAAATTGGTGCCAAAGGCGTCGCCATTGCCGATCACCGATAGAGGCACGCTTGAAGTGGTGGTCTGGTTGTCCAGCGTTGAACCGCCCAGGCCGGCGACTCCGAACACATAGGTGTAGGTGGTGGTGGCCGTAGCCAATGCGGTGGCCGTGGCTGGCGCGCCGTTGTTGCGGAATTCCCAGGTCGAATCGCGCGCCGAAGGCATGCTGATCTCGTCAAGGTACCTGGTGGGATAGGTCACGCTGGCGTTGAACAGTGTCGATGTGACGGTCGCAACCGACGGCTGCCAGGTGGACCAGACGTTCGCGCCCGAGTCCACGGTACCCACCACCGCCAAGTTCGGGTGGCCCGCAGTGGGCAGCGCTGCCGTTGCCGTTCTGCTGTTGTTGAGCGCGGTGGCCACAGCGCTCTGGTTGGTCAGGAGTGTGACCGTGTTGGTATTGCCCGTGCCACTGTCCTGCACCTGAAAGGTGAAGCTGCTGTAGGGCGCGCCAGACGCGCCTGCAACCGGCGTGTAGCGGAGCAAACCGCTGGCGATATCGGTCGCCGCGACCAGCGCCCCCGCCATCACTGGCACGCCGTTCAGTGTGAGCGCACCCTGGGCGGGCAGCGTCGTGATCTTGACCGCCTGGAGCGTGTCGCCCGGTGCATCATTGGGATCGCTGAACCCGAAATCTGCAACCTGGAAGGTATAGGTACTGTCCTGACTGGTGGACACGGCGCCCGAAGTGCCCGACGGCGCGTGGTTACCGGCCAATGCCGGCATCGCCGTGCACACGATGGCTGTGGCCAGCAAGGCCCTTGCCAGACGCGAGGCACTCGGCGTGCAATCAGATTTGTGCATGTTAGGCATGTCCAATCGTAAGGAATCGCGTCTTATCGGCCTGTGGCAAGGCCATTGGGTCGCTCCGCAACGCGCAAAACATCACGGTACGCGCCATCAACCCTTGCGCAGATCAGACGCCAGACATGCCTGAGACAGCGACACCGCAGCGCTGTTACAGGATGGTCAAGCGGGCGACGCGGCGCACAGTGCTCGAAGAAACGGGGCGGGTCAGGGTACGGGTGTACGCACGCTTGGATTGCGGCGCGGGTGGTGCGGATCGCCGGTTTGTGAAGCATTCGCTACGGCGTTTTGAGCCGCCAGCTCAGGCTTTGGCTGCAGCTTCAACCCATAGATGAATCACAAGCCAATGGCCGCTCAGCGCTTGCACAATGAGCGCCAAACGCTACAGCTTCAGTAGCAATCAAGTGTGCCCGACGATGTTCGCCGTGGCCATCAGGTCTTCCAGCAGCGCCATCGACACCTTGCCCGAGACGGCGTAGGGATCGAGCACAGCCCGTTCAGAGTACTTCAGCAGCACGCTCGCGTTCACGCGGCCCACGTCGACCAGGCCCATGCTCCAGCCGCCGAAGCGGCGCTCCAGGATTTCCTCGAAGTGCAGCAGCAGCACGTCTTTGTGGCGCGGGTCGCGCTGGATGGTGCCGTACAGCTCGCTCACGGTTTGGCGGCCGCCCTCGATGGCCTGCATGAACACGCCGCCGCCGTATGCCAGCACGCCAGTGATGCCGTTAGCCTGGTTGTGTTGCCGGGCAGAGGCGAGGATGCCGCTGACCACCGCGGGCGAGGTGTCCACGGCGCGGCTGGCGTAAAGCAGACGGACCAGCATGCTCAACTCCTCTGCGGAATCAGGGAAAGAAACTCGCGGCGCAGGTTCATGTCTTTCAAGAACACGCCGCGCATGACCGAGTTGATCATCTTGCTGTCCATGTCCTTCACGCCGCGCCACGCCATGCAGAAATGCGTGGCCTCCATGACCAGCGCCAGCCCATCGGGCTTGGTCTTGGTCTGAATCAGGTCGGCCAGTTGCACCACGGCTTCTTCCTGGATCTGCGGGCGACCCATGATCCATTCGGCCAGGCGCGCGTACTTCGACAGGCCGATGACGTTGGTATGTTCGTTGGGCATCACGCCGATCCACAGCCGCCCGATCACGGGGCAAAAATGGTGGCTGCAGGCCGATCGCACGGTGATGGGGCCGACGATCATCAGCTCGTTCAGGCGCTCGGCGTTCGGGAATTCGGTGATCGTGGGCGGCGCGACGTAACGGCCCCTGAAGACCTCCGTCAAGTACATCTTGGCCACGCGGCGCGCGGTGCTGCGCGTGTTGTGGTCGTCGGCAGTGTCGATCACCATGCTGTCCAGCACGCCCTGCATCTGGTGCGTCACTTCGTCCAGCAGTTTGTCCAGCTCGCCCGGCTCGATGAACTCGGCGATGTTGTCGTTGGCGTTGAAGCGCCGCTTGGCTGCCTGCAGGCGCTCGCGGATCTTCACGGACATGGGAACGCCTTGATCGGACGGATCGGGCGCGGCAGGCAGATCGGGTTCGGGCTTCATGGTGTGGGGCGATGGTAGCAGCATTGCCTTATGAACAAAAACGCCGCTTGCGCAATCACCGCCTGCGCAAGCAGCTACTTTTTATATAGCATCAGAAGCGCGACTCAGGCAGCGCGCCGTGCATGCGGAACTCGGCGATCAGTGGCAAATGGTCCGACATGCGGCTCCAGATGCGCCCGCGCGGCGCCGCCAAGCTGAGCGGGTGCAGCCCGCGCGCATAGATGTGGTCCAGCTGGGCTACCGGAAAGCGCGACGGGTACGTCAAGGTGCGCGGCCCTTCCAGCGCGTTGAGCGAATCCACCCCCAGCAATTGGCGCACGCGCGTGCCCCAGTCGTTGAAGTCGCCGGCGACCAGCACAGGCGCATCCAGCGGGATCTCGCGCGCCACGTAGCGGCGCAAATGAATTGCCTGGCGCACGCGGCTGGCGGGCAGCAGGCCAAAGTGCACGACGATGACATGCACGTTGACACCCGCCACTTTCAGCTCGACATGCAGCAGCCCGCGCTGCTCGAAACGGTGGTCGGACATGTCTTCGTGGCTGTACCGCACGATGGGCCAGCGCGACAGCAGCGCGTTGCCGTGCTCGCCGTCGCGCGTCACCGCGTTGGTGTGGTACACGGCCTCGTAGCCCTCGGGTGCCAGGAATTCCGCCTGCGGTTTGTCGGGCCAGCCTGAGAAGCGGCTGGCTTCTCGGCGGTTCATGGCGCGCACTTCTTGCAGGCAAACGATGTCGGCATCCAGTGTTTCGACGGCCAGCGCCAGGTTGTGGATCTCCAGCCGACGCGCCGGGCCCACACCCTGCACGCCCTTGTGAATGTTGTAGGTGGCCACCCGCAACAGATACGGATCGGCGTCCGGCGGTGCGGCGTCATCAGGGAGAAGATGCGTGGGGTTCATGCGTTCAATCCTGCGCCAGCAAAGCGCGGCAGCAGCAAACAGGCCTCGGCGTTAGATGGCGAATAGCAGCAGTCGGCCGCTTCGCGCCAGGGCAGCCAGCGGTAATGCGTGTGCTCTCTGGGGTTGAGTGTGACGCTGATGCCGGTCGGCACTCGTAGGCTGAATACGCGTTCGACGTTGCGTGTCACGCCCGGCGCGTAGCGATGCAGCCACTGGGGGTAAATGTCGTACACGTTCTGCAGTTCCCAGTCGCGCAGCAGGCAATCCGGGCCGGTGGCGTCGATACCCGTTTCCTCAAGCACTTCGCGCGTCGCGGTCTGGGCGAATGGCTCGCCCTCCTCGTCCTTGCTGCCGGTCACGCACTGCCAAAAGTCTGAGGCGCTGTCGGCACGGCGCATCATCAGCACTTGCAGCGCCGGCGTGTGGATGAGCACCAGCACGGATTGGGGAATTTTGTAGCGCATGGCCACCTCCGCGCAGCCCGCCCGCAGAATGCGCTGCCGATCCGCTCAGCCGCGTCGCATGAAGGCACGCACCAAGGGCTGCGTGCGCTGCACCATCTGCCACGCCGCGAAGGCGCGGGAGCCCAGCCGCATGAAGGCGCGTGGCCTGGCGATCACCGCGCCCAACAGCCCGGCCACGGCGACGGCGACCAGGCCCGGGTGCGCCTTCACCCACTGCGCGCCGTCGGCCACCCGGTCGGCGGCGCGAAAGACAGGCTGAACCCGCCCAGCCTTGAACGAAAGCTGGTTGCGCAAATAGTCGGATCGCAGTTTGAGCTGATCGCGCCGCGACAGGAGATCGTCGTCGACATCGATCTTTTTGCGCCTGACATGGCGAGCGGCCTGCGCGCGCGCAACCTCGTCCGGCTGCGCTGCATCATCAGGAGCAGGCGCATCCCTCACGGCGCGTCTCCGCGAAGGCGTTGCTGATCGCGGCGAAGCTCGTCGCGCGTGGCGCCAAACATCTCGACCAGGCCGCGGAGCTTGCCCTGCGCCGTCAGCAGCGCGACGATGCCGCCGCCCAGAAACAGCGCTGTGAAAACGCCCAACGCCAACAGCGGATGGCTGTCCCACAGCCAGACGGTGATCAGCAGGGCGAGAAAAATGACGCCGAACGCCGCCATGACGGCGCCCAGCACACCGACCACGCACACCAGAATCAGGCGCTGCAGGCCGATGCGGGCCTCGATGGTCAGCAGTTCGAGCCGAACTTCTGCCAGTTCGAGAACGTTCGCCAACCAGCCCCGCACGCGTCTTTCGCTGCGGCCGGAGTGGGTTGAATCGTCGGCCATGGGATGAATCAATGGATTGGGAGCTTCAGCCTTCCCTGCGAAGGCATGAGTGCTTGCGGAGCAGTCCGATCAACTCGGATCAGCGACGGCCCAGGAGCACGCCAATCAAGATGCCCAGCGCGGCGGCGGCACCGATCGACGACCAGGGGTTGTCGTGCACGTATTCGTCCGTCGCGGTGGCGGCTTGGCGTGCGCGGGCGCGCACAGCGGCGTCGGCATCGGCGAGCTTTTCGCGGGCGACGTTCAGGTTCTCTCGGGCGCGGGCACGCAGCTCGTTCACGCGGCTGTCGGTCTGGCCAGCGGTGGCCGCCAGCAGGTCTTCTGCATCGGAAATCACGCGGCGCAGGTTGGACACGAGTTGTTCTTTGGTTTCGATGGCGGAGTCCGCCAGATCAGACGTGTAAGACATGGAATTCACTCCTTCGGAACGAAAAATTCATCGTAACAGAGCGCACGGGCTGCCCACGTAGGACGGCGCCGAAGCCTGTTGCAGCACCGCCGCTTGCCGTCAGGCGCCAGCCGGATTGCGCAGACGAATGTGCAGCTCGCGCAGCTGCTTTTCGTCCACGGGGCTGGGCGCGTGCGTCAGCAGATCCTGCGCGCGTTGCGTCTTGGGGAAGGCAATCACGTCGCGGATCGACTCGGCGCCCGTCATCAGCGTGATCAGGCGGTCCAGGCCGAACGCCAGGCCGCCGTGGGGTGGTGCGCCGTACTGCAGCGCGTCCAACAGGTAGCCGAACTTGAGCTGGGCGTCGTCCGGGCTGATCTTGAGCGCCGAGAACACCTTGGACTGCACGTCGGCGCGGTGGATACGCACCGAGCCACCGCCCAGCTCCCAGCCGTTGAGCACCATGTCGTAGGCCTTGGCCAGACATTGGCCTGGGTCGGTGTCCATCAGGTCTTCGTGACCGTCCTTGGGCGAAGTGAACGGGTGGTGCACCGCCACCCAGCGGTCGCTCTCCTCGTCGTGCTCGAACATGGGGAAATCCACCACCCAAAGCGGCGCCCATTTGCTTTCAAACAGGCCGGTGCTCTTGCCAAACTCGCTGTGGCCCACCTTCAGGCGCAGTGCACCAATCGAATCGTTGACGATTTTTTCTTTGTCGGCGCCAAAGAAGATCAGATCGCCATCCTGCGCGCCAGTGCGCTGGAGGATTTCGGCAATGGCTGCGTCGTGAATGTTCTTGACGATGGGCGACTGCAGGCCATCACGGCCCTTGGCCACTTCGTTGACCTTGATCCAGGCCAGACCTTTGGCGCCGTAGATCTTGACGAACTCGGTGTATTGATCGATCTCGCCGCGCGAGATATGGCTGCCGCCGGGCACGCGCAGCGCCACGACGCGGCCGCCTTTCATGTTGGCCGCGCCCGAGAACACCTTGAAGTCGACGTCCTTCATGACTTCCGTCAGCTCGGTGAACTCCAGCTTCACGCGCAGGTCGGGCTTGTCGGAGCCGAAGCGGTAAGCAGCCTCTTGGTAGGTCATCAGCGGGAAGCTGCCCAGGTCAACGCCCAGCTGAGTCTGGAACACCTCACGGATCATGCGCTCGAAGATGGCGCGGATTTCCTGCTCGTTCAGGAACGAGGTTTCGCAGTCGATCTGCGTGAACTCGGGTTGCCGATCGGCACGCAGGTCTTCGTCGCGGAAGCACTTGGTGATCTGGTAATAGCGGTCGTAGCCAGCCACCATCAGCATCTGCTTGTACAGCTGGGGCGACTGCGGCAGCGCGTAGAACTCGCCGTCGTGCACGCGGCTGGGCACGAGGTAGTCGCGCGCGCCTTCGGGCGTGCTTTTGCCCAGCATGGGCGTTTCGATGTCGATGAATCCCTCTTTGTCGAGGAAGTTGCGCACCTGGATCGCCGTTTTGTAGCGCAGCATCATGTTGCGCTGCATGTAGGGACGACGCAGGTCCAGCACGCGGTGCATCAGCCGCGTGGTTTCAGACAGGTTCTCATCCTCCAGCTGGAACGGCGGCGTGACCGAGGGGTTCAGCACCTTCAGCTCCTGGCACAGCACCTCGATCTTGCCGCTCTTGAGGCTGTCGTTGACCGTGCCTTCGGGGCGTGCGCGGACCAAGCCTGTGACCTGCACGCAGAATTCGTTGCGCAGGTCTTCGGCCACGGCGAACATCTCGGCGCGGTCGGGGTCGCACACCACCTGCACGTAGCCCTCGCGGTCGCGCAGGTCGACAAAGATCACACCGCCATGGTCACGGCGGCGGTTCACCCAGCCGCACAGGGTCACGGTTTGGCCGGTCAGTTCTTCGGTCACAAGACCGCAATAGTGGGTTCGCATCGACATAGCTGCTTGGCTTTCAGGAATTCAGAGTTCAGGGCGGGCCGCTGCGGGGTCGGCCAGGGGATTCTGCAAGGGCGCGTCGGGCGCGGGGCCTTCGCGGGGCTGCGCGGGGCCGGTGACGCCGGGCACCTGCGGCACAGGCGCCGGCTCGCCAGGGCGCGATTCGCGCAGCGGCGGCACGACCACGCCCATCGAGATGACGTATTTGAGCGCTTCGTCCACGCTCATCTTCAGCTCGACCACATCCTTGCGCGGCACCATCAGGAAAAAACCCGACGTGGGGTTGGGCGTGGTGGGCACGTACACGCTGACGAAATCGCCGTCCAGCAGGCGGGCCACTTCGCCGCCGGGCTTGCCGGTCAAAAAGGCGATCGTCCAGGCGCCTTGGCGCGGGTACTGCACCAGCAGCGCCTTGGAAAAGGCCTGGCCAGAGCCCGAAAACAGCGTGTCCGACACCTGCTTGACGCTGGAATAAATGCTGCGCACCACCGGGATGCGCGTCATCAGCCGGTCCCACTGGCGCAGCCACCACTGGCCGAACATGTTCGCCACGAAAAGGCCCGTGGCGAAGATGACCACCGCCACCAGCAGCACCCCCAGCCCAGGTATGTGGCGCAGGCGGTCGGCCAGGGGCTCGAAGCCGGGGATCATCGCCTCGGCGGCGGCCAGCACGCCCAGGAAGATGCCGTCCAGAATGCCCAGCATCCACAGCAGCACCCAGACGGTGACGCCCATAGGCAACCACACCAGCAGGCCAGTGATGAAGTACTGCCGCAGGCGGGACATCATGGTGGGCAAAAACTCGGTGGCAGTCAGCCCTTGGCCGTGCCGCCGCCCGAACTGGGCGCCGGGGCGGGCGAAGGCGATGGCGCCGCAGCCGGTGCGGGGCTGGATGAGGCCGGAGCGGGCGAAGGGGCCGGGGCAGGCGCATCGCCCGCAGGCGCGGCTGCCGGGGAAGCCGCCACGCCGTCACCCGTGCTGGCGCCGCTCTTGCCGCCGTCACGGAAGTCAGTCACGTACCAGCCCGAGCCTTTGAGCTGAAAGCCCGCCGCCGTCACCTGCTTTTGCAAGGTGGGCTTGCCACAGGCCGGGCACACCGTCAGAGGTGGGTCCGACATCTTCTGCAGCGCATCCTTGGTGGCCCCGCAGGAGGTGCATTTGTAGGCGTAGATCGGCATGACTGGGACTCAGGCGCGCACAGGCGCGAAAAACCCATCATTATAAAACCGGCCCCGCGCTGCGCGGGCGGCGCAGCGCACACCGCAGGCGGGCGTGGCCAATCATCCAAAATCAGCACGAAATCAGCACCTGGCGCAGGCTGCACCAGCGCCAACAGCTATCAATTAGATAGTGAAGTCAGGCCGCCTTGGGCGGCAGATGTGCGGTGGCAGCGTGCTGGTTCGGCAGCCACTGCGGCGCCAGCGAGCCCGCGACCATGCCCACGAAGGCCGTCAGCAGCCCCGCCAGCTGCCCCGGAAAGGCATTGCCCCAGCCGGTGACCTGGGGGAAGAACAGCACCCACGTGCCCAGGCCCAGCAGCATCGCCAGCGCCGCGCCTTGCGTGGTGGCGCGCCGCCAGTACAGGCCCATCACCAGCGGCACGAAGGCGCCCACCAGCGGCACCTGGTAGGCGCCGGCCACCAGCTCATAAATCGACGTGCCTTCCATGGCGATGGCGTACACCAGCACGCCCACAGAAAACACCAGGATGGTCACCCGCATGGCGACCAGCGACTGGCGGTCGCTCATGCGCGGATAAATGTTCTTGAGGATGTTTTCGACAAAGCTGGTGGACGGCGCCAGCAGCGTGGCCGAAGAGGTGCTCTTGATGGCCGACAGCAGCGCGCCAAAGAACAGAATCTGCAGCCCCAGGTTCATGTGGCCCATGATGAAGGTGGGCAGCACCTTCTGGTAGTCGTTGCCCACCATGTCCAGCGCCGTGTTGCCCATGACCACCACCGCCGCGGTGACGATGAACATCGGCACGAAGGCAAACAGGATGTACGCTGCGCCGCCCACCATGGCGCCGGTTTGCGAGGTGCGCGCGTCCTTGGCCGACATGACGCGCTGAAACACGTCCTGCTGCGGAATGCTGCCCAGCATCATGGTGATGGCCGCGCCGATGAAGAAGGCAATCTCCTTGAAGGTGGGCTCGGGCCAGAAGCGGAACATGTCGCGGCTGCGGGCCAGGTCAATCACCTTGTCGGCGCCGCCAGCCAGATCGGCCGAGAAGACGGCGATCACCGTCAGGCCCACCACCAGCACGATCATCTGGATGAAGTCGGTCCACGCGACGGCCAGAAAGCCGCCTACCACCACGTACACCAGCACGGCGATGGTGCCGATGATCATGCCCAGCGTGGTCGAAATCTCGCCACCCGACAGCACGTTGAACACCAGCCCCAGCGCCGTGATCTGCGCCCCCACCCAGCCCAGGTAGCTGAGGATGATGGCCACCGAGCAGAACACCTCCACCCCCCTGCCGTAGCGCTGGCGGTAGTAGTCGCCAATGGTCAGCAGGTTCATGCGGTACAGCTTGGCCGCAAAGAAGGCGCCCACCAGAATCAGGCACATGCCGGCGCCGAAGGGGTCTTCCACGATGGCGTGCAGGCCGCCCTGCACGAACTTGGCCGGGATGCCCATCACCGTTTCGGCACCGAACCAGGTGGCGAAGGTGGTGGTGACGATCATCACCAGCGGCAGGTTGCGCCCGGCCAGGGCGAAGTCGGACGTGGTCTTGATGCGGCGGCCGGCCAGCACACCGATCATGAGCGTGCCCACCAGGTAGGCCATGACAAAGATGAAAAGCGTCCAGTTCATGCCCACCCGCCAGAGATCCGTTGCTAGAAGAAATGAATGCGTACCCAGACCCACGCCTGCATGGCCACCAGGCCCAGCAACACACCCACGGCCAGGTACAGCAAGGCGCTCAGGCGGGAATTGGCGCGGCGCTGCTCGCGCAGCATGTCGATCAGCTCAGCCTGCGTCTGCGCATACGGCCGCTGGCTGAGGTAGCCGTGCAGCAGGCGGGGCAAATCGGGCAGCATTTTGGCGTAATACGGCGCCTGGTCCTTCAATTCGTTCCAGAACCGCTTGGGACCGACCTGCTCCAGCATCCATTTCTCAAGAAAAGGCTTGGCCGTGGCCCATAGATCCAGCTCAGGGTCCAGCTGGCGGCCCAGGCCTTCCACGTTGAGCAGCGTCTTTTGCAGCAGCACCAGCTGCGGCTGGATTTCCACGTTGAAGCGGCGCGAGGTCTGGAACAGCCGCATGAGCACCATCCCCAGCGATATCTGGCTGAGCGGGCGGTCAAAGTAAGGCTCGCAGACGCTGCGGATGGCCGATTCCAGCTCGTCGATGCGGGTGTTGGGTGGCACCCACCCGCTTTCCACGTGCAGTTCGGCCACGCGCTTGTAGTCGCGCCGGAAGAATGCGCTGAAGTTTTGCGCCAGGTATTCCTTGTCGACCTGCGTCAGCGTGCCTACGATGCCGAAATCCAGCGACACGTAGCGCCCGAAGGTTGCCGGCTGCACGCTGACCATGATGTTGCCGGGGTGCATGTCGGCGTGAAAAAACCCGTCGCGAAACACCTGCGTGAAAAAGATGGTGACGCCATCGCGCGCCAGCTGCTTCAGATCGACCCCGGCCTCACGCAGGCGCTCGACCTGCCCCACCGGCACGCCGTACATGCGCTCCATCACCAGCACTTCGGGGCGGATCCAGTCCCAGAACATCTCCGGCACCATGACCAGATGCAAATCGGCCATGTTGCGGCGCAACTGGGCGGCACTGGCGGCTTCGCGCACCAGGTCCAGCTCATCGTGCAGGTACTTGTCGAACTCGGCCACCACCTCGCGCGGCTTGAGGCGCTTGCCGTCGGGCGACAGGCGGTCTACCCACGCGGCCATCATGCGGATCAGGCCCATGTCCTGGTTGATGACCTTCAGCATGCCGGGGCGCAGCACTTTCACCGCTACCTCGCGCTCGCGTCCGTTCTCGTCACGCAGGGTGGCGAAATGCACCTGCGCGATCGACGCGCTGGCCACCGGCTCCCGGTCGAAGCTCAGGAAGATCTCGCTGATCGGCTTGCGGAAAGACCGCTCGATGATGGCGATGGCCTCCTCGGCCGGAAAGGGCGGCACGCGGTCCTGCAGCAGCGCCAGCTCATCGGCGATGTCCGCGGGCAGCAGGTCGCGCCGGGTGGACAGCACCTGGCCGAACTTGACGAAGATCGGCCCCAATTTTTGTAGCGCCTCACGCAGGCGCTGCCCGCGCGGGGCCGACAAATCGCGCCCAAACGACGCGATGCGCGCGGCCAGACGCAGGTCGGGTCGCTGAAAGCTGGTCAGCACCAGTTCGTCCAGCCCATAGCGCAAGGCCACCCACACGATGTAGGCGGCGCGCAGCAAGCGCTTCATGCGTCGGCCTTGCCCTGGCCTGGCAGCTTGCTGACGAAGGTGCGCAGGGCCTGCGCCATGCTGCGGCCGATGTTGCCCAGCGTGTGCGCGGGCGCGTCGCCGATCACGCGCGACAGGTCTTCCTCGGCGTCCCAGCGCACATGGTCGACCAGCCAGTTCACCTCGGCGGCGAACTGCACGTCACCCTCGATGCGCACGCCGGGGCGTTCTCCCCGCATGGCGCTGCGCGCCAGATCCAGCGGCGACGTGTCGGTGACCGTGAGCAGCAAATCGGGCGTGGCCGCGGGCGCCAGCTCCCACAGCCCGGCGGGCGTGGCGCGCAGCTGCAGCGCAAAGTCGCGCCACTGGGCGCGCACCACGCGGCCTTTTTGCTTGACCAGGCGCGCCTGCGCCTCGGGCTCTTGCATCAGCACGTGGTTGAAGAAAAGCACCAGCCGATGCTGGACTTCATCGACCAGCCAGGCGGGCGCCTTGAGGTTGTCGGTGAGCTTGCCGAGCGCGTCGGCCAGCAAAGAAAAAGGGGACTGTGTTGCCATAGTCCCCATTATTACTGGGCAGGGCCGGCCTGGATGGCCGCCCTGCTCGCCTTGCGGGCCTTACTGCATGGCTTGAACGCCTGCCACCAGCCAGCCGCCGCGCCCGTTCTTGGGCTTGGTCATGTTCCACACTTCGCGGAACGGGCTCGGGCTGGGCGCGTTGTCTTCGCGGATCATGCCGCTGAACTCCACGCTGGCCATGTACACGTCGTCCAGCTCTTCAATGCCCAGCAGCTGCGCGTCCAGCATGACCACGTCGGTCTTGTTGGCCTGGCCGGGGGCCGTGCGTTCGCGCTCGGCCAGTTGCGACTGGATTTCAGCCAGCATGTCGTTGGTCATCATGGCGCGCAGGGCCGGGATGTCGGAGCGGTCCCAGGCGTCCTGCAGGGTGATGAAGTTGCGCTTGGCCGCGTCCAGGAAGCCGTTGATGTCGAAATCGGCCGGCACGCCCCAGCTTTGCGAGCCGCTCAGGGCCGACCCGATGATCGAGCCGCCTTGCGGCGCCGCACCCGAGTTGAACTGCGTGGCCTGCGATTCCCAAGGGCGCGCAGAGGCATCGTTACCGACGTTGGCCGGGCTGTACTGGCGCGGTGTGGCGGCAGAAGCCTGCCCCGCACCCTGGTATGCCAGCGTGTTGGCGCCCCCGCTGCGCGAGCGGCGCACCATGCCGATGACGGCCATGACCACCACGCCCAGCAGCAGGATCAGCATCAGGTTGGCAAAACCGGCGCCCAGGCCCAGCGAATTGGCCAGCCAGGCCAGGCCCAGGCCAGCGGCCAGGCCGCCCAGCATGGCGCCCCAGGGCTTGCGGGTGGCTGCCGCAGCCGTCGCACCTGCAGCGCCCGTGGCACCTGCCGCCGCCGCACCCTGCTGCGGATTGGCAGGCGCTGCCGGCGGTGTGGCCTGGCGCTGCGTCACGTTGCTGGATTGGCGGCCCATGGATTTGCCGCCGCCCATGCGGCGTGCCTCGGCGTCGAATGTGAAGGCGCCTACGAGCACGACCGCCAGAAGCAGCGTGAACAGGCGCGAAATGATGGCTTTCAATTTCATGTCTGTCTAACCTCCAATGTATGCGACAGGTGGGTGTGCCTTGCAGAAGCTCAAGTGCGCGTCAGCTGCACTTGATGCCCACGTGAAGGGCAACCACCCCGCCTGTCATGTTGTGATAGTCCACGTGTCCAAACCCATTGATCTTCATCAGCTCCTTGAGTTCCTGCTGATTGGGGTGCATGCGGATGGATTCCGCCAGATAGCGGTAGCTGTCGGCGTCGCCGGCCACCAGCTTGCCCAGCTTGGGCAGCACGTTGAACGAATACAGGTCGTAGGCCTTGCGCAGGGGGCGAGCCACCTGCGAAAACTCCAGCACCAGCAAGCGCCCGCCGTCTTTCAGCACGCGCGCCATTTCGCGCAGGGCGCTGTCCTTGTGCGTCATGTTGCGCAGGCCGAAGGCCACGGTGACGATGTCGAAGTGCCCGTCGGGGAAAGGCAGCTGCTCGGCGTCGCACACCACGGTGGGCAGGATGACGCCCGCATCCAGCAGGCGGTCGCGGCCGGTGCGCAGCATGGCTTCGTTGATGTCGGTGTGCACCACTTCGCCGCGCTGGCCCACCTTGCGGGCAAAAGCCTTGGCCAGGTCGCCCGTGCCGCCGGCGATGTCCAGCACGCGCTGGCCTTCCTGCGGGTTGGCGACCATCAGGGTGTACGCCTTCCAGGCGCGGTGCAGGCCGCCCGACATCAAGTCGTTCATGACGTCGTAGCGCGAGGCGACCGAGTCGAACACGCCGCGCACGCGGCGCGCCTTGTCCTGCTCGTCGACCGATTCGTATCCGAAATGTGTGTTGGCCATGGTGGCTGCATCCTAAGGCATCCGCACGCGGCTGCCCATGTGGGGTGATCGGGGGTTTTAAGCCAAATAGCCTTCCAGCGCAGGTGGCACCAGCGCTGGCAGCTATCAAATCAATAGTTTGATTGCGGGCCGGCCACGCGGCGCGGCAACGTTTTTTGGGCGCGGGTGGCTCAGTGCGAGTGCCCGCACGCGCCGCCGGCGGCTTCGGGCATGGGCGTGTCCCGGCCCACGCCGGCGGCGGCCAGACGCGCCTCGTAGGCCTGCCACAGGCGCTCTTGCTGCTCGCCCAGCTGGTACAGGAAGTCCCAGGTGAAGATGCCGCTTTCGTGGCCGTCGGAAAAATGCGGCTGCACGCCGTAGCTGCCCACGGGCACCAGCGCGTTGATGCCCACGTCGCGCTTGCCGGTCTGCAGCACTTCCTGACCAGGGCCGTGGCCCTGCACCTCGGCGGACGGTGAGTAAACGCGCATCAGCTCGAACGGGATGCGGAATTGCGCGCCATCGGTGAAACGCAGCTCCAGCACGCGCGATTTGGCGTGTACGGTCAGCGATTCGGGGGTGCGGCGGGTGGTGGGGGTTTCGGCCATGGCGACAAAGACTTACAGAAGAGCCGGACGCGCCGGTCGATGCCCCGATTGTGCCCCGCCCGACCGCGCGCGACGGGTGGCCACAACGGGCCCGGTGGCTCTGCTGCGCGCCCGGCCGGTAGGTATAGTGGCGCCCCAATGAACACACCTCGCCTTCAGCGCGCCGTATTCCTGCTGCTTCTGGCGGGGGTCACCATCGCCTTTCTGTGGATCCTGACGCCGTTCTTCGGTGCGGTTTTCTGGGCCATGGCGCTGGCGCTGCTGTTCAACCCGATGTTTCAGTGGCTGCGCCACCGCATGGGTGGGCGCGCCACGCTGGCGGCGCTGGTCACGCTGGTGATCGTGTTGCTGATCGTCATCCTGCCGGTGACGGTGATCGCTGGCTCGCTGGTGACGGACGTCGCTACCTTCATGCAGAAGGTGCGCGCCGGGCAGGTGGACTTCCGCGGGTACTTCCAGCAGGTGGTCAACGCCATTCCGCCCTGGGCCACCACCTGGCTGGATCGCCTGGGCTTTGGCAACCTGGAAAACATCTGGGACAAGGTGTCCGCGGGCGTGCTGCAGGGCGGCCAGTTGCTGGGCACGCGCGTGCTGGAGTTCGGGCAGAACACGTTCCAGTTCCTAGTCAACGTAGTTGTCACGCTGTATCTGCTGTTCTTTTTGCTGCGCGACGGCGTCCCGCTGGCGCGCACGCTGCGCGACGCGGTGCCGCTGGCGCCGCAGCACACGCGCTATCTGCTGAGCAAGTTCACCACCGTGGTCCGCGCCACCGTCAAGGGCAACGTGGTGGTGGCCATCGTGCAGGGTTTCCTGGGCGGGCTGGCGCTGTGGGCGCTGGGCATCAGCGGCGCGGTGTTCTGGGGCGTGGTGATGGCCTTCCTGTCGCTGCTGCCTGCGGTGGGCGCGGCCCTGGTCTGGGCGCCTGTGGCCATCTACCTGGCCGCCACGGGGCAGATGTGGCAAGGCGCCGCACTGACCGCCTGGGGCATGGTGGTGATCGGCCTGTCGGACAACCTGCTGCGCCCGCTGCTGGTGGGCAAGGACACCAAGCTGCCCGACTACGTGGTGCTGCTGACCACGCTGGGCGGCATGTCGCTGTTCGGCCTGACCGGGTTTGTGATTGGCCCGACCATCGCCGCCATGTTCATGGCTTGCTGGGCGGTGTTCACCCGCAGCGAGCACGACGCCGAGGAGAACCACCGCAGCCAGCACAGCCACACCGCCACGGGCCACCAGGCCCCGTCGGCCAAGGCGGGCAGCAAGCCCGTGCCGATGCACGCCGTGGAGCCCCAATGGCTGGAAGACGGCCCCATTCAGATGCTGGACGAAGACCGGCAAGGGCCGCGCACGGTGCCGATGCCGCCCCCGGCGCCCGGCCCCACCCACGGCGCCTGAGCGGCCCGCGCTCCCGGGTTGGCCGCCGCGCGGGGCCGATCACCCCAGCGCCGGGCCCGTTTACACCAGCACGCGCTCTATGCCGCCGGCGTTGGCCTTGTCCACGTACTCGCGCATCCAGTTTTCACCCAGGATGGCACGCGCCATTTCGATGACGATGTAGTCGGCCTCCAGCAGGCCGTTTTGCAGATCGTCTTCGTAGCGCTGCAGGCCCTGCAGGCAACTGGGGCAGCTGGTCAGGATCTTCACGTTGGCCTTGGGTGCCACCGCCCCGCTGTCGCGCAGCGCGGCCTCGCCCAGGCGGATTTCCTCTTGCTTGCGAAAGCGCACCTGGGTGGAAATGTCGGGCCGGGTCACGCCCAGCGTGCCGCTTTCGCCGCAGCAGCGGTTGCTTTTCAGCACCTGCTGGCCCACCAGCGCCTTCACGGTCTTGGTGGAATCCTGCAGCTTCATGGGGTTGTGGCAGGGCTCGTGGTACAGGTAGGCGCCCTGGTCGGGCGCGGGCAGCGTGATGCCTTTTTCCAGCAGGTATTCGTGGATGTCGATGATGCGGCAGCCCGGAAAGATCTTGTCGAACTGGTAGCCCGCCAGCTGGTCGTAGCAGGTGCCGCAGCTCACCACCACCGTCTTGATGTCCAGGTAGTTCAGCGTGGTGGCCACGCGGTGGAACAGCACCCGGTTGTCGGTGATCATTTTGTCGGCCTTGTCGAACTGGCCGCTGCCGCGCTGCGGGTAGCCGCAGCACACGTAGCCCGGCGGCAGCACGGTCTGCACGCCCGCATGCCACAGCATGGCCTGCGTGGCCAGGCCCACCTGGCTGAACAGCCGCTCGGACCCGCAGCCGGGGAAGTAGAACACCGCCTCCGTATCGGCCGTGGTGGCCTTGGGGTTGCGGATCACCGGCACGTAGTCGCGGTCTTCGATGTCCAAGAGCGCGCGCGCCGTGCGCTTGGGCAGGCCGCCCGGCAGCTTCTTGTTGACGAAGTGAATCACCTCTTCGCGCAGCGGCGGCGTGCCCACGGTGGCAGGCGGGTGCTGCGTCTGGTGGCGGCCGGCCACCTTGAACAGGTCCACCGCGGCGCGCTGGGCCTTGAAGGCCACGCCGGTCATGGCGGCGCGCGTGGTGTTGATGACGCGCGGGTCGGTCGCGTTCAGGAAGAACATGGCCGCGGCGTTGCCGGGGCGGAAGCTCTTCTTGCCCATCTTGCGCAGCAGGTTGCGCATGTTCATGGTGACGTCGCCAAAATCGATCTTCACCGGGCAGGGCGACAGGCACTTGTGGCACACCGTGCAGTGGTCGGCCACGTCTTCAAACTCTTCCCAGTGCTTCAGGCTGACGCCGCGGCGCGTCTGCTCTTCGTACAGGAAGGCCTCGATCAGCAGCGAGGTGGCCAGGATCTTGTTGCGCGGGCTGTACAGCAGGTTGGCGCGCGGCACGTGGGTGCTGCATTCGGGCTTGCATTTGCCGCAGCGCAGGCAGTCCTTGATGCTGTCGGAAATGGCGCCAATGTCGCTTTGCTGCATGATGATCGACTCATGCCCCATCAGCCCGAAGCTGGGCGTGTAGGCATTGGTCAAATCGGCCTTCAGCGCCCGTCCATTCAGCGCAAGCTGATCGTTATTTCGTAGCAACTTGCCTCGGTTGAAGTGGCCGTTCGGGTCCACCTTTTGCTTGTAGGCGGCAAAGGGCGCCAGCTCGGCGTCGCTCAGGTATTCCAGCTTGGTGATGCCGATGCCGTGCTCGCCGCTGATCACGCCGTCCAGGCGGCGCGCCAGCGCCATCACGCGGTCGACCGCCTCGTGCGCGGTCTGCAGCATGGCGTAGTTGTCGCTGTGCACCGGGATGTTGGTGTGCACGTTGCCGTCGCCCGCGTGCATGTGCAGCGCGATCCACACGCGGCCCTTGAGCACGCGCTGCTGCACGTCGCCCAGTGCTTTCATCAGCGGCTCGAAATCGGCGCCGGTGAAAATGTGCGCCAGCGGCTCGCGGATCTGGGCCTTCCAGCTGGCGCGCAGGCTGTGGTCCTGCAGCTGCGGGAACAGCGTTGCCACGTCGCGCAGCCAGCCTTGCCACAGCGCGCGCGTGTCCTGCACCACGGCCAGCGCCTGGGCCACGCGCTCTTCCAGCAGCTCAGGCGAGGGCGGCTCGGCGCCCTGCTCGGCGCGGCCCAGCGGCAGGTTGCCGCGGGTGAGGAACTGCTCCAGCTCGTCGGCCAGCTCGATCTTGTTGCGCAGCGACAGCTCGATGTTGATGCGCTCGATGCCGTCGGTGTATTCGGCCATGCGCGGCAGCGGAATCACCACGTCTTCGTTGATCTTGAAGGCGTTGGTGTGGCGGCTGATGGCGGCGGTTTTCTTGCGGTCGGCCCAGAACTTCTTGCGCGCGTCGGCGCTGACGGCGATGAAGCCCTCGCCCGAACGCGAATTGGCGATGCGCACCACCTCGCTGGTGGCGCGGGCCACGGCGTCGGCGTCGTCCCCGGCGATGTCGCCGATCAGCACCATCTTGGGCAGGCCGCCGCGCTTGGATTTGGTGGTGTAGCCCACCGCGCGCAGGTAGCGGTCGTCCAGGTGCTCCAGCCCGGCCAGCAGCACGGGCGAGCCGGCGGCGCTGCTGCGCCTGGCCTCGGCGAACATGAAGTCCTTGATCTCGACGATGCTGGGCACCGCGTCCTTGGCGTGGCCGAAGAACTCCAGGCACACGGTGCGCGTGTGCTCGGGCATGCGGTGCAACACCCAGCGCGCGCTGGTGATCAGGCCGTCGCAGCCCTCTTTTTGCACGCCCGGCAGGCCCGCAAGGAACTTGTCGGTCACGTCCTTGCCCAGCCCTTCCTTGCGGAAGATGGCGCCGGGGATGTCCAGCCGCTCGGTGCGCTGCAGGTGCTTGCCGCTGGCGTCGAAGTACTGCAGCTCGAAGCTGGCCACTTCGGCATCGTGGATCTTGCCCAGGTTGTGGCCGATGCGGGTGACTTCCAGCCAGCCGCCGTCGGGCGTCACCATGCGCCAGCTGGCCAGGTTGTCCAGCGCCGTGCCCCACAGCACGGCCTTCTTTCCGCCCGCGTTCATGGCGATGTTGCCGCCAATGCAGCTGGCCTCGGCGCTGGTCGGGTCGCAGGCAAAGACCAGGTCGGCCGCCTCGGCGGCGTCGGCCACGCGCTGGGTGACCACGCCCGCTTCGGTGTGGATGGTGGCCACGTCGTGGTCCAGCCCCGGCAGGCGCAAGCGCTCTACCTTGCCCAGCGTGATCAGCTTTTCGGTGTTGATGACGGCGGTTTTCCAGTCCAGCGGAATCGCCCCGCCCGTGTAGCCGGTGCCGCCCCCGCGCGGGATGATGGTCAGCCCCAGGTCGATACAGCCTTTGACCAGGCCCGCCATTTCGGCCTCGGTATCGGGGGTGAGCACCACCAGCGGGAATTCGACCCGCCAGTCGGTGGCGTCGGTCACGTGGCTGACGCGCGACAGGCCGTCGAACTTGATGTTGTCCTTGTGCGTGTGCTTGCCCAGGGCGCGCGCGGTGCGGCGGCGCAGCTCGGCCACCTTGTCGAAAGAGCGGTCGAACGCATCGACGACGGCGGTGGCCAGCACCAGCAGCTCGGCCACCAGTGCGTCGCGCGTGGCGTCGTCCTGCGGGGTGCGGCGCTTTTCAATTTCGGCCAGGCGATGGCGCAGGGCGTCCACCAGCGCGGCGCGGCGGCGCGGGTTGTCCAGCAGGTCGTCCTGCAGGTAGGGGTTGCGGCGCACCACCCAGATGTCGCCCAGCACTTCGTACAGCATCCGCGACGAGCGGCCGGTGGCGCGTTCGCTGCGCAGCTCGCTCAGCAACGACCAGCCGCGCTCGCCCATCAGGCGGATGACGATCTCGCGGTCGGAGAAGCTCGTGTAGTTGTACGGGATCTCACGCAGGCGCACGGGCGCGGCTGCCTGGGCTGTCAGCGTCGCCAGCGCTAGCGGAACATTCATGGAATCAACCTGGGTTGGGCGCGGTGGGCGCCCTCGTGCCTCGGGGGCAGAATTTTATGCGACGGCCCCTGCACGGGCGGTTTAGGGGTCAATTGAGCCCCCAGCGCTTATCCGACCAGCGCCAGCAGCTATCATTTTTGAATCAAAAAGACAGCCGCGGCGCGCGCAGCAACCACTGCGCGGGCGGCACGGCGCCCTGGCCTACAGGGCGGGCCAGCTCGCCACGAAGGCCCGCGCCCTCAGAACAGCACGCGGCAGCGGATGGTGCCCTCGATCTGCGCCAGCTCATGCTGCGCCAGCTCGGACGACTGCGCGTCCAGGTCGATCACCACGTAGCCCACCTTTTCGTTGGTTTGCAGGTACTGCGCGGCAATGTTGATGTGGTTGTCGGCGAACACCTGGTTGATGGCCGACATGATGCCCGGCACGTTCTTGTGGATGTGCAGGATGCGGTGCTTGCCCGGGTGCGCGGGCAACGCCACTTCGGGGAAGTTGACCGAGGTGATGCTGGTGCCGTTGTCGCTGTACTTGACCAGCTTTTCGGCCACTTCCACCCCGATGTTGGCCTGCGCCTCCATGGTGGAGCCGCCGATGTGCGGCGTCAGGATGACGTTGTCCAGCCCGCGCAGGGGCGACTGGAATTCGTCCTTGTTGCTCTTGGGCTCGGTGGGGAACACGTCGATGGCCGCGCCCAGCAGCCTTTTGGCCCGGATGGCCTCGGCCAGCGGCTCGATCTCGACCACGGTGCCGCGCGACGCATTGATGAGGATGGCGCCAGGCTTCATGGCGGCCAGCTCGGCGGCGCCGATCATCCATTGGGTGGACGGCAGCTGGGGCACGTGCAGGCTGACCACGTCGCTTTGCGCCAGCAGCGCCGCGAGGGATTCGGCCTGGTGCGCATTGCCCAGCGGCAGCTTGTTGACCACGTCATGAAAGATCACGTGCATGCCCATGGCTTCGGCCAGCACCGAAAGCTGCGTGCCGATGGAGCCGTAACCCACGATGCCCAGCGTCTTGCCACGCGCCTCGTAGGCGTTGTCGGCACTCTTGAGCCAGCCGCCCCGGTGCGCCACGGCGTTCTTTTCGGGCACGCCGCGCAGCAGCAGGATGGCTTCGGCCAGCACCAGCTCGGCCACCGAGCGGGTGTTGGAATACGGCGCGTTGAACACGGCGATGCCGCGCTCGCGCGCCGCGTTCAGGTCGATCTGGTTGGTGCCGATGCAAAACGCCCCCACGGCCACCAGGCGCGGCGCGTGGGCCAGCACGTCGGCCGTCAGCTGCGTGCGCGAGCGAATGCCCACGAAGTGCGCGTCGTGCAGCTTGCGCTTGAGATCGTCGCCCTCCAGTGCGCCAGGCAGCGCCTCGATCTGGCTGTAGCCCGCGCGGCGCAGCACGTCCTGCGCGGAAGGGTGAATGCCCTCCAGCAGGAGAAATTTGATCTTGCTTTTGTCCAGTGAAGTCTGTTGCATGGCAGCCATCCAGAAAAGTCGTCAAACGCAGGCCCGCGCACGGGCTTTGCCCCAGGGCGAACCGGCCATTGTGCATTGCAACAATTGTCCGGATGGACAATCCGGCTTTGCCGTGGCGCACAGGTGCTCCACCGAGCGGGGTTAACCCGCTTGTGACGAATTGCTGACACATGCGACAACGTCACGTTTCGGTCACAGGCCTGTCTTAGCGTGGTGCCGTGGCTTGGTCTATATGTTTTTCTGAGGAGATTTCATGCAATTCAAATACTTGGCCCTGGCGGGCGCGGCAGCGCTCAGCCTGGCAGCGCCCGCGCACGCGCAAACCGAAATCCAGTGGTGGCATTCGATGGGGGGCGCCCTGGGCGAGTGGGTGAACGACCTGGCCAAGGAATTCAACGCCAGCCAGAAGGACTACAGGATCGTGCCCACCTTCAAGGGCAGCTACGACGAATCCATGACCGCCGCCATCGCCGCCTTCCGCGCTGGCAACGCCCCGGCCATCCTGCAGGTGTTTGAAGTGGGCACCGCCACCATGATGGCCAGCAAGGGCGCCATCAAGCCGGTGGCTGAAGTAATGAAGGAAGCCGGCGTCAACTTCGACCCAAAAGCCTACGTGCCCGCCGTGGCCGGTTACTACACCGCGTCCAACGGCCAGATGCTGAGCTTCCCGTTCAACAGCTCGACCACGGTGTTCCACTACAACAAGGACGCTTTCAAGGCCGCTGGCCTGGATCCTGAAAAGGCGCCCAAGACTTGGCCTGAGGTAGCCGCCGCCGCCGCCAAGCTGAAGGCCGCTGGCCACAAGTGCCCCTTCACCACCAGCTGGGTCAGCTGGACGCAGCTGGAAAGCTTCAGCGCCTGGCACAACGTGCTGTTCTCTACCCTGAACAACGGCTTTGGCGGCACCGGCACCCGCCTGGCAGTGGAGACCCCGCTGCATGAGCGCCACATCCAGAACCTGGCCAACATGGCGCAGCAGGGCCTGTTCGTCTACAAAGGCCGCGGCAATTCGGCCGACGCCACCTTCGTGTCGGGCGAGTGCGCGATGATGACCGGCTCGTCCGGCCTGTACGCCAACGTCAAGCGCAACAGCAAGTTCGCCTACGGGATCAGCACCCTGCCCTATTACCCCGACGTGCCGGGCGCACCGCAGAACACCGTGATCGGCGGCGCCAGCCTGTGGGTGATGAGCGGCAAGAAGCCCGCCGAATACAAGGGCGTGGGCCAGTTCTTCGCCTACCTGTCGCGCCCGGAAGTGGCGTCGGAAAGCCACAAGCGCACGGGCTACCTGCCCGTGACCATCGCCGCGTATGAGCTGACCGAAAAGTCGGGCTTCTACAAGCAGAACCCCGGCACCGACGTGGCCGTGCAGCAGATGATCCGCAAGACCACCGACAAGTCGCGCGGCGTGCGCCTGGGCAACTTCGTGCAGATCCGCACCATCGTCGACGAAGAGCTGGAAGGCGTGTGGGCCGGCAAGAAGCAGGCCAAACCCGCCCTGCAAGCCATCGTCAAGCGTGGCAACGAGCAGCTGGAGCGCTTCCAGGCCGCCAATCGCTAAAGTAGCGCGGCGCGGGCGGGCCGGCCTTGGCGGGCCACACGCCAGCGCCGCCGCCCAGCGCGCGGGCATGCCCGCCGGCCAAGCGGCTGGCGAGCGTGCCATTTTTTTAGTCGCCACGGCCACCACGCCGTGGAATTTCACCCTGTGACCCTGGACCCACCCCCATGCCCGAACTGCGCAAGAACACCGAACGCGATCGCTACGAAGCCGTGCAGGACGGCCAGGTGCTGGGCTATGCGGTCTACCGCGACGTAGGCGGCGCGGTGGAACTGCCGCACACGGTGGTAGAGCCCGCCTACGGCGGCCAGGGCGTGGCCAGCGCCATCGTGCGCTTCGCACTGGACGACATCCAGGCCAGCGGGCAGCGGGTGATCCCGGCTTGCGAGTTTGTGGCCGGCTACATCCAGCGGCACCCGCAGTACGCCAGCCTGGTCGCTTGATCTGGCGCAGTTTCATGCCAAACAGGCCGCCAGCGCTGGTACAGCCTGCGCTGGCAGCTATCGTTTTTTCACTATTTGCCATCCCACTGTGTGCGCCACGGCGCGCGCGCCTGCGGGTAGTTGCTGCCCTTAAGCGCCCTGCGGCGCCGCTATGATCATTGCCCATGGAAAAACGCGTGCGCTTCAAATCGGCCTGGTTGCCGTGGCTGCTGGTGGCGCCGCAGCTGGCCATCGTGCTGGTGTTCTTTTTCTGGCCCGCAGGCCAGGCCCTGTACCAAAGCGTGCTGCAGGAAGACGCCTTCGGCACCAGCCGCGAATTCGTCGGCATGGCCAATTTTGAGCGCCTGTTCAGCGACGCGAGCTACCTCAACTCATTCAAGATCACCCTGCTTTTCTCGGCCCTGGTGTCGGTGGTGGGCATCAGCGTGGCCCTGCTGCTGGCGGTGATGGCCAACCGCGTGGTGCGCGGCGCTACGCTGTACAAGACGCTGCTGATCTGGCCCTACGCCGTGGCGCCCGTGGTGGCGGGCGTGCTGTGGCTGATGATGTTCGCCTCGCCCTGGGGCGTGGTGTCTTACCTGCTGCAGGCGGCGGGCTACGAATGGAACCACCTGCTGAACGCCCGCGACGCCATGGCGCTGATCGTGATGGCGGCGGTGTGGAAGCAGATTTCGTACAACTTCCTGTTCTTCCTGGCCGGGCTTCAGTCGATTCCCAACGCGGTGATCGAGGCCGCCACCATCGACGGCGCTTCGCCCTGGCGGCGGTTCTGGACGATCGTCTTCCCGCTGCTGTCGCCCACCACCTTCTTTTTGCTGGTGATGAACGTGATCTACGCGTTCTTCGACACCTTCGCCATCGTCGATGCGGCCACGCACGGCGGCCCGGGCAAAGACACGGCCATCCTGGTCTACCGCGTGTACTACGACGGCTTCAAGGCGCTGGACATGGGCGGCTCGGCCGCGCAGTCGGTGGTGCTGATGGCGATCGTCATTTTGCTGACGGTGGTGCAGTTCCGGTTTGTCGAGAAGAAAGTCCAATACTGATGCACCCCCCTGAGTCGCTGACGCGCCTCGGCGCTCGCTGCCAGAGGCAGCGGCCCTTCGGCCCGTCCAGATCTGCGCAGGCAGATCTGGAGCCGCGGGCCTCAGCCCCCGCTCTCTACGCGCTGCGCGCTGCGGGAGGGGGGACAACGCGAGTGGCCGCCGCAGGTGCGGCCACCGCGTTCGCTGGCGCGGCCCGCTTCGCGGCCGTAGTGGGCGCATGCGCTCTTGGCGTGGGGAGATTTGCATGATCGAGCGGCGGCCTGTTCTGGATTTCGTGGCCCACGCGGTGCTGATCGTCGGCGTCGCCATCGTGGCGTTTCCGGTGTTCGTGGCAATCGTCATGTCCACGCAGTCGGCGTCGCAGATCGCGGGCAGCCACCCGCTGTCGCTGGTGCCGGGCAGCAACCTGCTGGCCAGTTACGAGCTGGCGCTGTTTGGCGGCAAGACGCAAAACGGCTCGACCATCGCCGCGGGCTGGCCGATGCTGTGGGTGAGCTTTGTCACGGCGATGGTCATCGCGCTGGGCAAGATCGCCATTTCGCTGCTGTCGGCCTTCGCCATCGTGTACTTCCGCTTCCCGTTTCGCGGGCTGGTGTTCTGGCTGATCTTCATCACGCTGATGCTGCCGGTGGAAGTGCGCATCGGCCCCACGTACGAGGTGATTTCCAACCTCAAGATGCTGAACACCTACGCGGGCCTGACGGTGCCGCTGATCGCATCGGCCACGGCCACTTTCCTGTTCCGCCAGTTCTTCCTGACCGTGCCAGATGAATTGGCCGAGGCCGCCCGCATCGACGGCGCTGGGCCCATGCGCTTTTTCAAGGACATCCTGCTGCCGCTGTCCAAAACCAGCATGGCCGCGCTGTTCGTCATCCAGTTCATCTACGGCTGGAACCAGTACCTGTGGCCGCTGATCGCCACCACCAGCGAAGACATGTACCCCATCGTGCTGGGCATCAAGCGCGCCATCTTTGGCGAGATCTACGTCGAATGGAACGTGGTCATGGCCACCGCCATCCTGGCCATGATTCCGCCAGCGCTGGTGGTGATCCTGATGCAGAAGTGGTTCGTCAAGGGCTTGGTGGATACGGAGAAGTAGGCAATGCCACCCAAGCGCAAGTCACTTACACCGCAGCAAAAGAAGGCGCTTTCCTATCAAAAGGACAGGCGAAACACTTACGGAGAAAGAGGAGCGAACTCTCGGTTCTCGATCCGTCAGAACAAAGTTCTGACTCAACAGGCTCTGCGCAGCGTTGAGAACCAGTTGCTCAGCAGCGCGATAAACGCGACAAGTGATAGGTCCTCACTGGACCTGGTAGAGAACGCGCTGCGCTCGGCGCCGCAGACCAAGCGGCGCTTCTTCAAATCCCCTGACACTCCGCTGGGCATCGTGGTCAATCGCAAGCTCCAACGCCGTTTTCTCGCTGGCAGCAACGCCGCTGTGCGAGAAGTTGGTGTGAAGGCCAAAGACCCAGCCGGCAGACATTGAACATCGCTTCCATGGCCACCATCGAATTCAAAGACGTCATCAAACGCTACGGCAGCGGCCCCAAAGCGAACCAGGTCATCCACGGTGTGAACGCCGAGGTGGGCGATGGCGAATTCGTCGTCATCGTCGGGCCTTCGGGCTGCGGCAAATCGACGCTGCTGCGCATGGTGGCGGGGCTGGAGGAAATCACCGACGGCACCATCAGCATCGGCGGGCGCGTGGTCAACCGGCTGGAGCCGGCCGAGCGCGACATCGCCATGGTGTTCCAGAACTACGCGCTGTACCCGCACATGACGGTGTTCGACAACATGGCGTATGGTCTGAAGATCAAGAAGGTGCCTGCCCACGAGATCAAGGCCCGCGTGGATCAGGCCGCCGCCATCCTGGAGCTGGGCGGCTTTCTGCAGCGCAAGCCGCACGAGCTGTCGGGCGGGCAGCGCCAGCGCGTGGCCATGGGCCGCGCCATCGTGCGCCAGCCGCAGGTGTTTTTGTTTGACGAGCCGCTGTCCAACCTGGACGCCAAGCTGCGCGCGCAAACCCGCCTGGAAATCGACAAGCTGCACCGTGAGCTGGGCATCACCAGCCTGTTCGTCACCCACGACCAGGTAGAGGCGATGACGCTGGCCGAACGCATGATCGTGATGAACGCGGGCCGCATGGAGCAATTCGGCACGCCCGACGAGGTGTACCACCGCCCGGCCACCACCTTTGTGGCGGGCTTCATCGGCGCGCCGCCCATGAACCTGCTGAAAACCGCGCCCGGCGTACCCGAAGGCCGCATCCTGGGCGTGCGGCCCGAGCACCTGCGCGTGGTGCCGCACGACGGCTGGCGCCTGCGCGTGGAAACCATCGAAATGCTGGGCGCCGAGCGCCTGGTCTACGGCTACCTGGGCGGCACCGACGCGGGCGGCGGCGAATGGTCCATCCTGCGCATGAACGAAACCGAGCAACCGCCTGCCCTGAGCGACACCCTGCTCGTCGCCCCGCTGGAAGACCGCGTCCACTGGTTCGACGCCGCCACCGGCGCCCGCGCCGAGCATTGATCGCCGGGCGAGCAGGCCTGACGATTGGTATGGATTTGATAGCTGCCAGCGCTGGAGCAGCGGGCGCTGGAAGGCTTTTTTGCCAGCAAGCTCGCCTAACCGGGTTTGACCCGCGACGCCTGCCTCGCAGAGCAGAATCACGACAAACCTGTTAGCCGACCGCGCGGGCACAGGCGCAATCCGTCCGCCTGCCCCGGCTGCCTGCCCCACCTGCCGACCCTGCGCACCAACCCACGCACCGCGCCACACCCCAAGCCGAGCGCAGCGATGGCCCGTGTCTGGCTTCAACTCCCCTCTGGACGTGCCGAGAAGCACAGCGGGTGAGGCGCGCGGGGGCAGCGCAGCATGCCCACGCTTCGTGCTCTGACTTGCCGCAGTTGTCCGAACGGAGCGCCAAGGGCGCGCAGTGAGTTCTGCGGCAGCGCCTTACCCGCGAGCATCGCAGGTTGCCCCGTAGCGAAGCGCAGGGGACACGCCCAGTGGGGTCGCCTTTCTTTTGAGTCCTTTTCTTTGGCGAAGCAAAGAAAAGGACTTCGGCCGCCGGGCCGAGACCCGGCCTCTGCGCTCAGCAACCCAAGCGAACATCAAAAAAGATAGCTACCACCGCAAGCCCCACCAGCGCCAACCCCCACTTTTACCTCCAATCCATATAGCCTCCTTCCCCCTCGCCTCAATCCAGCCATCCACCCCGCCACCAACCCACCGCGCGAAAATCCACACCCACACCTCAGCCCCCCAAGCCCCATGACCCCCACCACCCCCTGGCCCTACCCCTTCTGGATCGCCCACCGCGGCGCCGGCAAGCTGGCGCCCGAAAACACCCTGGCCGCCTTCCGCCTGGGCGCCCAGCACGGCTACCGCATGGCCGAATGCGATGTGAAACTGTCGGCCGACGGCGTGCCCTTTCTGCTGCACGACGCCACGCTGCAGCGCACCACCAACGGCCAGGGCTTGGCGGGCGAACGCCCGTGGGGCGAGCTGGCGCAGCTGGATGCCGGCAGCTGGCATTCGCGCGCCTATGCGGGCGAGCCGCTGCCCACCTTCGACAACGCGGCGCGCTTTTGCATCGCCAACGGCCTGCAGCTGGACGTGGAAATCAAACCCACGCCGGGGCAGGAGCTGCCCACCGGCCGCGCCGTGGGGCAAGCGGCCGCGCGGCTGTGGCAAAGGGCCGCCGTGCCGCCGCTGCTCACCTCTTTCCAGGCCGATGCGCTGGCCGCCGCCGCCGACGCCGCGCCCGAGCTGCCCCGCGGCCTGCTGTTGGACACCCTGTGGGAAGGCTGGCACGCCCACGCCACGCAGGTGGGCGTGCGCGCCATCGTCTGCAACCACGCGCTGTGGGACGCGGCGCTGGTCGACCAGGTGCATGCCGCCGGTTGGCGCGCGCTGAGCTACACCGTCAACGACGAATGGGCCGCCCAGCGGCTGGTGGCCCTGGGCACCGACGGCGTGGTGACGGACCGGGTGGACCTGTTCGCCCCCGCCGCCTGAAACTATTCTTTTAATAGCTGCCAGCGCCGGCCGCACCAGCGCTAGCGGGTGATTTGGCAATCAACGCCGGCACTCTCTATGATGGGCCGATGCACCCATTGCAAAGCTTGGCCCTTCTGATGGGGCGCCCGTTTCTGCGGCCCCCGCTGCGGCCCCTTCTGCGCCCCGTTCAGCACCCCCTTTTGCTGGCCCTTTCACGCGCGCTGCTGCTGGCCGCCCTGTGGGGCGCGGGCGGCGCCAGTGCGCTGACCACCGCGGACCAGGCCCCGGGTGCAGCGGCCGCCGCCAACGCGCCGGCAACGCCATCGCAGACCGCGCCGCCGCCCGACATCACCGAGCTGCAGGCGCAACTGGCCAAGCTGGCCACCACCGCCGACACCGACGAGGAGGCGCGCGCCCTGGTGGCGCAGGTAGAGGCCATTTCCGCCGGCGCCAGTCGCCTGATAAGCGCCCGCACCAGTCAGCTCAACGACCTGAACGCCCGCCTGACCGAGCTGGGCGACGCTCCCGCCGCCGGCACCACCGAGGATCCGGACATCACCCGCCAGCGCGCCGCCCTGACCCGGCAGCGCAACGCGGTCGATGCCGACATCCGCCTCGCGCGGCTGGTGACGGTGGACGCCCGCCAGCGCGGCACCGAAGTGCTCAGCAAGCGCCAGAAAGTCGCCACCGACCGGCTGCTGGAGCGGTCTGACTCGCCGCTCAGCGGCGCTTTCTGGAGGGTGCTGGCCGAGGCCTGGCCGGCCGACCTGGCCCGCCTGCAGCCCCTGAACGACGAGCTGCGCCAGGGCTGGGCGCGCGCAGCCGCGCCCGGCAACCGCGGCGCCGTGCTGCTCACGCTGCTGGCCACGCTGGCGGGCGTGCTGCTGGCCAACGTGGTGATCGAGCGCAGCCTGGTGCGCCTGTGCCAGCGCGTGCTGCCGCGTGGGCGGCTGCGCCGGTCGCTGCTGGTGATTGCCGTCGTAGGGCTGAATGTGCTGGTGGTGGCGGTGCTGATGCACCTGGCCGTGTCGGCGCTGGGCGGGCGCGGCGTGCTGCCCGGCCCGCTGACGGACGAGCTGGCCACTGTGTTCAGCGGCGTGGTGATCTTCATGGCCTGCGTTGTCAGCCTGGGCCGCGCGCTGCTGGCGGTGGACCGCCCATCCTGGCGGCTGCCGCCCATTCCAGACGCCACGGCACAGCGCCTGCGCCCGTTTCCGCTGCTGATCGCGCTGGCCATCCTGCTCACCTGGCTGCCGGGCGAGCTGCACGACATGCTGGAGACCAGCCGCGCCTGGGCCGCCGCCGCCGACGGGCTGAGCGCCGCCGTCATGTCGGCCGTGATCGCCGCGCTGCTGGTGCGCCTGCGCGGGCCGCGCCCGCTCATCGCCAGCGGCGCTGCCGCCGACGAAGCGCCGCCCGCCCCGGCCGACGCCGAGGGCATCGAGCAGCCCGCCCCGGCCGGCACGCCCGCCGCGCCTGGCACGGCCACCGCCACCGCGCCGGAAGAGCCGGAGCGGCCCCTGTGGGTTGCGCTGCTGCTGGCCGGCGTGGCCGTGGTGCTGATCGCCATCTGGGCCATGATGGCGCTGGGCTATCTGTCGCTGGCGTCCACCACGGCGGGGCGCATGACGTGGTCGGGCATCGTCATTGCGGCGTTCTACGTGCTGTTCAAGTTTGCCGACGATCTGTTCATGGGCCTGTTTTCGGCCAAGAGCGGCTTTGGCCAGCGGCTGCAAAAAAGCTTTGGCTTTGCGCCCTCCACGCTGAATCAGGCGGCGGTGGTGCTGTCGGCACTGGCGCGGCTGGCGCTGTTCTTCTACATGGTGATCGCGCTGGTCGAGCCGCTGGGCACCGATCCGGCCAAGGTGGTGCAGCGCACGGGCGAATTCAGCGATGGCGTGAAGATCGGCGAATTCCAGCTGGTGCCCTCGGCCATCCTCACCGCCGTGGGCGTGCTGGTGGGCGGCTTCATCGCCCTGCGGGTGGCGCGGCGCTGGCTGCTCAAGCGCTACCTGCCGACCACGGCGATGGAGCCGGGCATGCAAAGCTCCATCACCACGCTGCTGGGCTATGCGGGCGGCATTCTGGTGGTGGCGCTGGCGCTGTCGGCGCTGGGCATTGGCGTGAACCGCATCGCCTGGATCGCGAGCGCGCTGTCGGTGGGCATCGGCTTCGGGCTGCAGGCCATCGTGCAGAACTTCATCTCGGGCCTGATCCTGCTGGCCGAGCGGCCGGTGAAGGTGGGCGACTGGGTGTCGCTGGGCGGCACCGAGGGCGACGTGCGGCGCATCAGCGTGCGCGCCACCGAAATCGCGCTGGGCGACCGGTCCACCGTGATCGTGCCCAACTCCGAATTCATCACCAAGACCGTGCGCAACATGACCCTGGCCAACGCCGAGGGCCGCGTGCTGATCCGCCTGCCCATGCCGCTGGACAGCGACCCGCAGCGCGTGCGCGACGTGATCCTGGCGGCCTGCTCAGCCAACGCCCGCGTGCTGACCACGCCCGGGCCGTCGCTCACGCTGGAAGGCATTGAAAACGGACAACTGATCTTTCAGGCCATCGCCTACGTGCCCGGGCCGCGCCTGGCCAGCAGCGTGAAAAGCGAGCTGCTGTTCACCATCCTGGCCGACTTGCGCGAAGCGGGGCTGCCGCTGTCCACCACCCCGTCGGTGGTGATCGCGTCACCGCCGCCGCCAGCCGGCGCGGGCCTGGCCTGATACCCCATTGCGTTCAATCCGTCAGAAACCGTTCGCACTGAGCTTGTCGAAGTGCATGCACCGCGCAGGGCTTCGACCCTTCGACAAGCTCAGGACAGGCCAGGCTCAGCCCGAACGGTTCTTATATTTTTGAGGGCGGATTCGTATGAGGCGCCAGCCCCGGCGATCGGCGGCGTGCGCAAGGCCCTGGGCGCGCGCCTGGGCGCCTGCCCGTCTGCCCGCCGCGGGCGCCTTGCGCCGCACACTAGCGCCGGGGGCGACCAATCAGCCACCACTGCAGCGTGGCCGCCACAAGCACCAGCGCGCCGTAAGTGGCCATCCGTCCGTCGTGCCCGGTCACGGCCAGACCGACCAGAAGCACCACCAGACATGCTACAAACTGGATAGCTGCCTGCGCAGACGCAGCAAGCGCTGGCGCCGCATTTCGCCCCCAAAGCCGGCCCAACAAAACCATGCCCAAGGCCATGGCCGCGGCCGGTGCGGCAAACCCGGCCACCAGCCAGACAAAGTCAAGGAAATCCATGGCGTTCTTGATGAAGGTCAAGGGCAGAGACAAGCGGCAGCACGCGCTGCGCCGGCCAATTTTATAATCGCCCCCATGGCCGTCTGGGCATTGGGACTCAACCACAACACCGCGCCGCTCGATCTGCGCGGCCGGTTTGCGTTCGCGCTCGATCAGCTCACGCCCGCGCTGCAGGGCCTGCGCACCTCGCACGTCAAGCACCCTGAGGCGGCCATTCTCTCTACGTGCAACCGCACCGAGGTGTACTGCGCCTCAGACAGCCCACAGATCGACCACACCCTCGGCTGGCTGGCCCAGGCGGGCGGCGTGCCTGCCGACGCACTGCGCGACCACACCTACCTGCTGCAGGACGGCGGCGCGGCGCGCCACGCTTTCCGCGTCGCCAGCGGGCTGGACAGCATGGTGCTGGGTGAGCCGCAGATCCTCGGCCAAATGAAAGACGCCGTGCGCGCCGCCGATCAGGCCGGCGCCCTGGGCACCACGCTCAACCAGCTGTTCCAGCGCAGTTTTTCCATCGCCAAGGAAGTGCGCAGCAGCACCGAGATCGGCAGCCACTCCATCAGCATGGCCGCCGCGGCCGTCAAGCTGGCCAGCAACCTCTTTGAAGACCTGAGCCAGATCAAGATTTTGTTCGTGGGCGCTGGCGAGATGATCGAGCTGGCAGCCACCCATTTCGCCGCCAAGAAGCCGGCCGGCTTCGTCATCGCCAACCGCACACTGGAGCGCGGGCACAAGCTGGCCACCCGCTTCGGCGGCGCCGTCATGCCCCTGGCCGAGCTGCCCGAGCGCCTGCACGAATTCGACGCCGTCGTCAGCTGCACCGCCAGCACCCTGCCCATCATCGGCCTGGGCGCCGTTGAGCGCGCCCTCAAGAAGCGCCGCCACCGCCCCATCTTCATGGTCGATTTGGCCGTGCCGCGCGACATCGAATCCGAAGTCAAGCAGCTTGACGACGTGTACCTGTACACCGTGGACGATTTGGCCCAGGTAGTTCAGTCGGGGCAGGCGAATCGGCAGGCGGCCGTGGGCCAAGCTGAAGCCATCATCGACGCTGGCGTGCAAAGCTTCATGAGCTGGGTGGGGCAGCGGGATTCGGCAGACGGAGTCGTTTCCTTGATTCAGCAGCTCAACGCCAAGGCCGACAGCTGGCGCAGCATAGAAATCGCCCGTGCCCGCAAGCGTCTCGCCAAGGGCGAAGACGTGGATGCGGTGCTGGAAGCGCTCTCACACGGCTTGACGCAAAAGATGCTGCACGGCGCAATGGCGGAATTGCGTGCGAGCAATACCGAGACCCGCCAGGACGCAGCAGAAGCCATCAGCCGGATTTTTCTTCGCTGACCAAAAGGCAGAAGGCTTCTGCCTTCTGCGAACAATCTAGGGAAGGTCTGCACAACCTCCGCCGCAGCGCAAGTTGATACATGAATATTCACATGGCGAAACCAGCGCTGAATTTCCGGTTGATTTCCCGCTCATCAGGTCGATTTCGGCCTTGTTTCGGGCGCTTGCCCATATTTCAGGCGCACTCACGCCTGCTGTCCTTGCAAAATTCGCTTGCGCACCATCCACAGGTTGGACAGGGCAAACATCACCAGCAACTGGCTGGTGTTCTTGGCCAAACCTTTGTAGCGCACCTTGCGATGGCCAAACTGGCACTTGATGACTCGAAACGGGTGCTCGACCTTGGCGCGGATGCGCGCCTTGATGGTTTCAAGCTGATCGATCAACGCATCGAGCGCCTTGCTCTTGTCCAGTGCCTTGCGCTTGCCCGGCATCATGGCAATGTGCCAGCAACTGTCGGGGTGCAGTTCCTGCACTTCGTCTCGCTTTTCAACCCCCCGATAGCCCGAGTCGGCAAAGACGACGTCTTCCTCACCGTGCAGCAGCGCGTGCGCTTGCGTGATGTCATGGGCATTGGCTGCGGTGGTGGCGACGGTGTGCACCAGCCCCGAGTCGGCGTCCCCGCCAATGTGCGCCTTCATGCCGAAGTGCCACTGGTTGCCCTTCTTGGTCTGGTGCATCTCAGGGTCCCGCTGGCCGTCCTTGTTCTTGGTGGAGCTGGGCGCGGCGATCAAGGTGGCGTCCACCACGGTGCCGCTCTTGAGCAGCAGGCCACGGGCCATCAACCTGGCGTTGACGCTAGCCAGAATCTGCAGCGCCAACTGGTGCTGCTCCAGCAGGTGGCGAAAGCGCAAGATGGTGCTTTCGTCGGGCAGGCGGGTGAGGCCGGCATCCAGGTGTGCGAACTCGCGGTACAGCGGGATGTCGTGCAGCGCCTCTTCCATGGCCGGGTCGGAGTGGCCAAAGAACTGTTGCAGCAGGTGAATGCGCAGCATGGTCTGCAGCGCAAAGGGCGGGCGCCCTGTCTTGCCCGCTGGCGCGTGCGGCGCAATGAGCGCGAGCAAGTCAGACCATGGGATGACCTGATCCATCTCGTCCAGGAACACCCGCTTGCGCGTGCGCTTGTGAGCCAACTCGAATCCGCTCTGGGCAAGGCTGATCTGGTTCATCGGTGTTCAACGTTCGAGGGGCTCGATCAGGGGACTTATGCAGACGTTCTCTAGCCGACTGATCTGGCGGATCTGCCAACTATTTCCAGCAATACGCCAGCGCCAAGGCGTGCGTGGAAAACTTGGCCGCGTCATAGTTCTCCAGCTTCTTGCGTCCATACTGATCTATGACGTAGTCGCCGCAGCGGTCGTTAGCCATGCCAGTGCCGGTCTTGCGCGTTGCCTTGATGGAATACGCATCGCGTGATCCCGCAGTCACGGCAATTTCGTACACCGGGCCACCGTCGCCTGGTTTCGGTGAAACCGAGAACCAACTGGGAAATTGAGATTTGTCCGTGACTTTTATCTTTCCTCCCCCCTGGCGATTGTCAGTCTCGTCATAACGATAGTTCTCAGTATAAAACCTCTCCATCCACTGCTGCCCTTGCTGGAGCAGTCCGACCAGGGTAGCCCGACGAGACTTCGCCACATATTCCTGATAGCTGGGGTATGCAATGGAAGCGAGAATCGCGATGATCGCGACCGTAATCATCAGTTCCAGCAAAGTAAAGCCGTCTTGGCGATGGGGCTTGGTCATTGATCGGTCCTCAATCCCGGAATCTCGCGCCACTGAACGCGCGGCGATGTCGAATAGCAAATGGTGGCGTCAGCCTTTTTGCCAACCACCCGTTTGGCCGCTTGTCCCGGGCCGCAGGTCGCCGCCTTCGTACAATCTGCGCCCACACAGGTGCACCCGGGCTCTCCTGCAACACATTTCGTCTCAAAGGGCTTTTTGGTCCGATCATTCACCACGCGAACGATCTGGTCGCCGATGTCGCGTCCGAGGATATTCACTGTCTCGGTCCCCGAGGTCAAAGTACCTTGAGTATTCCGCTCCGGCCGCCCAGAAAAAGGATCCGGCGTGTAAAGCGCCGCGTCGGGCGAAGTGCTGCAATAGTTCAGCGCGTTGGCTTTCGGTCTGACCGAAGTGAATGCCAAAACACCAGCACTCAACTCTGGATTGGAAAGAACCATCTCGGAGCTTGCTTGCAAGGTAGCGTACCAACCATCCTGAATCGCATAGTCAGGCGCAGGATCGCTGGCAGCGACATCCAGCGTAATTACCCCAGTTGTCACATCACGTGCATAAACCTGTTTGGACAGGGTAGCAAGCCCCGTCGGCAGCGGACGCTTACCCGTTTCGCCCAATCCTGGGCGATCCCAAATGCCATAGATGCGCTGCGGCAGCACCAGATTCGGGAAATTGGCATCCTCAAACGCATTACCCGTACCAAAGTTTACATTCAGGCCACCTTGCGCACGATAAAGAAGCTGCGGCACGGTGGTGATGGGCAGGCCGGTCACAGCCTTCGTCGTGGGATTGACGTAGGTCGCCCGATACAGCGGTTTGTTGTGGTTGCCATCCTTGAACGCAACGTCCCAATTCGCGTCGCTGGCGCTGGAAACATCAAATTTCCACATGTTGCCCTGCAGGTCGCCTGCGTAAATCACATCCGCAGTTCCATTGCCATCGTAATCTTCCCAATTGGGCATGGCCAAACCGTTATCGGCGCCGGTGTCTGCCACGATTTTCTTGTAGCGTCCCGTCCAGCTTGCCCCGTTTGGCCCATCCATATAAAGAATGAACAAGACGGCCTTGCCAGACGCAGATTTTTGACCGTTACCCAGCAGCATCGCATACTTGCCGTTGTTCATCTTGACCACCGGCATGGCCTGGTTGGTGTTGACGTGGCGAAGAATCTTGCCCATGGATACGTAACCCAGGTCAATATCGTCGTCCGCCGTAAACTGCCATTTGAAAATGTTCGATGCCGACCCTTCTGTGAGCGACGCTGGATCGGTCACGTCCAAGGCGTAAACCGCCCTGCCCCCGCGGCCCAGGCTGCCGAACAGATAGGTTTTCCAGTCCGTCCCCACCTTGACGTCGGCGGTGAAGGGGCTGCTGTCCACGTACGCCCATACGGTCCCAGCCGGTTTGCTTTCGGCGACTCCGGCGACAAAGTTGGCCCCGCTCAACTGCGTGCGGCCACCTGCCGGCCCCCCACGCTGGAGAGGGATCTCTGCCAGTCGATTCGCCAGCACCCCGGGTACGTAGGCGAATTTCTCTTCCCCAGTCAACGGATCAAAGGCATGCACCATGCCATCGTTGGCGGCAGCCCAAAGCAAGTTGGCTCGGGTGCTCTTGTCTGAGAAAAAGGTGCCGTAGCCGTCGCCAGTGATCTGCGCGTCAGGGCGGCGTTGCACCCACGGCTCGGCATTCACGATCGGGCCAAGAAGGTTGGAACCGCGCTCTCGCAAACCGTTGGAACCCTCCAGCGACTGGTCGCCGCGCAGATAGTTCAACACCAGCTGGGCGTTGGCCTCGCTCATCACGTTGTTGCTGGACGTGGTCATCTGCGTCTTGTAAGCCGCATCCAGTGACCCCCAGCGGAAAGGAACACCTGCACTGGCCGTGTTACCGGTATTGGTGATGATGGATCGCATGGTGCCATGGCTGCCCGAAGCGTCCGCCCTGAGCCGTGTTCCAGCGCTCCATGTCGGCGCAGTGCCGAAATTCCCGGCGGCATCTACTTTGTACCCTTCCAGGTCACCCGTGACGGATTCGGTACTGAAACCGACGGTGTATTTGTAGCCATCTGCCAGCAACTGGGATGAGGACGTGGCCGGCGCGGCATTGGCGGTATCGGCCAGGCCCGTCAGCGCGCGGCGCAGCTGCTGCTCCAGGATGTCCGGGCGGCGGGCCAGAAAATAACCGTCGGGAATACCATCCGAGCCGACCGAGCCATCGGCCTTGTAGTGGTCCCACGCGTCCTGGTTGGCCGGCATGGAAATGTTGGTATAAGTATCATTGGCCGCTTTCACACTGGAAGGAAAGTAACCGTACTTCGCGGCGTACCACAGCGGGTCATTCAAGGTGACGCCACTGGCGCCGAGCATTTGAAAGGTGATCGTCACGGGCGCGTCCTTGTTGGAACTCGTCGCATTGCCGCTGCAGGCTTCTGCGTTGGCTGATTTGAACGTCTCGTCACCACATAGAAATCCTTCAGCACCAACAAACGGTCCAGTGTCACCGCTGTGGTGAAGATGGGTCAAATAGCGCCGATCCCTGTCCGTTCCAATAATGCTGAAACCGTGCAGCCCCGTCCATCCGGCCTCGGCATCCGTCACGTCGGTGGTCACCTTGATGCTGTAGCCAGAGGGGCTGCCCGCGTCGGGGAACACCTCGTAGCGGATGAAGCCCACGATATCCATGTCGTAGTCACCGCCGAACTGCGTGTCGTTCCAGGTCACGATGAAAGCGCCATAGGGATGGCCCGCCGCCGTTTTTCCGGCAGAAATCGAGTTGAAGGTCAGAATGGCACCCGGCATCGGTTTTCCGGACGATCTACCGCCGTTCCACAGCCCTTCTGGCGTGATGTAGACAAACTGCCCTGGCTTACCCGGAATGGGTACCTCGACACGCGCCGATCCACCCGCGAGCGACGCGGTCAGCGTCTTGACCTTGAGTGCATCCTGCACCTTGTTCAAATCGACCGGTGGCGTGGCCACGGTCCTGATCTTCGAGGTGTTGGCCGACAATGCGGCACCCGCGACCTTGTAGGTGCCGCCAATGGCGGGGCCCTCTGGGCAAACCCCGCTGACTTTAGAGAGCGCCGTCACGGTTTTGGCCGAACAGGTCTCACCCCACGTCGACGTCACCGAACCCACCGAGCGGCGCGTGCCATGGATGTTCTCCGCAGCGCCGATGTCGTCGGTGAAATCATTGATGCCCTTGGCCCTATTGGGCAACGAGTTGAAGGCATTCACGATCTGTGTGTCGGCTGCCGGGTTTCCATCCATGCCATCAAAGCTGAGCGCACTGCTGGACAAGGCCATGGCATACATGGGCCGGCAAATGGGGTTGCCATAAAGGTTGCCGCGATTGGGATTGGCGGTCGAGAGCGGATCTGCCCAAGCCTGCTGCAACAGCCCGATGGCCTCATCCTTGGTCTTAGTTGAAGGGTTGGTGGAGGTAACGCCAGCGTAATACTGATAGGCCTGCACCAGCATTTCCCCAATGGGGTTTCCCCAGGCTGGCAAGCCACCTGCGGTCATGCCCTCCGAAAACGTACCCGATCCACCGTAGTTGCCGTTGTTCCCATACAGAACGGCCGCGTCAATGGCCTTGATAGCGCCCTTGCCAGTCGCGCGGCCGTCTGGCGCCGCCAAGCTGGTCGCACACCCATGCGCTCCAGCCGAATGACAGAACACGCCCGTGACGGGGTTGATCTCATCCAGGAAATCCCCCATGTTCTTGCGCAACGCGCCAGCCTTCAGGTTTTCGTCGTAACTACCGGTGATGACGCCAAACTCCACCCGCCCTGCACTGGCCCCGTCCTGCGGCATCGCGAATTCCTGGAAAATCCCATAGGGCTTGTAGTTATCTCGCAACTGAGGCGGATAGGCTTGACAACGCTCCTCACCCAACAGATTGGGCTTGCAAGCTTCCACACGAACGGTAAGCTCCGGCCCAACGCCACCGTATGCCGCGCCATCCAAAGTTTTATCGGGCCTCTCAACCTCATGTGAAATTACCCCATTTCCTTTATCGACGTCTTTATAGTAACGCGCTGATTTGGCGGTGAAATTCTGAGGACCCTCATCCGCCCATCGACAAACCAGCTTTGAAGTCGTTGCCCACAACAGATAATTCCCTCGGGCCAATCGAATCTGCGGTGTCACACCCCCATTGGTATTTCCATCAGAACGACTGCATATACTCAATCCGGCATAATTACCTTTATTGGCACCTCTGTTTTTTTTCGTCAGACTCGAAACGGTAAAGGGCGTGTAATCGGCAATATCCGTACCAGCGTAGAATTTGACAAAGGAATGCGCATCCTGAGAAAGACCGGCACGCTCCAGGATGGTTTTTGAATTGGTGACGGCCGTCACCTGTCCGGCCGTCACGGTGGCGGTGGCCGTGTCGGTGCTGCGCTTGCCGCCATACAGCATTTTTCTGACCACGTCCATCCGGGTCATGGTCGCCCAGTTGAGAAAGTTGCCGCTCCACTGACCCCCGCAGGTATAGCGTTTGTCGCCTGTCAGCGTGGCCATGCTGCTGGGCACAAACACACCCGAATCGTAGGTGTAGCACTTGACGGCATCAAAATAGCCGTAGTATTTGAAAGTGGGTTTGAACGTCGTCTCGATCGTTCCATCGCCTTCCAAATCCTCGAAATCGTTGTAAATCGGCCCAAACAAGGTGTGATCCTTGGAGGTGGCCAACATCATCATCGGCTTGTTGGGCGTCGACACCACGTTGGGTGGCACCGCGTTGCGCGGCAGGGACACGTCGTAGGGCAATGCCCACGCCGTGAGGCTACCGCCGGCGATGAAAAGGGCTGCAGTAAAGCGCTTGATACTGTTCATGGTCAATTCCGATCGGATTTCAGTTTCCGCAGGGCCGGCTGATGGGGCGCTCAGGGAAAATAGATGGTCTGAAGCACGACCTGCGTTTTGGGGGAATACCCAAACCCGCGTGCCGTGATTCGGTACATGGTGGACCATTGATTTGCAAATTCCCCGCCCGACGTCACCTGCGATTCGTCAAGATTGATGCGGACATGTTTGCGACGGAAAACTTCAATGATGTATTCAGGCTGCCTGGCCACACTTCGGATCGGTGGCATGCCCGTAAAGGTGCCGAAAGGAACTCCGCCCGTGAAGCTGCAATGCCCCGTGTCCAGCGAAGCTGCCGTGCGGTCAGGCTTCTGAGCCACTGTTTCGTTCCACCGCCCGCCTTTGGACTCTGGCCACCAGGGCTCGGCCACGGACTGATTCGAAGCGGTTGCAACGCTCCAGTTCACCGTGTCGTACTCGGCGTCGGGCTTCGCGCACAAGCCCAGATCGCAGGTGGCGCGAAACATGTTGGGGTTGAACTCGGTCACGCCGCGCGCGCAGGAGGCATTGTCGAGCGCGGTTGCCGACGTGTTCATGATGTCGCGCTCGGCATCGCGCAGGGCCGATTCCGCAGCCTGGCGGGCGGCCTGCTGGTCAATCTGGTTGCGCGCCATGTTTTCGCCCATCATGGATCGCCGAACCGTCCATGCACTGATGGCGGAGATGGCGATCAGCAGAACCATCACCACCACCAGCGCGACCCCTTTCTGCGCGTGGCGCTGCACCCGGCGGCCACCCAGCCCGACCGGGACACCGCAGGCACCGGAATGAATTTCGCGTTGCATGTCTCAGAACGTTTGTTTCAGCGCGTTGCGCAGGCCGAAGACCTGCGTGTAGCGCGTGATGGTGGAGCCGGTCGGCTGATTCTTTGGCGTATCGCTGCAATCAAGATAGGTGCGCGCGGCGCCGGCCTTGTCAGCCAGCCGGGTACCCCCCCCGAGAGTTTGCGTGAGCACGCAGACCCGCACCGCGGTCACGCGCTGCCAACCATTCAATGACTGGCCGTTGACCACAATGGGGGCCAGCGCCCCGACTTCGGTTGCGGTATAGAAACGCGCAGGCGCCAGAGACTGATCGTTCATATAGACGCCGTAAGCAAACCTCAAATCGGACAGACCGGACACGATGGGCTGGTAAGCCGTCGTGTCCGTCTTGCCATGTGGGCTGCGTCCATTTCCGCTGCAGGAAAGACTGAACGACGAGATATCGGACTGATCCAGCGCGATTTTCACTGGCCTCATCGTGTATCGATTGGACACGAACAGCGGCAGTTGAGGCGGCAAATTCTCATTCAGCCCCGTGTGCGGCGTCAGTGGCGGATTGCCGCCGGTATTGAGCTTGCGCACACCGTTGCTGACGTCATCGCCCAGACTGGCACCGGTCCCGGCAACGTTCGCGCCCGTGCAATCGAACCGGGAGCCGACGACATTGGCCATCGAATCACTGGTGAACGAATTGATCACGATCGTGTCGCCCGTGCCGGCAGTTACCGTGCCACAGGTGCTGCTGGCCGTGTCGAATAACGCGCTGTCGCAACCAAAAATCCCGGTCATGAAAGCAGTTGGCGGCCAGCCGGCGGCGGTATTCATCCAGTCGGTCGCCATGCGCGGATCGGCCTGCAGGGGGGGATAGGTGTCGATCATGCCGGTTTGTGACACATGGACGACCATGGGGGAGCGGGAGGCCGGGTAGAACCCGGCGTTGGCAATCTCACGGCCCAACAGCTGGAGTACGTAAACCCCGGTTTCTTGCGCATCGCTGCTGCGCTCCAGCGCGCGATCCGACTGCCGCGTCGCCAGATAAACATACGTTGCTGCCAGCACCAAGACGAGACTGATGGCCAGCGCCACCAGCAATTCCACCATGGTCAGGCCGGCCTGGCCATGAGGCGCCCGCTTCAATAACTTTTTAGGGGTCATGGCACAAACCTGTATCGAGCACACCGCACACCTGCGGGCACATCAGCGTCCTCAGGGCAGCATGATTGCTGAGCGAACCCGGATTCGGTTCCCTTGCAGACCGGTGATTTTTCCAGCGTACGCGCATTCGCCGAATCCTCCGCATCCACCGAACCCTGCTTATCGGTGAATTCCTTGTCGAACCACATCAGCGTTACGTCAAATCCAACGCCTTTATCCCCTTCCAGCCAAGCCGCGCCTTGCGGCAGCAGCGCGCGAACCTGGCGGCGCCACGCCAACATGTCGTAAGTCGCCCTTTCAGAAGGGGTGCAGGTGCTGGTGGTGCAGTCTTTGGCTATGACAAGCGTGTCGGATTGCTGCGCACCCCAATCTTCATCCAGCTTATATGCCGACGGAGTGGTGACGCCGCCGTGTAGGACATTCGTGCCAGCGACGTCGGTATTGATGCGAATACGCTCGCCAATATCGGACACCAGCCCAGACACATTCGCCCGCGCCCAAGTGTTCATCTTGTATTTTGACGATATGGCTTGCAGACCCGCCACACCCAACAAGCCGATGGACATGATAATGATCGCCACCATCATTTCGATGAGGGTAAATCCACTCGAAGACCTCGCGGTTTGCATGATCAATATGTTGCGCACTTTTTATCGCTCGGGATGGTTCGGGTTCGCGCCAGGCTGTCGACGCAAACGTTCTTGGCGTACTGCATGGTCAAGGAATTTCCTGCGCTTTCATAAACCGCATCAAACTCTGCGGCCGACGCCAGAGAGCCCCCCCCTCTCGGGTTGAAAGTAAATCTCCGGACTGCAGTGCCCTGGCTGTTCAGATAATAAGCACCAGATATTCCCACTCGCGCACCGATCAGATTGATCGGCGGACTGGGCGACGCAGGGTCGTTTGGATCCGCGGGGATGTTGTTGGTGGTGGCATCGCACGCAGGATTGAGGAAGATGATCCAGCCCGGCTGCCAATCGGCACCGCCGGTCGCACAGGTCGGATTGCTGTTCGCGGCGCTGCTGCTCATGCACATGGTGACGCAGATGTTCTTGTTCATGGCGGTCGTGCGGGCCTTCATGATGTCGCTCTGGAAATCACTGGTCACAGATTCCAGATTGCGACGCACGATGAAATCGCGGAACGACGGCGCCGCCAAACCTGCCATCACAGCGACCAAAGCCACGGTGACCAGCAGCTCGATCAGGGTGAAGCCGCGTGCGGGCTGACGACGGACAGTAAGCATCATGTGACCATTTTCCTGGTTGCGTAACGCTTTGCTCAAGCCCGCCAAGCCCGCGCAGAGCGCCGTTGGTCGGATATCCGTGCTTTTCCCACAAGGCTGGCGCCGCAGCGAGACGCGCCGAAGCGCGACAATGCGGCCCGCTATGCGCTCATCCTTAAGACATCAACTCGACCGCCACGCCGCCCGCCTGATGGAGTTGGACTTCCTGCTGTCCCGCCCGGACATCATGTCCGACATGGCGCAGTTCATGAAGCTGTCGCGCGAGCACACGGAGGTATCGGCCGTGGCCGATCGATGGGCGCGCTTTCAGCAGCGCGAGCAGGACGTAGCCGCCGCGCAGGACTTGCTGCAAGACCCCGACATGGCCGACATGGCGACCGAGGAAATCGCAGCGGCCCAGGCGGAGCTGGCCGCGCTCGAAGCGGAGCTGCAGCGCATGCTGCTGCCCAAGGATCCGGACGACGCCCGGCCCGCGTTCGTGGAGATTCGAGCGGGCACGGGCGGCGATGAATCTGCGCTGTTTGCGGGCGACCTGGCGCGCATGTACACGCGCTACGCGGCCAACCAGGGCTGGCGCGTGGAGGTGATGAGCGAGTCGCCCGCTGAGCTGGGCGGCTACAAGGAGCTGGTGCTGCGCGTCGACGGGGACAATGTTTACGGCAAGCTCAGGTTTGAATCGGGCGGCCACCGCGTGCAGCGCGTGCCGGCCACGGAGACTCAGGGCCGCATCCACACCAGCGCCGCGACCGTGGCGGTCATGCCCGAGCCGGATGAGGCCGAGGCGATCAAGCTGAACCCGGCGGACCTGCGCATCGACACCTTCCGTGCCAGCGGCGCGGGCGGCCAGCACATCAACAAAACCGATTCGGCGGTGCGGGTGGTGCACTTGCCCACAGGCATCGTGGCCGAGTGTCAGGACGGCCGCAGCCAGCACGCCAACAAGGCGCAGGCCTTGCGGGTGCTGCAGGCAAGGCTACAAGAAAAAGAGCGCACTGAGCGGCTGGCCAAGGAAGCAGCCACGCGCAAGGGGCTGATTGGCAGCGGCGACCGCAGCGACCGCATCCGCACCTACAACTTTCCGCAGGGCCGCCTGACCGACCACCGCATCAACCTGACGCTGTACAAGCTGGGGCTGATCATGGAGGGCGAATTGCAGGACGTGGTGGATGCTCTGCGCGCCGCGCGCGAGGCCGAGCTGATGGCCGAGCTGGAAGTGAACCACTGATACCCAATTGCGTTCAATCCGTCAGAAACCGTTCGCACTGAGCTTGTCGAAGTGCATGCACCGCGCAGGGCTTCGACCCTTCGACAAGCTCAGGACAGGCCAGGCTCAGCCCGAACGGTTCTTATATTTTTGAGGGCGGATTCGTATGAGGGGCGCCTGCGCCTTCAAGCCCCATCGATGCCCCGATGCACCGATGCGTGGGTGGATCGGCCTCGGCATACGGGCGACTTCGTGCATTGCCGGCGCGGGGATCCACCCGCGTTTTGCCGCGTCAGGTGACCCATCGTTGAAACCCAAGCACGCTCTTCCCAAGACAGCGCCTCATGCGAAGATCGCTTCACCGGCGTTCACCGCGCCCACCGCCGCTTCGCGCCTTGCCCCACCGGAGGATTGACCATGCGCCCGACCCATCTTGCCCGCCGCCCGTTCGCGATCGCCGCCCTGGCGACCGCGCCGGTCGTGCTGCTCAGCGCCTGCACGGGCGGCACGCCGTGGGGCGCCATCCCCGAGCGCATCGAGATCCCGGTGCCCGACTTGCGCAAGGCGCCGGAGGTGTTCGACGGCGTGTCGGGTTCCACGCAAGGGTCGTTGCGCGTGGCGCAGCGGGTGCGCAGCGCATTGGCGGCGCAGCCCAGCCTGGCGGGGCTCAACCTGCAAGTTGAAGGGCTGGAAGGCGGCCTGGTGGTGCTGAGCGGCGCCGTGCCGTCTGCCAACGAACGCCAGTTGGCGCTGCAGACGGCGCGCCAAGTGACTGGCGTGACCGGCGTGGTCGACCGGTTGACGGCGCCTTGATCCGTGCCGCTCAAACTGCGCGTGTCGCTGGTTTGTCAGGCTGACTCCGGGCACAGAAATCTGGATAGAAAAGGCGTCTGGCGCCTGTCCATACTGCGCGAGCAGCTATATTTTCGATAGTATTGGGTGCCCGTGAACTCCACCCCCGTCACCATCGCCCAAGCACTGCAAGGCTTGACCGCCACAGGCCTGCCGCGCCTGGAGGCGCAGATGCTGCTGCTGCATGTGCTGAACCAGCCCACGCGCGCGCGCGCCTGGCTGCTGACGCACGATGGTGAACCGCTGCCGGCCGCCGCCGCGCAACGCCTGGCCGCGTTGGCCGAGCGACGACGGGCGGGCGAACCCATCGCCTACCTGGTCGGCCAGAAGGCGTTTCATGGCTTGACGCTGCAGGTAGACGCCCGCGTGCTGGACCCGCGTGACGACACCGAGACGCTGGTCGATTGGGCGCTGGAACTTCTACCCACCACGACCGCAGCCAACGCCAGAGCAAGCGCAAGCGTGCTCGACCTGGGCACAGGCAGCGGTGCCATTGCCCTGGCCGTGGCGCAACAGCGCCCGCACGCGCGCGTGACGGCGGTCGACGCCAGCGCCGACGCCCTGGCCGTCGCCGGCGCCAACGCGCAACGCCTGGGCCTTCCGGTGGCCATGCGCCACGGCAGTTGGTTCGCGCCGGTGGCGGGCGAGCGGTTTGACTTGATTCTGAGCAACCCGCCCTACATCGCCGAGGGCGACGCGCACCTGCCCGCCTTGGCGCATGAGCCGCGCCAGGCCTTGGTCAGCGGCGCCGATGGGCTGGACGACCTGCGCCACATCATCGCGCACGCCCAGGCCCACCTGTGCGCGGGCGGCTGGTTGCTGCTGGAGCACGGCTGGGACCAAGCCGATGCGGTGCAGGGCCTGCTGCACGCGGCGGGTTTCAAGCAAGTGCAAAGCCGGCGCGACCTGGGTGGCCAGCCGCGCTGCACCGGGGGCCAGTGGGCGGAATAGCCAGCCGATCTGTGCTACTAGCGCGTGGGGTTCCGCCTGAGCGGTGTGCGGCGGTGTCCGCATTGCGCCGTTGTGCGCCGCGCTGTCGTCGTCAAGTTTTAAACGCCCAACGCGTGGCGCGGCAGCCCAAACGCCCGGCGCAGGCCCCACGCGTTTACGCAAGCGCCACCTAACGGCGCGACACCGGCCATCGCGCGCGCAAAGGCATGCAGGCATGTAGGCGTGTGCAAAGTCACGCGCCCCGCACGCTCGCCCTGCCCGCTGCTCCTAGCGCCACGAGCTCAACGCCATCTCAGACCGACGGCTCAGCTTCCACCAGCCTCGGGTAGCGCACCGGCAGCAGCGTCTGAAGGCCGAATTCGGCCAGCAGCGCTTTCAGCCGCTCGGCGGCGCTGCGTTTCTTCTGGCCCGTCCAGCGGGCGATGATCAGCTCGTTTTTCAGGCTGTGTTCCCAGCCCACCAGTTCGGTCACCGTCACGCTGTAGCCCTGCGACTCCAGGTACAGGCAGCGCAGCACGTTGGTCAGCTGGCTGCCCATTTCGCGGGTGTGCAGCGGGTGGCGCCACAGCTCGGCCAGCGGCGTGCGTGCCAGTTGCAGGGCCTTGGATTGGCGCAGGCTGGCGGCCAGCTCGGCCTGGCAGCAGGGCACCAGCACCATCGCCTGCGCGTGCTTTTCCAGGCCGAAGGCGATGGCGTCGTCGGTGGCGGTGTCGCAGGCGTGCAGCGCGGTGACGACGTCGATGCGCTCTGGCAACGCCGCATGGTGCGCGGAATCGGCAGCGCTGATGTTGAGGAAGTCCATGCGCGCAAAACCCAGCTGGCGGGCCAGCGCGCGCGAGCGCTCGACCAGCTCGGGCCGCGTTTCGATGCCGAACACGCGGCCGCTGCCGCTGGCTTTCAGGCACAGGTCGTACAGGATGAAGCCGAGGTAAGACTTGCCCGCGCCGTGGTCGGCCAGCGTCAGCTCGGCGCCGTGCGGCGTCAGCTCGGCCATCTGCTTTTCGATGAACTGCACCAGGTGCTCGACCTGCTTGAGCTTGCGGCGCGAATCCTGGTTCAGCCGCCCGTCGCGCGTGAGGATGTGCAGGGCCTTGAGCAGCTCGATGGACTGGCCGGGGCGCAGTTCGGCCTGCAGGGCGGATTCAGTATCTTTTGCGCCTCTGGCGCCGGTGGCACCAGCGCCAGCAGCTATCTTTTTTGAAGTATCTTTGGCGCGATTCGGCCGAGGTGCCTGGGCGCCGGGGTGGGTATTGGTCTTCATGGCGTGCCGCTCAGCGCGCCGATTCGGTCACGCTGGCGCCCACGTCCAGCGCGGCCCAGCCGTCGGCGCCCAGCTTTTCCAGCTTGGCGATGTTGCCTTCGAAGATTTCCTCGGCATCGGGGAAAGCCTCTACCGCGCGGTCGATGCTTTCTTCGCGGATCAGGTGCAGCGTGGGGTACGGCGAGCGGTTGGTGGCGTTGCCAATGTCGTCCTCCTCGGTGCCTGCAAACTGGAACCGCGGGTGAAAGGGCGCCACCTGCAGCACGCCTTCCAGGCCCAGCTCTTCCAGCACGGCGTCGGCCGCGTCCAGGAAATCGTTGAAGGCGAGAAAGTCCGCCATCTGGCGCGGCGCCATCAGCAGCGTGGTTTCGCGTTGGGCAGGGTCGGCCTCGGCCAGGGCGGTCAGCTCGGCTTGCAGTTGCAGCAGCAGCGCTTCGGGCTCGTCGGCGGTGCACACGGCGTAGTGGATCTGGCCCTTGGTGTGCGGTGCCTTGGCGAAGGGGCACAGGTTGAGGCCGATCACGGCACGCTCCAGCCAACGCTGGGTGTCGGCGATGACGGTGTCGCGCAGGGTGTCGTCGTTCATGGGTGGCGTGGGGTGGTGGGGGCTCAGGTGGCGTGCCGCTGCGCAGGCGCTGCGTGCAAACCGGCTGATTGCTATATTTTGGATAGCTGCCAGCGCTGGTTGCACCGGCGCCAGAGGCTATTTCACCCAGATTGTGCCAGCCGCCGGCCTATCAAGCCCGCCAGCACGGCGCCCGCCACGCAGCACGCGGCCGTCAGCACCCAGGTGAACTGCCATCCGCCCACCCAGCCGGCGAAGGCCGCCACCAGCGGCGGGCCGCACACCTGGCCCACGGCCGACAGCTGCTGCATCCAACCCACCGTGGTGGCGATGCGCCCTTCGCCCGGCGCCAGGCGCGGGGCGAGGCCGAAGAGCGTGCCGGGAATCAGGCCGCCCACCGCCGAGAACAGCACAGCGCCCAGGTAACGCGGCACGGGCCAGGCGGCCGTCAGCTCGGCGAAGGCCATCACGCCGCCCAGCGCCATGGCGGCAAAGCCGATCCACAGCAACACCGGCGCCGCCACGCCGCGCGACAGCAGGCGCCCTGCCGCCACGTTGCCGATGATGTTGGCGCCCGCGACGCCGGCCGTCAGCAGCGCGCCCAGCGCCCCGCCCCAGCCGGCCCGCTGGTACAGCGAAGGCAGAAACCCCACCACGGCCAGCCACTGCGACGAATACACCATGAAGCTGAGCGCCAAGAGCCAGGGGCCTGCGGCGGCCAGGGTGCCGGTCAGGCGGGGCGGCCACGGCTCGCCCGCAGCCGTGCTGGCGCGGCGCGGGGGGTCGGCGGGCACTTTCGCGCTCATCCACAGCGCCATCAGCGCAGAAAACGCGGCCACCACCCACCACCAGCCCTGCCACCCGGCCGCCGGAATCACCGCCGGGCCCAGCAGCAGCGCGGCGGCGGTGCCAAACGGCATGTACGCACCCCAGAACCCGAGCATGCGCGTGAGCTGGCTGGGCGGCAGGCTGCGCCTGATCAGGCTGGGCCCCGGCACGGTGACCAGCAGCACACCCACGCCTTCCACCGCGCGCAGCGCCAGCAGCCCGGCCGCGCTCTGCGCAAAGCCTCCGGCCAGCCCGGCCAGCGCGAGCAGCCACAGCCCGCCGATCACGCAACGGCGCAGGCCCAGCCCTTCGGCCATCAGCCCGGCCACCAGCCCCAGCGCCATCGACGCCAGCTGCACCAGCGAAAGCAGGAAACCTGCCTGCACGAAGGTCAGCCCCAGCGCGGCCTGCAGCGCCGGAATCGCGGGCGGCAGCTTGCCCACGTACAGCGCCGCGGCCACCCCGGCAAGGATGACGATCCAGGCGGTCAGGCCGCTGCGGGTGGGCGCACCGGGCGCGGCGCGGGTGGCTTGTGAGGGTGTAGGGTTGGCGGCGGTCATGGCGGAGGTGGGGTTGGCGCTCGGCAGGGCTCGGCTGGCGCGAGTGTGCCGGCAACGGCGCACCGCACCGGCGACAGGGGTATGTCGGGCGTTGCAGGCGAGTGTCGCTTGGCGCCGCGCCCTGCTGCGCGGATGGTCGGCCGGAGAGCGCCGCCGCTGGCCGACCAGCCTGTGTCATGCGTTGGCAGCGGTAGGCGGGGCGTCGCCCTGGCAAATCCAGGTCCAGTCAGTCCGCCAGCGCACCCACCTTGGTCGTGTGCCTGATCAACTCAACAGCCGCCGGCCCGTCAGCCGCTCATGTTCGCGCAGCGCGAAGCGGTCGGTCATGCCGGCGATGTAGTCCGCCACGGCGCGCTCTCGGTCGGCGCGCCCGGCGAAGCTGGGACGCAGCTCGCCGGGGCGCTGCCGATAGGCGTCGAACAGCTCGCGCACCACCTGGCGGCCCTGCGCCGTGGTGTCGATCACCTGCGGGTGGCGGTACAGGTTGGCGAACAAGAAACGCTTGAGCACGGCGGATTGTTCGCGCATCGCGGCGCTGAACTGAACCAGCGGCGCGGCGCGGCGCGCCTCGTCCGCGCTGGCCACGCCGGCCGCGGCGACGGCGGCGCCGGTGGCGGCCACCACGTCGTACACCTGCTCCGACAGCATGCGGCGGATGGCCTCGTACAACACGCGGCGGCCGTGCAGCGCGGGGAAGTCGCGACGCACCGTGGCCATTGCGCGCGCAAACAGCGGCACCGCTTCCAACTGCGCCAGCGTGAGCAGGCCCGAGCGCACGCCGTCGTCGATGTCGTGCGCGTTGTAGGCGATTTCGTCGGCCAGGTTGGCCAGTTGCGCTTCCAGGCTGGGCTGCGTGCGCTGCAGAAATCGGTGCGCCACGCCACCGGGCTCGGCCGCTTCCAGCCGGCGCGCATTGGCCAGCGAGCAGTGTTTGAGGATGCCCTCGCGTGCCTCAAAGGTCAGGTTCAGCCCGTCGTAATCGGGGTAGCGGTGTTCCAGCTGATCGACCACGCGCAGGCTTTGCAGGTTGTGCTCAAAGCCGCCGAAATCGGCCATGCATTCGTTCAGCGCGTCCTGCCCCGCGTGGCCGAACGGGGTGTGCCCCAGGTCGTGCGCCAGCGCAATGGCCTCCACCAGGTCTTCGTGCAGGCCCAATGGCCGGGCGATGGACCGGGCCAGCTGCGCCACCTCCAGCGAATGCGTCATGCGCGTGCGAAACAGGTCGCCTTCGTGGTTGACGAACACCTGCGTCTTGTAGACCAGCCGCCGAAACGCCGTGGAATGCACGATGCGATCACGATCACGCTGGAACTCATTGCGCGTAGGCGCTGGCGGCGTGGGGTGAAGGCGCCCGCGCGACGCGGCGGGGTGGCTGGCGTAGGGCGCGAGTTGGCCCTGCGTGCCGGGTGGCGCGGTGTGCGATGCGCCATTTGGCGCGCCGTGCGCGGCCAGCGATAGCGGGTTAGGAATATCGGTCAAATCACCCTCTGGCGCCCGTCCAATGAGCGCGAGCAGCTATCAAAAACATACTAAACGTCTGCGCAGCGCTGTCTTCACGCTGCCGCAGCTTGCCTGCGCAGATAGCTGCAACCCACCTTGCACTGCCTGCGCGGGCCACGTCACGACTTGGCCATCCGCAAGCACTGCGAACACATGCTGGCCGCCCCGGCGCCCGCGTCAGGTGCACCGGTCGATCACCTGCCGCACCAGCGCATCGGGCGCGGCGCACACGGCGGCTCGGCCGGGGCCGTCGATGACGACGAAGCGGATGTCGCCGCCCTCGGCCTTCTTGTCCACGCGCATCAAATCAAGGTAGCGGCCGGCGTTGTCCACCGGATCGATCACGGCGCCGCGCGTGGGCAAGCCGGCGCGGTCGATCAGCGCGGTCAGGCGCTGCACGAAGGCGGTATCCACCCGGCCCAGCTCGCGCGACAGCTCGGCCGCCATCACCATGCCCGCGCCCACGGCCTCGCCGTGCAGCCACGCGCCGTAGCCCATGCCCGCCTCGATCGCATGGCCAAAGGTGTGGCCGAAGTTGAGGATGGCGCGCAGGCCGGATTCGCGCTCATCCTGGCCCACCACATGCGCCTTGATCTCACAGCTGCGCCGCACGGCGTGCGCCAGGGCGGTGCGGTCGCACGCGCGCAGCGCATCGACGTTCGCCTCGATCCAGTCCAGAAACGCCATGTCGGCGATCGGGCCGTACTTGATCACCTCTGCGAGGCCAGCCGACAGCTCGCGCGGCGGCAGGGTCTTGAGCACGTCCAGATCGCACACCACCACCTGCGGCTGGTAGAAAGCGCCGATCATGTTCTTGCCCAGCGGGTGGTTGATGGCCGTTTTGCCCCCCACCGACGAATCGACCTGCGCCAGCAAGGTGGTCGGCACCTGCACGAAGGGCACGCCGCGCATGTAGCTGGCCGCCGCAAACCCCGTCATATCGCCGACGACACCGCCGCCCAGGGCGTAGAGCACCGTCTTGCGGTCAGCGCCATGCGCCAGCAGGTCATCAAAGACCAGGTTGAGCGTTTCCCAAGTCTTGTACTGCTCGCCATCGGGCAAGGCCAGCACGCGCACGCTCGCATGGCGCGACTGCAGCGCCCGGAGCAGCCGCTCGGCATACAGCGGGGCGACGGTGGTGTTGCTGACGACCAAGGCGCTGCTGCCCGCGCCAGCGCGATCAAACGATGCGGCGTGGTCAAGCAGGCCCGCGCCGATCAGGATGGGGTAGCTGCGCTCATCCAGCGCAATCTCAACGGTTTGGGTTTCAGAAGTCAAGGCCATGGCGCTAGTGTAGGAGGTGGCGACCGCGACACATGCGGTGGCGAATGGGAGCGGCCTAACTACCGACGTCGCCAGCGGAGCCTGTGCCCGGCTGACCGCCAAGAGCGCCGCCCTCGGCGAGCTCCAGCTGCATCATGATGCGATTGACCAGCATGGAAAGCGAAGAGCCGTGGGTGTCGATCACGAAGTGCGCGCACTCGCGGTACAGCGGATCACGTTCGGCATACAGCGCCCGCAGCCGCTTGAGCGGGTCCGCCACCTGAAGCAAAGGACGCTTCGTGTCGTTCTTGAGCCTGCGGCACAGCGCCTCGGGGGAAGACCGGAGGTAAATCACCGTGCCACGCTCTTTAAGCCGCTGACGGTTGACTTCTCGAAGCACTGCACCGCCACCGGTGGACAGGACAATTCCTGCGGTACGCGAAAGCGAATCGAGCACCTCTTCTTCGCGATCGCGAAACGCACCTTCGCCTTCTGCCTCGAAATACTCACGGACGGTGCAACCAAGCTGGGCCTCAATTTCATGATCCGAGTCCTTCCAGACGCAATCCATCCGACGAGCAACTGCCCGCCCCACAGAGGACTTTCCGCTTCCGGGAAGACCTACCAACACGACTGTGAATAAACATGTCACCGTTCTAGCCACCTAGGTTAAGCACATGCGCACGGGGCGCCCACGAAGAGAAACATGGGCAGCAAACGCTGTCGGCTACGCGCCAGATTGAGCATGCGGAGCGCGCGGTAAAACCCATTTGGCACGATCTAAAAGAAAACCGCCAGCCCACAAAACGCGAGCTGGCGGAATTGGTTCGACACCGCGACCTGCGTCGGCCGCACAGGCTTAGCCGACGCAGAACACGCAGGCCTTAGGGCGTCGTTGTCGCTGTGGGGTTTGTCACCGAAACTGTCATATTGGCGACGACCACGATTCCGTCACCATCGGTCACTTGGATAACGATCGGGTAGCTACCAGCGGTGTTGATGGCGCCGCTCAAGATACCGGTGTCGCCATTCAGGAACAATCCAGTGGGCAACGCCACCGGTGCGCCCCATTTATAAGGCGACTTGCCGCCACTTGCACTCAAGGCAAACGCGAAGCTGGTGCCCTTCGTCACAGACAGGCTGCTCGAATTGATCGTCAGCGGTTTGCAATCACCAGCTTGCACGTCAACCGTCAGCGTCGTCACCTGCGAAGAACCGTTGGCGTCGGTCACCTGAACAGCAACCTGGTAGCTTCCCGCGCCAGCGCCGTTCACCAGCACCGGGACACCTGTCACCAAACCGTCAGGAGTCAGGCTCAATCCAGCCGGCATCTTTCCGACCACGGACCATTGATACGGAGGCAACCCATCAGAAGCGACCAACGGAGTGGAGACTTCCTGGCGGCACGTTGCGGTCACCGATTGCGCCTGCACCGACAGAGGCTTCTGCGCGATGCCATTCACCACCGGAATGACCATCCGCTGAATGATCGGATCCTGAATACCATTCGCGACATTGTTGTCAGCACGGTCTGCAACAAGCACCAAGGTGATCACACCAATGTTCGAACCGCTAGAGAGGCTGAAATCGGCAATACCATTTCGAGTGTTAGTCATAATGACTGTCCCCGACTGACGATCCCGAATCAAGCGCGCACCTGCCGCGGCGTCACTAGCTTGAATATAGACCTGTAGGTTAGGTGTAGACGTATCAGCAACCCATTGTCCCACTTCGTCGCGAAGCATCGCCTGCAAGCTGACGGTATTTCGGACGTTGTTAGGATTGTTCTGCGCGCCAAGATAACCGGAAGCAGCCTCAAGAGCCACACTTGCGGGCATGCCAACCGCAGGCGCCCCGCCGTTGCCCACGACGATTTGCACACTCGTTGCCGAAACCTGATTATCCCGGGGGTTAGTGATGGAGCACGTTATAGTTGCCACACCCCGGGTGTTACCAGCATGGAAATGAAAAGAGTTTCCACCAGAGTTAGAGTCCAGCGTAATACTCCGATATGCATTTGGAACTTTCTGTCCATTGACATCAGTTTCATGCGCTGGATCGCCATCTAGATAATAAAGAGCACCAACATTCACGCCGGCATCGATGTTACATGCAAAGGCATCTTTCGTTCCGATGATGGGGTTCCCACCTTCGGTCGCAGTCACATGAAGCACCGTGGTGTAGGGAGCGTTGGTGCCAATACTCGGCCCAATATTTCCGATATTGACCGGCAGCGCTACGGTGTCTGCACGCAGTGAAATTTTATATTCCAGTTGCGTATTCCCGGCGCTCCCCCCACCGCCACCGCATCCTGCGAGCAGCGCAGCGAGACTCAGACCCAATGCCATTCCGAGCTTCTTCACAGCAAATCCCCTTTTAAACAAACCAAGCCACACAAACGACACGCATCAACGAACCGCACCGTAATCAGAAATCATCTTAGGTGTAATAAAAACCAACATTTCAGTTTTGCTGGCCTGACGAGTTCGCTGCTTAAACAAATTTCCAACCGCGGGGATATCACCCAATAACGGAACCTTGTTTTCCTGCTCTTTCTCGTTCAACTCAAAAATGCCTCCGATCACGACGGTTCCACCGTTTTCGACAAGAACTTGAGTTTTCACTCGCTTCGTATCAATAGACATTGCGCCGGCAACCAGGCCGCCAGGACTGTCTTTGTTCACATCGAGGTCAAGAATGATATTGCCTTCTGGCGTGATCTGCGGCGTGACTTCCAGCTTGAGCACCGCCTTACGGAAGGCAACGGAAGTCGCACCACTGGATGTAGCCTGCTGATATGCATACTCCGTTCCCTGTTCGATGACGGCCTTGATCTGATCGGCGGTCACGACGCGGGGGCTGGAAACCACCTTGCCCTTGCCATCCGCCTCCAACGCAGACAACTCCAGGTTCAGGAACCTGTTTGCGGCCGAGCTGAACAAGGATATCGCGAAGTTGGCGGGTGAAACCCCGGCAAGCCCTGACGCAGGAAGGTTCAGAAACTGGGAGGAATCCGATGTCAGGCCCCCTGACGCAAAGGCACCCGTAGTCGCGCCAACTGCGTTGTAATTGCCTCCGATGGCGACTCGGTTCCCACCGCCGACCGCATAGCCGGCATCACCGCCACGTACGCCGCGCATGTCCGCCGAACCGAGCTTGACGCCCAGCGACTTGCCGAACGTGTCCGATGCCTCAACGATGCGCGCCTCGATCAGCACTTGTCGCATCGGGACGTCCAGCTTGGCAATCATCTCCTGAATCTGTTCAAGCCGCGACGGAATGTCCGACACGAAGAGTTGATTGGTTCGAGGCTCTGCGATAACGGAGCCGCGCTGGCTCAAAAGGCTGTTGCTGGATGCACCGGACGATCCGCCGCCTCCTGCCGAGCCGCCGGAAGACGACGTGAGCTGCGTTGCAATATCCGCAGCTTTGGTGTAGTTCAGCTGGAACGACTGCGTTCTCAAGGGTTCCAGGTTACGAATTGCCGCTTGCGCCTCCAATTCAGCTTTTTCTTTGGCTGCCAGCTCTTCCTTAGGCGCAATTTGCAACACATTTCCGGTGCGCTTCATCCCCAAACTTTTGGCCTGAAGAATAATATCCAGCGCTTGGTCCCACGGAACATCCTTGAGGCGCAATGTTAAATTCCCCTGAACCGTGTCAGACGTTACTATGTTGAAATTGGTGAAATCAGCAATGACCTGAAGAAGAGATCGGACATCAATATTCTGAAAGTTAAGCGACAGTTTTTCCCCGCGGAACCCGGGCCCCTGACCCAGCTTGCTTCCAGTAGCCTTTTGCTGGCGCACCTCAATAACCAGTTGGTTGTCGCTCTGGTAAGCGCTATGCTCCCACTGACCCTTGGGTTCAATCACCATTCGAACACGGTCGCCCGACTGAGTAGTCGAGATAGTTTGCACCGGCGTACCGAAATCGCTTACATCCAACCTGCGGCGTAGGCCTTCAGGGAGGCTTGTTTTCAGGAATTCGACGACAAGGGAGGAACCTTGCTGCTTGATATCAACACCGACTTGATTGTTCGCAAGATCAACGACAACACGACCCGCGTTATCTACTCCCCGCCGGAAATCAACGTCCTTCAGAGGTAGCGCAGCAGGATTTCGGCTCTCCGAGAACACTTGCGTCACGGGATTCGACGCGGCAGCAGGGGTAGCGACTGCGACCGGCTCAAGCGTGACGAAGACACTGCGACCATGTAGTTCCGCACGATAGGTGGTTGGGCGGTTCAAGCTCAACACAACGCGCGTGCGGTCGGAAGCTTGAGCGACGTTAGCGGCGCGCAGGTTGCCTTGGTTGAGTTCAACCGTGGATTGGCTCAGGCCACTTACGACACCGGGAAAATCGAGTGCGATTCGAGCCGGCGACTGCACTGCGAACCCGGCTGGCAATGCGCTCAGGGGCTCGGACATGTCAATCCGCACCGTTTCCGTGCCACTTTGGATGGAACTGGTGATGGATTGAATCGTGACTTGCGCGTACGCGCCGCCCGCAAGCGCGAGCCAACTGATACCGACAACGGCTCTACGCACCATGCCCGGTGCTGGGTAAAACCCGAAATTCATTTTGCTTTCTCCTGCAACTGCAGCACCGTATTGCGCTCAATCCATTCACCGGCCGCGTCCTGAACTATCTCACGAAGAACGACCTCATTTTCATCAATTTTTGTGACTCGACCATAGTTTTGGCCAAGATAGTTTCCTGCCCGGACCTGGTGCAGTAAGTTATCGACCCGTACCAGCGCGACCTTTTGCCCCGACCGATCCAAACTGCCCACCATCGTCATGACATCCAGCGGAAACGCCTCAAGAGGTTCTTTTCGCCGATTGAGCTCGGGCGCAACCAGCATCGCTCCAGCGCTCGCCGGGCCGGTTTCGCGGCGCAAGGCTTGCGTTAGCCTGTCGCTACCAAATGGATCAAATGATGAGCCCTCTGAATATGCAAGCGGAACATATTTCTTAGGCTCCGAGATAGGAGTTACGCGAGGCTTAGTGTTGCGCCGCTGCTCAGCCATCCACTGCTGCAGATCGTCAGATTCAGCAGTGCAAGCAGCCAAGCTTCCGGCGCAAATGGCGACGCATCCCAGCACTGAAAAAAAACGCATCATTTTGAACCCTTCGCTTGGCTCGCCTTGCGCTGTGCTGCGATTTCCTCTGGATCCAAGTACCTGAAAGTTTTTGCAGTAGCATCCAAAAGCAGGCCGCCCGGCTTGTCTTTATTTTTATCGTCAGGTGTAACCGAAATGTTATTTAGCGTCACGATTCGCGATAAGTTGGCGATATCAGACGTAAACGCACCGATGTCGTGATATCTGCCAGTCACTTTCACAGCAATGGGAAGCTCAGCATAGTAATCTTTTACAACCAACTGCCCTGGACGGAACAACTCAAACTGCAAACTCCGACCCAGTCCGGCTTGGTTGATATCCGACAGCAAGGCGTCCATCTCCGCCTTGCTTGGCAGCTGCTTTTCAAGCAGATTGACATACTGCATCACTTGCTCGCGTTGCTTTTTCAGCTCATCAAGGCTCACTGCTTTTTGCAACTTTGCTTGATAGTCAGACTTCAAGGTTGCCTCTTTTTGTCGCTCCCCCTCAAGCTCCGAGTCCATATCCTTCAGCGCAAAGAACCAAAGAACGCCTGCGACCGCTATTGCGACAATGGCAAAGAGAGCGAAGCGCGGAATCCCTGGCCAAGACGACGGATCGCGCGTATCGAGACCCCGAAATTGATCTCCGAGGGATCTGACGGAAGCGCCGACGTCAATATTGTTGGATTTTTTTCGTGCCATGTTCAGTGTGCCTCGTCTTCAGGTCCGGCCGGCAGCAGAAGCGCCCGATGCTGGCGCGCTGGCGCGTTGCAACTGCACACGAACCGTAAAGTTGTACACACGTCGCTGCTCGCGCGGCGTCAGCGCCATGTTGGCCGCGACAATCTCGATCAATTCCGGCTTGGTGACCCAGTCGCTATTTCGCTCCAAATTCCGCAACAGCTCTGAAACCCGCTCATTGGATTGAGCGACGCCGGTGAAGAGAACGTTCTGATTGTCTTGCTTGATGCCTTTCAGGTAGATACCATCCGGCAATTGCTTCACTGCTTCGTTCATCAGATGAACAGGAAGGTTGCGATCAGCCTGCAGATTCTCAACAGCCTCTTGGCGTGCCTTCAGCGCCGCGATTTCTCCCTGGAGGTTTGCAACTTCTTTGATCTCAGAGTCCAGCTTTGTGATTTCGGAGGTGATGAAGGTGTTTCGATCTTGCTGCTCGGAGATCTGGTGCTGGTACCAGAGGTAGATACCGCCGGCAATGGCAAGGCCTGCCAATGCCGACAACCCCAAGGAAGTGTTGAAGACTTGGCGCGCTTTCTTGCGCGCCATCTCCCGATGCGGAAGTAAGTTGATCAATATCACCGCGCGAACCTCCGCATAGCCAAGCCGCAGGCCGTCAAGTACGAGGGCGCTTCACGCAGCATCTTTTTCTCACGCACACCCTTGCCGATCTCCATGCCATCGAATGGATTAACAACTTGGCACGGGAAGTTGGTGTGCTGGGTCACTACCTCGGTCAAGCCCGAAAGACCCGCTGTACCGCCGGCCAGAAGAATGTAGTCGACCTTGTTGTGCGGCGTGCTGGTGAAGAAGAACTTCAGGGCGCGTTCAATCTCCTGCGAAAGCGACTCCACAAACGGCTCAAGAACCGTCTGCGCATAGTCTTCCGGCAGTTCGCCTGAACGTTTCTTAGTCTCCGCCTCTTCCTGTGTGAAGCCGTATTGGCGCGCCAGCATTTGCGTCAACTGGGCACCACCAAAAACTTGATCGCGCTCGTACAGCAGTTCGTCGTTCCGAAGCACCTGCATGTTGGAAGACATCGCCCCGATCTCGATCAAAGCGATCACTGCGTCGGCACCGCCGCCGGGTAGGCGCGCGATGATTCGATTGGCAGCCAATCGGGACGCATAGTTCTCCACATCCATCACCACAGGCGTAAGGCCGCAGGCTTCAGCGAGACCCTGACGGTCTTCAACTTTTTCCTTGCGTGAGGCAGCGATGACCACTTCCACGTCACCTGCGGAGGTCGGGCTCGGGCCAACGACGCAGAAGTCGAGAGCGACCTCATCCAGCGAGAACGGAATGTATTGGTTGGCCTCGGTTTCCACCTGGACTTCGAGCTCCCGCTCAGAAAGGCCCCCGGGTAGAATGATCTTCTTGGTGATAACCACAGAAGCAGGCAGCGCCATCGCCACCTGTTTGGTCTTGGTGCCACTTCGGCTGACCAAGCGGCGCGTTGCCTCGACGACCTCGTCGAATTTTTCGATGTTGCCGTCGCTGATCCAGCCCGCTTCAAACGGCTCGATACCGCAACGCTCCAGCACCAAATTGCCAGCGCGGTCCTGCGACAGCTCCACCAGCTTGACGCTGGATGGACTGACGTCGAGCCCCAATAAGGACGCCGACTGGCGACCGAACAACGATCCAGCGTTCAAGACGACACCCTGTTACCTTTAGTTTCAAAAGTCGAACACACTTAAGATTTCACTTGAATCCTAGCAGCAAGCCCCTTGTCGGGCAAAGCAATAGCCGACTACATGCGCTTGACCGCGTTGTCAAAAACTAACGTCTGCGGACATTTCCTTACGTCGCTAGACGCGGTTAGCCTACACGCATTGCGTTGCGATGCGTTACGCCGTCAGAGGCGATCACAATCCAGAATGCCGAGGCAGAAGTGCTCGCAGGCCTCCTCCCTCGCCTGCTCTGAGCACGTACTGTCTCACGGAAGTACTTGCCAACTTACTTGTTTCCCCGATGCCGTCTGAAAATTCGCCGAATGGCGTGAACAAGCGCACAACACCATCGCAGCCCTCCTGGTTGAAGTGGTTGCTCAAAGGCCTCATGTGGGCCGTCGGCACTGTGGTCGCCTTGGCGCTGTGCGCCGTCATGGGTGGCCTGATGGCGCTCGCCATTGCCTACCCCAACCTGCCGGACGTCTCTGAGTTGTCCAACTACCGGCCCAAGCTGCCTTTGCGCATCTATACGGCGGAAGGCACCTTGATCAGCGAGTTCGGCGAAGAACGCCGCAACCTCACGCCGATCGACAAGATTCCCAAGGCGATGAAGGACGCTGTGCTGGCAGTGGAAGACGCGCGCTTTTACGAGCATGGCGGCGTCGACTACATGGGCGTGGCCCGCGCTGCGCTCGCCAACCTGGGCCGTGAGAAAAGCCAGGGTGCGTCCACCATCACGATGCAGGTGGCGCGCAACGTGTACCTGTCTTCCGAGAAGACGTACACCCGCAAGATCTATGAGGTGCTGCTGACCTTCAAGCTGGAGCACATGCTGACCAAGGATCAGATCCTTGAGATCTACATGAACCAGATCTTCCTGGGCAACCGCGCCTACGGGTTCGCCGCGGCGTCAGAGACCTACTTTGGCAAGCCGCTGAAGGACATCACGATTGCCGAAGCAGCCATGCTGGCGGGCATTCCCAAGTTCCCGTCGTCGGCCAACCCGATCGCCAATTTCGACCGCGCCCGCGAACGACAGCTCTACATCCTCGACCGCATGGTTGAAAACGGCTTCATCACCAAAGAGCAAGCCGCCGAGGCCAAGGAACAGCCGCTGCGCATCCGCCCCGCCAACGAGGGCACCCGCGTCCATGCCGAGTTCGTGGCCGAGATGGTGCGCCAGATGATGTTCGCGCAGTACGGAGAAGAGACCTACAGCCGCGGGCTGAACGTCTATACGTCGATCAACACGGACGACCAGAACGCGGCCTACGCGGCGCTGCGCAAGGGCATCCTGGATTACGACCGCCGCCAGTCCTACCGCGGGCCGGAGAAGTTCGTGGAAGTCCCGAAAGACCCAGCCGAGATCGTCGCGATGGCAGACGAGGCACTGACCGGGCACCCGGACATGGGCGATTTGCAGGCAGCACTGGTGGTGGAGGCCAGCCCAAGGTCGGTCACGGCCGTGCGCCACAACGGCGCGAAGATCACGATGACGGGCGAAGCGCTGCGGGTTGCGCAAACCGGCCTGTCTGCCAAGGCCGGCCCCGCGATCAAGATTCGTCCCGGCGCCGTCATCCGCGTCACCGAGAACAGCAAGGGCAACTGGAGCATCGCCCAGGTGCCCGAGGTCGAAGGCGCGCTGATCGCGCTCGACCCGCGCAATGGCGCAGTCAAGGCGCTGGTGGGCGGTTTTGACTTTGACAAGAACAAGTTCAACCACGTCACGCAGGCGTGGCGCCAGCCTGGCTCCAGCTTCAAGCCGTTCATCTATTCTGCGGCGCTGGAAAAAGGCTTTTCGCCGACCACCGTGATCAACGACACGCCGATGTTCTTCGACAGCAGCGTCACCGGCGGCCAGCCCTGGGAGCCGAAGAACTACGAAGGCGGCTTCGAAGGTCCCATGACCATGAAGCGCGGCCTGGCCCGCTCGCGCAACATGATCTCGATTCGCATCCTGCAGTCCATCACGCCCCAGTTCGGCCAGGAATGGGTGTCGCGCTTCGGCTTTGACGCCGACAAGCATCCCGCTTACCTGACGATGGCGCTGGGCGCCGGCTCGGTCACCCCCATGCAGCTTGCGGCGGGTTACTCGGTCTTTGCTAACGGTGGCTTCCGCGTGAATCCGTTCCTGGTGACCCGCATTACCGACCACACCGGCCGCGTTCTGGTTGAAAGCCAGCCGGCCGGCCCCGTCGAAACCAACCGCGCGATCGACGCACGCAACGCCTTCATCATGGGCACGATGCTGAACGACGTGGCGCGCAGCGGTACCGCCGCCAAGGCGCAAGGCCAGTTGAAGCGCCCCGACATCTACGGAAAGACCGGCACCACCAACGACTCGATGGACGCATGGTTCGCCGGCTACCAGCCTTCGCTGGTGGGCGTCGTGTGGATGGGCTACGACACCCCGCGCAACCTCGGCGCGCGTGAAACTGGTGGTGGCCTGAGCCTGCCGATCTGGATCAACTTCATGCAGACCGCGCTCAAGGGCGTGCCCGTCAGCGAGCCCACGCCACCCGAAGGCGTGACGCGCGTGGGCGGCGACTGGTATTACGAGGAATACGCGCGCGGTGGCGGAATCAGCAACCTGGGCGGCGCGGGGTTGGCACCGCCGACCGAGGCCGATCCGTCGGCAGAAGGCGGCGGCGCCCCGGCGCCATCCGAGGAGCGCAACCGCATCCTCGACATGTTCAAGAACTGATGTGTGGTGCGGCCAGGTGGCGGGCGAGCTCGCTGCCTGGCCGACAACTTCGGGCCTGGCGGCCTGCCGGGCTGCCCCTGAGGCGCTCAAGCGCTCAGTGGGCTGGCAGCGCCCCGAACGCCGTCAGGCCGCCGCGCCAAACGACAACGGCACGCCCGCATGTTCGCTGGCGCTTAGCGACAGGCGGACGTAGAACTCTTCGCCGGTCTTCGTGTCGCGCCACGCGCCGTCCTGCCAGCGGTAGTGGTAGCCGCCCGAACGCGCGGCCAGCCACACTTCCAGCAGCGGTTTTTGCAGGTTGACGACGATCTGGCTCCGGTCGTCGAACACCAACGTGACCATGCCGCCCACACGCTGGTTGTCGATATCGGTTTGGCCCGATTCGTTGATGCGGTCGCATTCGGTCTCTACAGTGGCCAGCAGCGCCTCGGCGCGGTCCAGGTATTCAAGCTCGGTCATTACAATTCCATGCCATGTCGTCAGCAGCATCGCCAGTTCGAAGGATTCTATTCAGCGCCTGCGGCGCAGCCGCTGCGCTGGCGACGGTAACCCTGCTGGCCGCATGCGGCCAGCGCGGGCCGCTCTACATTCCCCAAACCCCGGCGGCGGCGCAGCGCGCCACGCTGCCGCAAACCGTGTGGGGCGGCCACAGTGCGCCACCTGCCACGCCCGCCAGCGGCGCCGCTTCGGCCGCCGTACCGGCCTACCGGCCGCCGCAGCAGTTGCTGCCGGACCTGCCTGACATCGAATGACCTCCAACACCTCTCTGGTGCCCGCCCTGCCCGGCGATGCGCACCTGTCTTACCGCGACGGCCAGTTGTGCATGGAAGGCGTGCGCCTGGCCGAGCTGGCACGCGTTCACGGCACGCCGCTGTTCGTCTATTCCAGCGCCGCCATCGTCGATGCGCTGGCCGCCTACCAGCGCGGGTTGGCGGGCCGCCGTTCGCTGATCTGCTATGCGATGAAGGCCAATTCCACCCTGGCCATCCTCAAGCTGCTGGCCGATCAGGGCTGCGGCTTTGACATCGTCTCGGGCGGCGAGCTGGAACGCGCGCTGGCCGTCGGCGCCGATCCGGCCAAGATCATCTTTTCAGGCATCGGCAAGACGCGCGCCGAAATGGCCCGCGCGCTGCAGGCCGGTATCGGCTGCTTCAACGTGGAAAGCCTGGCCGAGCTGGACGTGCTGAGCGAAGTGGCCGTTGCCCACGGGCAGCGTGCGCCCATCAGCATCCGCGTGAACCCGAACGTCGACCCCAAGACGCACCCCTATATTTCCACCGGGCTCAAGGGCAACAAGTTCGGCATCGCGCACGAACAGGCGCTGGGCGCCTACCAGCGCGCGGCCGCGCTGCCGGGGCTGCGCGTGGTCGGCATCGATTGCCACATCGGCTCGCAGATCACCGAACCCACGCCCTACCTTGAGGCAATGGACCGCATCCTGGACCTGGTCGCGCAGATCGAGGCCGCGGGCATTCCCATCCACCACATCGACTTTGGCGGCGGCCTGGGCATCGACTACAGCGGCGACACGCCGCCTGCGGCCGATGCGCTGTGGGCCGCGCTGCTGGCGCGCGTGGATGCGCGCGGCTACGGCGACCGCCAGCTGCTGATCGAGCCGGGCCGCTCGCTGGTCGGCAACGCCGGCGTGTGCCTGACGGAGGTGCTCTACCTCAAGCCCGGCGAGCAGAAGAACTTCTGCATCGTCGACGCGGCCATGAACGACCTGCCACGCCCGGCGCTGTACCAAGCCTTCCACCGCATCGTGCCGCTGCAGCTGCCCCGCGCCGGCGCCAGCGCGCCCACGTGGGACGTGGTCGGCCCGGTGTGCGAAAGCGGCGACTGGATCGGCCGCGACCGCGCGCTGGCGGCGCAGGCTGGCGACGTGCTGGCCGTCTTGTCGGCCGGGGCGTACAGCATGAGCATGGCCAGCAACTACAACACCCGCCCGCGCGCGGCGGAAGTGCTGGTCAGCGGCGATCAGGCGCGTGTCATTCGCCAGCGCGAGGCAGTGGCCGACCTTTGGCGCACCGAGCAGCTGTAAGCCAGCGCCACCAAAATCAACTATCTTAAAGATAGCAGCCAGCGCTTATCTGGTGGGCGCTGGCGGTGTTTTTGGCTTGAAGTAGCGGCTGAGCCGATCCAGCAGCAACGCGCCCAGAATCACCGCATACACCGCCACCTCGGCAAAGTCGTTCTTGCCGGCGCGCATCCAGAAAAAATGCAGCAGCGCCAGCGGCGCGACCAGGTACACCAGGCGGTGCAGCGCGCGCCACGCCTTGCCGCCCAGGCGCCGCACTGCGCCGTTGGTGGAGGTCAGCGCCAGCGGCACCAGCAGCAACCACGCCGTGAAGCCCACCAGGATGAACGGCCGCTTGAGGATGTCGCGGCCAATTTCGGCCACGTCCAGCCCCATGTCCAGCCACGCGTAGGCGACCAGGTGCAAGCTGGCGTAGAAAGCCACGAACAGCCCCAGCATGCGGCGGTAGCGCGCCAGCTGCGGCGTGCGCGTGTGGATGCGCACCGGCGTCACAGCCAGCGCGATGCACAGAAAACGCAGCGCCCAATCGCCCAGCCCGCGAATCAGTGCCTCAGCCGGGTTCGCACCCAGCTGATTCGCCACGGCGCCGTACACCAGCCACGCCAGCGGCAGCAGGCACAGCAAGAAAACCAGCGGCTTGGTCAGGGGATGCAGCAAGAGGGATCGCATGAGGCAGTACTTTTTATGAATCAAATGGGCCGCTAGCGCAGGCGCAACGAGCGCCAGCAGCTATCGTATTTATAGTATTTCAAGGGCAGACGCTGCCATCGGCAGCTGTCGCGCGCGGCGAATTCACTACCTTCGAAGAAGCCCGGCAACCCCCGCACGCCACAGAACAAACGGCCGCGGAGCAGGCCAGCCCAGCGAACGCGGTGGCCGCACCTGCGGCGGCCACTCGCGTTGTCCCCCGCCCGAAGCGCGCAGCGCGAAGAGAGCGGGGGAAGGCGCGCCAGCGCCTCAGGGGGCTAATAGTTCTTTTTCAGATCCATCCCCGCATAAAGCTGCCCCACCTGCGCCTCATAGCCGTTGAACATCAGCGTCTTGCGCTTCTTGGCGAACAGGCCGTCTTCGCCGATGCGCCGCTCGGTCGCCTGGCTCCAGCGCGGGTGGTCCACGTTCGGGTTCACGTTGGAATAAAAGCCGTACTCGTTCGCGGCGGCCTTGTTCCAGGCGGTGCGCGGCTCCTTGTCCAAGAAGCGGATTTTCACGATCGACTTGGCGGATTTGAAGCCGTACTTCCACGGCACCACCAGCCGCACGGGCGCGCCGTTCTGGTTGGGCAGCACCTCGCCGTACATGCCGAAGGCCAGCAGGGTGAGTGGGTGCATCGCCTCGTCCAGGCGCAGCGCCTCGGTGTAGGGCCAGTCCAGCACGCTGGATCGCAGCCCCGGCATCTGCTTGGGGTCGGCCAGGGTGACGAATTCGACGTACTTTGCGCTGCCCAGCGGATCGGCGCGGCGGATCAGCGCGGCCAGTGAATAGCCTTCCCACGGGATCACCATCGACCAGCCCTCCACGCAGCGCAGGCGGTAGATGCGCTGCTCCATGGGCGACAGCTTCAGCAGCTCTTCCAGGCCGATCTTGCCGGGCTTCTTGACCATGCCTTCGATCTCTATCGCCCAGGGCGACGGCTTGAGCGTGCCCGCGTTGCGCGCCGGGTCGGCCTTGTCGGTGCCGAATTCGTAGTAGTTGTTGTAGGTGCTGGCGTCTTTGTAGTCGGTCAGCTTTTCCGTCGTCATTGCGCCGGGCACCGTGGACGGCGTGGCCGCCAGCGCGGCCAGCTTGCCGGGGCGCGCCACGGCGGCGGATTGCGCCAGCGCATCGCGCGCCGCCCAGGCGGCCAGGCCCGCCCCGGCGGCGCCCAGGGCCACTTGTCGCAGCCATTCGCGGCGGCTTTCTGCCAGCGCACGTGGCGTGATCTCGCTGGGGATGGGGTGGTCGTACGCGCGGTGAATGGATCGGCGGGACATGGGAAAAGCTCCTGTGCGGCGAAAAGGGTGCGTGGGCCTGCGCTGGGTGGGGCGCGCGGCGCCACGCTGCTGGCATCATGCTACGACCACGGCTTGGGGGAGCGAGTTCACGTGCGCGATTCGGTTTCTGGCACCCGCGGCGGGCTGGCGCAGCGGCGCCATCATTGGCTGACCCTGGCCGCCGCCCTGGCGCTGCTGGGGAGCGCTGCGGCCCCCGCCCTGGCGCGCGGCTACGTGCCGCAGGGCCGCTGCGGCCCGCACGAGCGCGTGCAGATCGACACCGTGCCCGCCGGGCACTGCGTGGCGCTGGTCGCCGACGAGACGCAGGGCCTGGCCGCGCCGCGCCGCATTCTGGAAGTGACGCCGGGCCGCTTTTGGGTGATCGACATGGGCGCCAACTGGGTGCCCAAGCGCGGCCGCCTGCTGGAGCTGACGCTGCCGCCCGGCGCCGCGCGCGCCAAGGTGAGTACGCTGGCCGAAGGGTTGGACAGACCGCTGGGCCTGGCCAAGGGGCCGGACGGGCAGATCTGGATGGGCGAAGTGCATCAGGTATGGCGCACGCCCCTGCCCCCGCCCGGCCAACCGATCCGCCGCGAAGTGATGTTGCCCAACCTGCCGACCAGCGGCGCCCACCCCCTCAAGGAAATCGCCTTCGGCCCTGGCGACGCGCTGTACGTGAACATGGGCTCGGTCACCGACAGCTGCCGCAACGATGCGCAGCAGCAGCCCGTGCCCTGCCCCGAACTGGGCGGCACCCAGCCCAGGGCCGCCGTGTACCGCGCCCAGCTGGACCCGGCGCAGGGCTGGAAGGTCACGCGCTTTGAGCCCTTTGCCACCGGCCTGCGCAACTCGGTGGCATTGACGGTGTTGCCTAGCGGCGCCGTGCTGCAGGGCGAAAACTCGATTGACTACCCCGACGCCGCCCAGCCGCCTGAAAAACTGAACCGCCTGCAAGCCGGGCGGCACTACGGCTGGCCCTACTGCGTGGGCAAGGGCATGGCGGCCCGTGGGTACGAAAAGCGCTACGACTGCGCGCAAGCCACGCCGCCAGCCCAGACCTGGCCCGCCCACGCCGCGCCGCTGCACCTGCTGCAAGGCACGGCTGGGTCGCCGTTTGCTGGCCAGTTGCTGGTGGCCTGGCATGGCCACCGGCCTGCCGGCCAGCGCGTGATGCGCGTGCCGATCCGCGCCGACGGCACGCCCACCGGCCCACCGCGCCCGGTGCTGGAAGGCTGGGCGGCGCGCCAAGGCGTGCGCCCGGTTGGCCACCCGACGGGCCTGGCTATCGACCACGATGGCCGCTTGTGGGTGGTGGAGGACATCCACCGCGCGGTGCTGCTGGTGCGGCCTATCCAAGCGCCTTGATCGGCGTTGGATTTCTCAAGCCAAATCAGCCTCCAGCGCACGCTGCACCAGCGCTTTCAGCTACCAAATCAATAGTCACTTATGGCTGAGCGGAGATTCGCTGTTTGCCTGCGGCACAGTGTGTTCTGGGTCGGCCCACCGCCCGACCAGACAGCCGCGCAAGGGCCGCCTCGCCGCGCTGGCTGCGCCCCCCTCCTGAAGCGCGCAGCGCGCTAAAGAGAGGGGAAGCGGCGTCAGCGGCTCAGGGGGTGCCGTTTCTACAGCTCGCCGTAGCTGTGCAGCCCCGACAGGAACATGTTCACGCCGATGAAAGCGAACGTGGTCACCGCCAGCCCGGCCAGCGCCCACCAGGCGGCCACGGTGCCGCGCAGGCCCTTCATCAGCCGCATGTGCAGCCAGGCCGCGTAGTTCAGCCAGACGATCAGTGCCCAGGTTTCTTTGGGGTCCCAGCTCCAGTAGCCGCCCCAGGCCTCGGCCGCCCACAGGGCGCCCAGGATGGTGGCCACGGTGAAGAACGCAAAGCCCAGTGCGATGGATTTGTACATCACGTCGTCCAGCACCTCGAAGCTGGGCAGCCGCTCGGCGATGCGCTTGCGGCCAAGCAGAATGCCGCCCACGATCAGCGCGGCGACGATGGCGTAGCCCAGCCAGTAGCTGCCACCCGCCTCACCCACGTTGCGCTGGCGGAAGGCGATCGGCACGAAGCACAGGGCGATGCCGAACAGCCAGATCGGCGTGAGCTTGTACCAGCGGGTCTCATGCGCCTGCTGCTTGATCAGGTACGCAAAAGCCACCATGGCCGCCAGCGCGAAGGTGCCGTAGCCGATGAAGTTGGCCGGCACGTGCAGCTTCATCCACCAGCTTTTCAGGGCGGGCACCAGCGGCTGGATCTCGTGCGCCTCGCGCACCAGCGTGTACCACAGCAAGAAGCCCACGGCCGCGCTGACCACCAGCATGACGAAGGCGCCCATCGAGCGCGTGCGGTACTGCGCCTCGTAGTACAGGTAGAACAGCGTGGTCATCCAGCAGAACAGCACGAACACTTCGTACAGGTTGCTGACCGGGATGTGGCCGATGTCGGGGCCCAGCTGGTGGCCTTCGTACCAGCGCACCATGGTGCCGACGAGGGCCAGCGTGACGGCCACCCAGGCCAGCTTGCTGCCAATGCCCTCGAAAGTGCCCGACTGCTTGCGCGCGAACATGCCGATCCAGTAGAAGACCGTGCTCATGAAAACGATCATGCTCATCCAGAGGATGGCCGACTGGCTGGACAAGAAGTACTTCAGCCAGAACACCGTTTCGGCGCGCCCCAGGTCGGCCTGCCCCTGCGGCCCCTGGTAAGACCAGATGGCCAGCAGCGACAGTGCCGCCACCACCAGCATCAGCTGGCGCAGCGGCCGCCAGAACCAGCCCAGCCAGATCACCACCGGCACCGTGCCCGCCAGGATCGCCTTTTCATACACGTCCATGGACGCGTGGTAGCGTTGGAAAGCAACCACGCCGCCGATCACCGCCAGCAGCGCAAACAGCCAGTCGCCCCAGGTGCGGCGGGCGAAATAGCCTTCGTTCAGCGTCAGCGTGGCGTTGGGCCTCTGGCTGGGGCTGGTCGGATTCGGCGCGGTGGCCACTTGGGTGTTCATGACGCGAATCTCCGTCAGGACGGGGTGAGCAGCTTGCGCTGCAGTTGTTCAAACTCTTTGTCGGCGTCCATAGTCTTGCGGTTGGACGACAAGGCCATGCGGGCGTGGGCACCCGCGCCTTCGGGCGCCAGCCAGACCCACAGGCGGCGTTCGCGCACGTACAGCATCGCGAACACCCCGATGATCAGGAACAGGCAGCCCAGGTAAACCACGTTTTGCCCAGGCGCGCGCGCCACCTGGAACACGCTGGCCTGCACCTGCTTGAAGTCTTTCAGCTCGAACGCCACGGGCGCAGGGTACAGCGACACGTCCGACAGCGCCAGCACGGCCTGCGACAAAAAGCGGTGGCTTTCATCGTTCTCGGGCAGCGCCTTCTTGCCCGCCGCCTCCCGCGCGCCAGCATTCAGCTCGAACAGGCTGCCGTTGAGGATGCGCAGCAGCACGTCGGCGGCGCGTTCGCGCTCGGCCTCGGGCACGGCGGTTTCGATGAAGTCGGAAATCGCCTGCAGCCCGCGCACATCCTTGCCACCCACCTTTTCCAGCCCGGCGAACAGGCCCAGCGCGCGGCTGGCCGATTCGTTGAGCTGCTGGGCCAGATCGGCGCGGCCTTCGCCCACCGCCTTGGCCACATAGCGGCGCACGGCGGCATCGCGCGCGGCCGGGTCGTCCAGCGCCGCGCGCAGGCGCATGAAGCCGTCCATCGACAGATCATCGTCGGCGGGCAGGCGCAGGTAGCGGAAGTTGTCGGCCGGTTTGTCGCGCACGCCCAGCAGGAACACGCGGTTGCCGTCGCCCGTGTCCACCGGCAGCTGGTAGTTGTGGAATTCACGCGCCTGGCCCGACGCATCGCGCAGCTTGTAGGTGATGCTGGGCCCGACGTTGCGCAGCTCGCGCTTGGTGACGGTCTTGTCGGCCGCGCCCAGGCGCTGCGACAGCGCATGCCCCAGATCCACCTTGCGCACGTCCACCGCCGAGCCGCTGGTGCCCGGGCTGAGGTTTTCCACGTTGATGACGCGCAGCGCGGTGTATTCCAGCGTGTACTTCTCGGTGCCGTTGGTGATTTCGGAACTGCCGCCGATGGTGCCGTCGATGTCGAAGCCCTTGGCGCCGCCGTGCATCGGCACGGCGTGCAGCTTGACGGTGGAGCCACCGTCGTCAAAGCTGCTCTGGTAGATCTGCACGCCCTTGTAGCTGGCCGGGTGATTCACCTCGACCCGCGCGTCCTGCTTGGCGCCGGTTTCCTTGTCGTGGATGACGATCTCGCTGGCAAACAGTTTGGGCATGCCGGTCGAGTAGTACTCGACGATGAACTTCTTCAGCTCCACCGCAAAGGGCAGCTCTTGCAGCAGAACGCCATCGGACTGGCTCAGGATGGCGGTGCTGGACTGCGTGCCCTCGGCCACCACCAGGTTGCCGCGAAAGGCGGGGTTGTTCTCGGGCAGGCGGTGCTCGGGCTTCACGTCGGACACAAAGCCGCCGCCGCTGTAGACGGTCTTGCCGCCAAACCAGGTCATGGTGCGCACGAACAGGTCGCCGTCGAACAGCCCGCCCAGACAGATCAGCACGATGGCGCTGTGCGCCGCGATGTAGCCCAGCTTGTTGGCGGTGCCGGCCTTGGCCGCCACCATCCAGCCCTTGCCGGCGGGTGTGTCGCGCTCTTGCAGCCGCACTTTCCAGCCGCCGGTGCTCAGCATCTGGCCAATACGCTGGGCCTCGGCCTGCGGCGGCTGCGGCAGATCGCCCTCGGCCTTGTGGTGAAAGGCCTTCAGGCTTTGCTCGCGGATGTTTTCCTTGTAGCTGCGGATGTCGGCCAGGAACTTCGGCGCGTTGCGCGCAATGCACAGGGTAGTGCTGATCACCAGGAACGCCAGGATCAGCAGGAACCACCAGGCGCTGTAGACGGCGTTAAGCTTCAGATCCAGGAACAGCTCGGCCCAGAACGGCCCGAACTGGTTCATGTAGTTGACCGCCGTCTCGTGCTGCTTGATCACCGTGCCGATCACCGAGGCGATGCAGATCACGGTCAGCAGCGCAATGGCAAAGCGCATGGACGACAGCAACTCCGTCGCCCGGCGCAACGCGAGGGCGCCGCGCGAGGGTTGCTCTGGAATCGTGTCGCTTGCCGAAGTTGTCATGGCCTATCGCCTGCCGCCGGGGCTGCAGGCCAGTTCGTCGCATTGGAGCCCGCTGGCCCCGATCGGTTCAATCGCCCGGCGGGCGCGTCACCAGAAGTCTGATCCAGATTCGTCTTTCGCGCCCAAACCTGTCGCCTGCACAAAAAAACAAAGCCGCGTCGGGCAACCGAGACGCGGCTTGAGGGTGCCTTGCAATGCGCCACGGCCAGCGCCGTTCAGCGCAGGCCGGCGATGTAGTCGGCGACGGCCTTGATCTCGCGGTCGTTCATCTTGGCCGACACGTCGTGCATCGGCGCGTTGTTGGTGCGGCCGCCATCGCGGAAGCTGGTCAGCTGCTTGACGGTGTAGTCGCTCAGCTGGCCGGCCAGGCGGGGGTATTGGGCCGGAATGCCGGCGCCGTTGGGGCTGTGGCAGCCCGCGCAGGCCGGCACGCGGCGGTCCTGGATGCCGCCGCGGTAGATGCGCTCGCCCAGCAGCACGGTGTCCTTGTTCTTGGCAAAGCCAGGCTTGGCCTTTTGCGTGGCCAGCCAGTAGGCGATGTTGCGCGCGTCGGCCTCGCTCAGCGTCGAAGCAAAGCCCTGCATCACCGGGTCTTTGCGCACGCCGCTCTTGAATTCCAGCAGCTGCTTGACGAGGTATTCGGGGTGCTGCTCGGCCAGGGTAGGCTGGGTGGGCACGCTGGAATTGCCATCGGCGCCGTGGCAGGCTGCGCACACGGCGGCGAAGCTGGCCGAGCCTTTGGCCAGATCAACCTTGGGGGCTGCCGGCGCGTCGGCGGCGGAAGCGGTGGCGGCCAGCAGCGTGGCGGTCAGCAGGACGGCAAGCGACTTCATGGGCGATCGTCTTTTAAATAGTGGGCTCTGGGGGAGGCGCTAAACCCGAGGATTCTACAATGCCCACTGCGCGCCTCAGCCCCCTTGCACGGGGCCAAGACACAGGCCTTGATCCTGCGCAGCTTTCCTGTCGTCGACCGCGTTGGCGGCCTTTGCTCATCGCCCTCAGCCTATCGCCCCATGGCCTCCACTGCCGATTCCCAACCCCGCCCCGGCAAACCGTTTGCCAAGCCCTCTGCCCTGCTCACGCCCGCCGAGCGCGACGCCCTGGGCTGGCTGCACACCGCGCGCTTTCTGACTACCGCCGCCCAGCTGGTGCACCTGCCCGAGCTGGACGTGCCCGAAATCGCCTTCGTCGGCCGGTCCAACGCGGGCAAATCCACCGCCATCAACACGCTGACGCAGCAAAACCAGCTGGCCTACGCGTCCAAAAAGCCAGGGCGCACGCAGCACATCAACCTGTTCTCGGTGGGCCGCCAGGGCACGCAGGACGCGGTGCTGGCCGACCTGCCCGGCTACGGCTACGCCGCCGTGCCGCTGGCCGACAAGGTGCGCTGGCAGCGGGTGATGGCCAATTACCTGGTCAGCCGGCGCAACCTGGCCGCCGTGGTCATGCTGTGCGACCCGCGCCACGGCCTGAAAGAGCTGGACGAGGCGCTGCTGGAAGTGATCCGCCCGCGCGTGGAAGACGGCCTGCAGTTCCGCATCCTGCTGACCAAGGCCGACAAGCTGACCCGCAGCGAGCAAGCCAAGGCGCTGCAAATCGCCCGCCTGCAGGCCGGCGGCGGCAGCGTGCAGATGTTTTCCGCCCTCAAGCGCCAGGGCGTGGGCGAGGCCGCGCTGTGGCTGCGCCAACAGGTCGAGGCCACGCAGCAGGACATGGCCGATGACGGCGGCACCGCGGACGATGGCGACGACCACCCCGCTGACGATGGTGCGGAAGACTTGCCCGGCGAAGACTGATTTCTAGTCTTTTGGGGCGCTGGCGCAGGTGGCATTAGGGCCAGCAGCTCTTTTGTTGATAGCAAACTCGGAAGACCGCCTGCTCGGGATGGCGCCTCGCGCCTTAGCGCCCCAAGCGCGTCGGGTGCTACTTGCTGATCGCCGCGCAAGGCCGGTCAGCACCTCGGCGCCATCTGGTTCGCTCACCGCAGATTTCAAGGCTTTTCAGCCCCCAGCGCCCGCCCCACCTGCGCCGCCAGCTATCCTAGTCATAGCATCCGGCGCCCAAACCCCACCCTCACCAGCCGACGGCATGCGCAGGCCTGCGCCGGGCATCGGCGCTGCCGCCGCCCGAAGCACAGAAAGAGATGGAAAGCCGCGTCAGCGCTCAGGAGGCCGCCACATCCGCCCCGCGCTCGGCCAACAGCGCCCGCAACACCGACCGATGGCAGCGCGCCTCGTTCTCGCAATAACACCCCACCGAGAAATTCGCCCCGTGCGACAGCGCGGCCAGCACGTCGATTGAACGCGCGGCGTCCGGCTCGGCCATCTGGTGGCGGAACTCGCGCACGAACCGCGCCCAATCCTTTTGCGACTGGGGGCTGTCCGGCTCGGCGTGGGTGGACAGCGCCAGCTTCATCAGCTCTGGCGTGGGCGACAGGTTGGGGTACCACACGTCGTACCAGTTCTGGCGGGCGAAATCGGCCTTGGGCACGCCGCGCGCCGGCCGCCGCACGGTGCCGATGCGCGTGCCTTCGTCGGCGGCGCGCGGGGTGCCCAGGCGAACAATGCGAATGCTCATGGCGCGAAAAGGCTGGTGGTGAAATCGGTAGAACCCTGCGCCGCCGCACCTTGGCGACAGCCCCGGGCGACGGGCGCGGCCTACGATAGCAGCACCGCTGCGCCCATGCGCCGGGGCAGCCCTGCGGCGGCCAGCAGACGCACCGGCCGTGCGCGGCGAATTTCACGCCCAACAGGCCGCCAGCGCTTGATACACCTGCGCTGGCAGCTATCAAACTCATATCAACCCGCCATCCCGCCATGATCGAAACCTGGACCACCGAGCTGCCCCACGGCATCACCCTCAGCTGCCGGTCTGCGGGCGAACGCGGGCGCCCGGTGCTGATGTTTCTGCACGGCTTTCCCGAAGCCGCCTTCGTGTGGGACGAGCTGCTGGCCCATTTCGCCCGGCCGGAGCACGGCGGCTTCCGCTGCGTGGCGCCCAACCTGCGCGGCTACGAGCGCAGCAGCAGCCCGCCCGAGCCCGAGGCCTACCGCGCCAAGCACCTGAACGCCGACATCGCCGCGCTGATCGCCCAGGAATGCGGCGCGGGCGGCAGCCTGGCCGCGCTGGTCGCGCACGACTGGGGCGGCGCGCTGGCCTGGGGCCTGGCCAGTCTGCAGCCGGGGCTGATGCAGCGGCTGATCATCGTCAATTCGCCGCACCCGCAGACCTTCTGGCGCGGGCTGAGGGCCAGCCCCACGCAGCAGGCGGCCAGCGCGTACATGAACTTCCTGATCCGCCCCGACGCCGAGGCGCTGCTGGCGGCCGACGACTTTGCGCGCCTGTGGCCCTTCTTTGACCTGATGGGCGCGCGTGGCGCGGGCCCGATGCAGGCGGCCAGCCAGCGCCTGGACAGCGGCGCCGCAGCCAAGGCCAACGGCGCAGGCAGCCATGCAGGCGGCAACGCCACCTCATTCGGCCAGCCGGCCACGCTGCCCACCGGCGCAGGCTGGCTGACCGAGCCGCTGCGCGCGCAGTACCGCGCCGTTTGGCAGGGCGACGGCAGCCGCCCCGGCGCGGGTCTGACGGGCGGGCTGAACTACTACCGCGCCTCGCCCCTGCGCCCACCGCGCGAGGGCGACCCAGCCGCCGCGGCCGTGGACTTGCCCGAGGATGCGTTCACCGTGCCCATGCCAACGCTGGTGCTGTGGGCGATGCAGGACAGCGCGCTGCCGCCCGAGCTGATCGACGGGCTGGAGCGCTGGGTGCCCGATCTGCGCGTGGCGCGGATCGCCGATGGCACGCATTGGGTGGTGCATGAGCAGCCTGGGCGGGTGGCCGGGTCGATTGAGGGGTTTTTGCTATCGGAGGGATAGCTGGCGGCGCTGGCGCTGCCTGCGCCAGCGGCCTGTTTTGCTTGGATAGGCGTTGGCTTAAGGGATTGAGGGCGGAGGCCGGGTCTCGGCCCGGCGGCCGACCTGCTTTCTTTTGCTTCGCCAAAAGAAAGTAGGCAAAGAAAAGGCGAGCCCGCTTGCCGTGTCCCTTCGCTTCGCTGCGGGCAACCTGCGATGCTCGCGGGAGAGGCGCTGCCGCAGAACTCGCTGCGCGCTTGCAGCGCTTCGCTCAGACAACTGCGGCAAATCAGATCACGAAGCGTGGGCATCCTTCGGTGCCCCCGCGCGCCTCACCCGCTGCGCTTCTCGGCACGTCCAGAGGGGTGGGAAGTCCAACTCGGGCCATCGCTGCGCTCGGCCCTGGGAACGCACACTGCCTCGCGCTGGCCGTATCAGCTACCTACGCCAGCGCGGCGCGCCGCCGTGCGCGAATGCCCCGCCGACCTACGTCGCATCACCGTTCAAGTGGCCGCGGAGCAGGCCACGCCAGCGAACGCCGTTTCCTCATCTCGCGCCGGGAACTCGCGTTGTCCCCCGCCCGCAGCGCAGAGGGAGTCGGGTGCCGAGCCAGCGGCTCGGGGGTGAATTCCTCTTTCCGCGTCAGCGGCTCACGGGCTTAGTACAGCGAAGGTGTACCAACCGGCCGCGTCTTGAACCGCTTGTGCACCCAGTAATACTGATCGGGCATGTCGCGGATGTAGCCTTCCAGCCGCTGGTTCATCAGCGCGGTGTCGGCCACGGGATCGGCGGTGGGGTAGTCCGTCCAGGTGGGGTGCACGTGCGCGTCGTAGCCGGTGGGTGTGAGGCGCGTGACCACGGGCACGACGTGGGCGCGGCCCAGTTGGGCCAGGCGCGGCACGGAGGGCACGGTGGCGGTGGGCACGCCGAAGAAGGGCACGAAGACCGATTCCTCCGGCCCCAGGTCCATGTCGGGCAGCAGGTACAGCAGCTGGCCTTCGCGCAGGGCGCGCACCACGGGTTTCATGCCCGCCTTGCGCGCGATGGGCGTGACGTGGCCAAAGCGCTGGCGGCCCTGGCGCATCCATTCGTCCAGCACGCCGCCCTGATCGGCGTACACGGTGCTGGAGACGCGGGCGATCTGCTGCATGATGGCGCTGCCGCCCGCGTCCATGCCGTAGAAATGCGGCGCAAAAATGACCACGCCGCCCGGCTGGCGCAGCGCATCGACGTCGCCCGTCAGGCGCAGGCGCTGGCGCACCACCTCGGGCTTGGCGTGCCACAGCCAGGCGCGGTCCAGAAACGCCTGGGCGAAGTAGACGAAGTTGCGGCGCGCGGCGGCGTTGCGTTCGGCCTCGGTCCAATCCGGAAAGCACAGGCGCAGGTTGGTCAGCGCGATGCGCCGGCGCGAGCGCGCCACAGCGAACAGCAGGTGCCCCAGGCCCGCGCCCAGCGTGCGCACCACGCCCAGGGGCAGCGGCGCCAGCAGGCGCATCAGCGTGATCGCGGGGTGGCGCAGCTGGGGCTCTCGCCCGGCGCCATCCGAAGCGCTGGGCGCCGTGTTGGCGCGGGTGGATGCGTCGGTCGATGCGCCGCTGTCTTCGGGCGCGGTCATGGCGTGCCCCGCGGTTGCTTGTAGCGGCCGTAGCCCCACAGGTACTGCTGCGGGCATTGGCGGATCAGGCTTTCCATGGCGCGGTTGATTTGGGCGACAGCCGTGTCCAGGTCGTCACTCAGCGGCTCTGGGAAGGGCTCGAAATGCACGCGAAAGCCCTGCCCGCGCGGCAGGCGCTCGCCCCACACCAGCAGGGGCACGGCGCCGGTCTGCTGCAGCAGGCGCGCGGCCAGCGTCATGGTGTAGGCGGGCTGGCCGAACACGGGCGACCACACGCCCTGGCCTTCTGGCGGCACCTGGTCGGGCAGCAGGCCCACGGCTCGGCCGGCGCGCAGCGCCTTGATCATCTGGCGCACGCCAGACAGGTTGGTGGGCGCCGTTTCCAGCCCTTCGCGGCGGCGGGCGGTTTCGGTCACCTCGCTCAGCGCCGCCTGGCGCGCGGGGCGGTACAGCACGGTGATGGGGCCGTATTCGGCGTGGTAGCGCTCGGCCAGGCCTTGCGCGGTGATCTCAAAGCAGCCCAGGTGCGGGGTGAGGAACACCACGCCCTTGCGCGCGGCGTAGGCGGCGTCCACCGCTTCGGTGCCCTGCCACTGGGTGGGCACGGGCGGGCCAAACCACAGGCGCGGTGTTTCGGCCACCATGCGTCCGGCGTGGGCCACGGCCCCGCGCACGTCGGCAAAGGCGTAGCCGGCCAGTGCCGCGTTGGCCGCCACGCGGCGCCGGTAGGTGGGCGAGGCCAGCCAGGTCAGCCAACCCAGCAGTGCGCCCACGGCGTGCAGCAGCGGCAAGGGCCATCGGGCGACCAAACGGTACAAGCGAAGCATGGGTATACGGACAGGCCTAAAATACGCGGGTCGCCGAGTTATGGAACTACTTGCAGGGCGACGTAAAACAATTCTGCTAAAGCGTTCGCCATGACTCCCCGTAGGTTGGCAACGCAACGTTCAAACCCAAGGAGTTTATTCAATGGACATGGCGAACAGCTTTCTCTTCACTTCGGAATCTGTCTCCGAAGGGCACCCAGACAAGGTAGCCGACCAGATTTCCGATTCCATCCTCGACGCCATCCTGGCGCAAGACCCGCGCAGCCGCGTGGCCGCCGAGACGCTGACGAACACCGGCCTGGTGGTGCTGGCGGGCGAAATCACCACCAACGCAGTGGTCGACTACATCCAGGTGGCGCGCGACACGATCAAGAAGATCGGCTACGACAACACCGAGTACGGCATCGACCACAAGGGCTGCGCCGTGATGGTCTGCTACGACAAGCAGAGCAACGACATCGCGCAGGGCGTGGACCAGGCCAGCGACGACCACCTGAACACCGGCGCTGGCGACCAGGGCCTGATGTTTGGCTACGCCTGCGACGAGACCGACACGCTGATGCCCGCGCCGATCTACTACGCGCACCGCCTGGTCGAGCGCCAGGCGCAGCTGCGCAAGAGCGGCAAGCTGCCCTTCCTGCGCCCTGACGCCAAGAGCCAGGTCACGATGCGCTACGTGGACGGCAAGCCCCACAGCATCGACACCGTGGTGCTGTCCACCCAGCACAGCCCCGACCAGAGCGAGACGGCGACCAAGATGAAGGCCAGCTTCGTCGAGGCGGTGATCGAAGAAATCATCAAGCCGGTGCTGCCCAACGAGTGGCTGCAGAACACCAAGTACCTGATCAACCCCACCGGCCGCTTCGTGGTGGGCGGCCCGCAGGGCGACTGCGGGCTGACGGGCCGCAAGATCATCGTCGACACCTACGGCGGCGCCTGCCCGCACGGCGGTGGCGCGTTCAGCGGCAAAGACCCGACCAAGGTGGACCGCAGCGCCGCCTACGCCGCACGCTACGTGGCCAAGAACATCGTGGCCGCGGGGCTGGCGCGCCAGTGCCAGATTCAGGTGGCGTACGCCATCGGCGTGGCCGAGCCGATGAACATCACCGTGTACACCGAAGGCACGGGCAAGATCCCCGACGAGCAGATCGCCAAGCTGGTGCGCGAGCATTTCGACCTGCGCCCCAAAGGCATCATCCAGATGCTGGACTTGCTGCGCCCGATCTACGCCAAGACGGCCGCCTACGGCCACTTTGGCCGCGACGAGCCGGAATTCACCTGGGAACAGACGGACAAAGCGGCCTTGCTGCGCGCGTCGGCCGGGTTGTAATCACCCTGCTTCCTGACCGATCACAGGGCGCCTGCGTCAGCGGGCGCCCTGTTTTCATTGGAGGCGTGCGGGCGCCGTGGCGGCTTGCCCGGCGCGCCGATTACTATAGATATGATAGCTACCAGCGCAGGCAGCACCTGCGCTGGAGCCCGATTTTTACCGCCACCTGCGGCCACGCGCCTGCCCGGCCACTTCAGTCGGCCGCAGCCTCGCTGGCCCGGAACGTGCGCGGAAAGATCGCCGCGCGCTCCCTCTCGCGCACGCGATAGCCGGTGGCCGGGCGGCCCACGGTTTGGGCGACCTGCCCGGCGGGCTCCAGAAAGCCGGCGTCCAGCATGCGCTTGCGGAACGCGCTTTTGTCCAAGGGGCGCGCCAGGACGGCCTCGTACACGTGCTGCAGCTCAGGCAGTGTGAACGGCTCGTTCAGCAAAAAGGCGGGCAGCGAGGTGTATTCCACCTTGCCCCGCAGGCGCCCCAGCGCCGCGCTGAAGATTTCCGAATGGTCAAACGCCAGGGCCATCTGCGCGGCGCGCTCCACCGGCACCCATTCCACGTCGCGCGCAGCGGCCACGGGCATATCCGGTGGCGGCACCAACGCAAAGTAAGCGTGCGTGGCCGACCATCCGCGCGGGTCGCGTGCGGCGTTGCCCCAGCTGCCCAGTTGCTCGAGGTAAGGCGAAGAGAACCCGGTCTTGTCGTGCAGCTTGCGCAGCGCGCACTGCAAAAGGCTGTCGTCTCTGGCCACGTCGATGAAGCCCCCCGGCAGGCACGGCGCGCCAGGAAAAGGCTCGCCCGGCGCGCTGGGCCGGCGTGCGAGCAGCACATGCAAAACGCCCTGCATGACGGTGAAAACAATCACATCCACGCACACCAAGGGGCGGGGGAAGTCGAGCTCATCGTGGCCGGGTTCGCGGTGCATGGAGATTGACAGGCGCCTATTTAGTTGTACTGTACAACCCATATTAGTTGTCCTGTACAACTAACATGATCGAACCAGCTAAGGAGCTTGTCATGTTCGGAATCAGGTACATCAAATCGCAGCCCACCACGCACCTCATGCAGTTTCAAAAAGGCCGCGTGGTGCGCGAAGGCGCAGGGCTGGCTTTCTTCTACTACGCGCCCACCACCACGCTGGTGGCGGTGCCGCTGGCCAGCCAGGATGCGGGTTTCATCCTCGAGCTGGTGACCCGCGATTTCCAATCGGTCACCGTGCAGGGCCAGGTCACCTACCGCGTGGCCGACCCCCGCGCCACGGCAGCGCTGATGGATTTCTCGCTGCGCCCCAACGGCAGCCAGGCAAGCGAAGACCCCGAGCGGCTCCGCGAGCGCGTGGTGCTGCAGGCCAAGGTGGTGGTGCACCAGGCGATCGAGGCGCTGGCGCTGGGCGACGCGCTCAAGGCCTCGGCCGCCATCGCGGCGACGGTGCAGGCGCAGCTGGCCGCCCAGCCAGAGATACGCGCCCTGGGGCTGGAAATACTGGGCGCATCCGTGGTGGCGATCAAGCCCACACCCGACATCGCCCGCGCGCTGGAAGCGCAGGCGCGCGAGAACAACCTGCAGGCGGCGGACATTGCCGTGTACCAGCGCCGCATGGCCGCCGTGCAGAACGAACGGGAGATCCGCCAGAACGAGCTGGATACCGAGGTGGCCGTGGAAGCCAAGCAGCGCCAGATTCAGGAGGCCCAGATGGAGGCGCGCGCTGCCGTCGCCCGGCGCGCCAACGCCCTGCGGCAGGAACAAATGGGCGCCGACGTGGAGCTTGAGCAGCAGCGCAAGGACCTGGTCGCCAGCCAGGCCGACAACACCCGCGCCCTGGCCGAGGCCGACGCGCACCGCGTGCGCGCGGTGATGCAGGCGCTGGACAACGCCGATCCCCGCGTGGTGCAGGCGCTGGCGGCGGTGGGCATGCAGCCTAGCCAGCTGATCGCGCAGGCCTTTGGCGGCATTGCCGAGCGCGCTGAGCGCATCGGGCAGCTGAACGTTTCGCCCGATTTGCTCAGTGGCCTGCTCAGGTCCGCCGACGCGCCAGAGTCCAGCGCAGCCAGCACCCGCGGCAGCGAGGCGGGCGCCCGCAAAAGCCGGCAAGGGGGCGCATCATGAGTGAACAAGCCCGCCGCCGCGTGGTGCTGGTCACGCGCAAGACACGCTTGCGCGATTTGATCGAGCGCCACAACACCCTCGCCCAGGCGCGCTTTTACGTGGAGCACCTGCAAGCGGATTTCGCCGACTACGTGCTGGAAGACGAGCGCTACGCCCGGGCGCATGCCCAGGCCATGCAGGCGCTGGCGGCCTGGGGGCGCTACCAGGTGGTTGAACGCGCTTTGTTGCCCAACTTTGTCTTTTCCGCGAGCGACATCGTCGTGGCGCTGGGGCAAGACGGCCTGGTGGCCAACACGCTGAAATACCTGGACAAGGGCCAGCCGCTGGTGGGCCTGAACCCCGACACCGCGCGCTGGGATGGCGTGCTGCTGCCCTTTGAAGCCCCGCAGCTGGCGGACGTGCTCCGCCGCACCGATCAAGGCAGCGCCGCCGTGCGCTCGGTCACCATGGCCGAAGCGCGCCTGTCCGACGGCCAGCGCCTGCTGGCGGTCAACGATTTCTTTGTCGGCCCGCGCAGCCATACCTCGGCCTTGTACGAGCTTAAGCTGGGCGGCCGCAGCGAATTGCAATCGTCGTCGGGGGTGATCGTGTCCACCGGCATGGGCTCTACCGCCTGGATCAAAAGCGTGGTGACCGGCTCGGTGGCGGTGGCCGACGCACTGGGCCACCGGCAACCCTGCGCTTTCGAGCCACTGCCCTGGGGCGCGCCCGAGCTGCTGTACGCGGTGCGCGAGCCGTTTCCCAGCCGCCACTCCCAGGCCACGCTGGTGTTTGGCCGCGTCAGCGGGCACGCGCCTTTGACGGTGCGCTCGCGCATGGCAGACGGCGGCGTGATCTTTTCCGACGGCATGGAGGCCGACTTTCTGCGCTTTGGCGCGGGCGTTGAGGCGGTCATCGCCCCGTCGGCCATCAGCGGCCAACTGGTGGTTGGCTAGGAGATTTGCTATGATTTTGATATCGCCTTGCGCAGCATCGGCAAGCGCTGGCGGTGTTTTTGGGCCACATCAGCGCACGGCGATCGCCCACCCGGTCGCCCCCACGAGGGCCCCGTAGCGCCGCCTTATTTCACGTCGATGGCGCCGGAGGGGTACTGGTACATGCTTTCGCCCACCAGGTCGATGCCGCAGTTCACGCCGTCCAGCCAGTCGTAGAAGTCGGCAATGGCCTGGCGCCCCAGGATGGGCGCGCCGTGCTGGGGCACCAGCATCTTCACGTCCAGCTTGCGCGCCATGCGCGTCCACAGGCGCAGGATCTTGTTGCTGGCCATGTAGCGCCGGTGAAAGCCCTCCATGCGCGGGATGTGCGGGGCCAGATCGGTCACGAACTCGCGCGCCTCGACCCCGCTGATCAGCGAAACCCCCAGATCGCCGGTGAAAAGAATGCAGCTGACCGGATCGTAGAAGTGGAAGTTGCCCTCGGAGTGCATGAAATGCGCGGGCAGCAGCACCAGTTCGCTGCGGCCCAGCGGCAGCACGCCGCCGGCATCGGTCACGCCGATGATGCGGCTTTGCGTCTTGCCGAACTTGGTGAGGTAGGGCGCGAAGCGCTCCCACAGCTTGGAAATCACCAGCCGCGCGGGCGTGCTGGTCATCCAGCGGTCAAGCGAGGCAATGATGTCCGGGTCGGCGTGCGACGCCAGCAGGTAGGTCAGCTTGCCGGGCGGAAACTCGCGCCCCACGCCCATGAGCAGTTCGTTGAACGCCTGGTTGCCGCCCGGGTCGATGAGGGCGGCCTGCTCGCCGTCGATCACCAGAAACTGGTTGGCCTGCACGGCCTGGCCGTCTTCTTCAAACAGGTCGGTGAACATGAGACAGGCGTGCTGCTTGTCCCGGTAGAGTTCCAAGGGCTCCACGAGTGCGCTCCAATAGTCGAGGCATGCAATCTAATGTTGTACACCGCCTCCAGACTTGATGGGCATCAAGTTCTGACCAATGAAGCCATCAGCATGACGGCCAGGCGCCTGCCTGCAACGCCCTGGACAGGCGAAAGGCCTGCCCTCGCCCGCCATCGAACCGCCCAGGCCTCAGGCAGCGAACACGCGCCGCGCGCCCATGTAGCGCGCGCCGAAGTAGCGGCTGTCCACGCTGTCCTTGCGCACCGTGCCGCCGGTGGACGGCGCGTGCACGAACTGGCTTTGCCCCACGTAGATGCCCATGTGCGAAAACGCGGCACCCGTGGTGTTGAAGAAAACCAGGTCGCCGCGCTGCAGCGCCGCGTCGTCGACGGGCACACTGGCGGCGGCCCATTGCGCGGTGCTGCGCGGCAGGCGGCGAGTGGCCGGCGCCGCGACCACGTGAAACACGTAGGCCACCAGGCCGCTGCAATCAAACCCGCCTTCGGGCGTGTTGCCGCCGTAGCGGTACGGCGTGTTGACCAGCAGCATGGCCTGCGCCACGCTGGCTTCGCGCGCGGCGGGGTCCAGATCCAGCGGAGCCTGCGTGGCGGGCGCGGGCGTGGGGGGTGTGCGGCGCCCGCTGGTGCCGCCCACCGCGCCGCCGGTGCCGCCCGACGCCACGGGGCGCGCTGGCCGGCTGGCGCACCCGGCCAATGCCATCGCCGCCAGGGCCACGCCGCCCGCCAGCCACGCGCGACGATCAGGCGATATAGACGGGCGAAGATCTGCGTGAGGGCCAGTCAAGCGCATCACCGGCTGGCGCGCGCGGGCCAAAAGCCACTGGGCTTGGTCTGCTGGTGCAGGGACATCTTTCTGCATAAAACAGGCTCCTGGCGCTGGTGCGACGTGCGCCAGCAGCTATTGTATTTGTAGTAATCGGATGCGCCAAGCGCGGCTTGGGTTGCTGCGGAGGCGAAACCCTGCGTGCGGCGTGGTGGGGTCATCTGCGCCGTCGCACAGGTGTTTTTAGTGGCTGGGCGAATCTCGCCGTAGGTCGTGTACGCGCAGCGGCCCGCCCTGCCCTTGCCTGCCACGCAGCGGCGCATGAACGGCAGCCTGTGGCGCACCAAGGCGCTCAAGGTCGGCCATGGCCGCATGCCTACGCCGCCTTGGCAGGCGCGTCAGACGCTTTCAGCGCGGCGATCAGGCCGTCGCACGCGTCCTCGATCAAATCCAGCACGTGCTCAAAGCCCGCGTCGCCGCCGTAGTACGGGTCGGGCACCTCGTCGGCGCCGTGGTGGCGGCAGAAATCGGTCAGGCGGCGCAGCTTGGCGCGGTCGGCGGGCGCGCACAGCGCGCGGGCGGCGCGCTCGTTGCGGTCGTCCATGACCAGCACCAGGTCGAAATCGTGAAAGTCGCGCGACTTGAGCTGCCGCGCACGCTGGCCGCTCAAATCCACCCCGCGGCGCAGGGCGTGCGCCTGGGCGCGGCCATCCGGCGGCGCGCCCACGTGGTAGTCGTGCGTGCCGGCGGAATCCACCTGCAGCCGGTCGCCCAGCCCCGCCAGCGCGGCGCGGTGCGCCAGCACGCCCTCGGCCGTGGGGCTGCGGCAGATGTTGCCCATGCACACCATCAGCACGCGGTAGGGTGCGCCGGGCGACGGGCGCTGCGGCAGGCTGGGCGGCAAGGCGGGGCGCGTGGCGCCCGAGCGGGGGGAAGCGGTCATGCGCCGCAGTCTACGCAGCCAGGCGCCGCGGCGCAGGCCGGTGGCGCAGCCTCAGCCGGGGCGCGTCGGGCGCGCTGCGGCCAGCGCCCGTACCCGTCCCCGTACCCGAACCCGTACCCGCGCCCTTCAGGCGAATCACTTCTGCGGATGGTCGCGGCGGAACAGCGCCCATTCCTCGATGACGGTGCCATCGGGCAGCGTGCACCAGCCGCCCTGGTTGCCTGCGGCGTCCTTGCGGATCTGCAGGGTGCCGCCTTTGTCGATGCAGTACTTGGAGGCGGGGTTGGGCATGCCGATCAGCGGCGGGTTGGCCTTGGGCGCTGCGGGCTCGGGCGCGGGGCCCGAGGCGGCGCAGCCGGCGGCCAGGAGGGTGGATGCGGTCAAGGTGCTCAAAGTCAGTGTGCGCATGGCTCAAACGATGGAAGTTGAGGAACACGCGTGCCGCCAGGCAGCACGCGCCGTTGCAGCAAAGCAGTGTATGCCTTGGACGAGGCGGGAAAGATGCGGCGGAGGCCGCCGGGCGTGGCGCCAAGCCGGTCAGCCATGCGCCAGGCGATTCGGCACAAGCGCCTGCCGAACCGTGCAGCAACCAAATAGCTACGATTTCAATAGCTACCAGCGCAGGTGGCAAGGGCGCCAAAGGGCTATTGGGTGCACCATCAATTCAAGTACCAGCGCCTGGCGAAACCGGGCGGATGGGCAGCCGGGCAGCCGACGCCCGCAGCGGTCAGAACGGCAGCTTGCCGCCGCCCGGGCCGCCCATGCCCGGCGGCATCGGGGGCATGCCGCCGCCGCCCATCAAGCCTTTCATGCCGCCGAAACGCTTCATCATCTTCATCAGGCCGCCGCCCTTCATCTGCTTCATCATGCCCTGCATCTGCTCAAACTCCTTGAGCAGGCGGTTGACCTCTTGCACATGCACGCCCGCGCCGGCAGCGATGCGGCGCTTGCGGCTGGCCTTGAGCAGGTCGGGCTTCTTGCGCTCCAGCGCGGTCATGCTGTTGATGATGCCTTCCTTGCGGCGGATGTCTTTTTCGGCGCGGCTCAAGTCGGCGTCGCTCGCCTTGGCGGCCAGTTGCGTGGGCAGCTTGTCCATCAGGCTGCCCAGGCCGCCCATCTGCTTCATCTGCTGCAACTGGCCCAGGAAATCCTGCAGGTCAAAGCCGCTACCGCTCTTGACCTTCTCGGCCAGCTTCTTGGCGGCTTCGATGTCGACGTTGGCGGTCACCTGCTCGACCAGCGCCACCACGTCACCCATGCCCAAAATGCGGCCGGCGTGCCGCTCGGCGTCGAAAACCTCCAGGCCGTCGATCTTTTCAGACACGCCCGCAAACTTGATCGGCGCGCCGGTGATCTGCCGCACCGACAGCGCAGCACCGCCCCGCGAATCGCCGTCGATCTTGGTCAGCACGATGCCGGTGAGCGGCAGCGCGTCCTTGAACGCCTTGGCGGTGTTGGCCGCGTCCTGGCCCTGCATGGCATCGACGACGAACAGGGTTTCGACCGGGTTCAGCGCACCGTGCAGGGCCTTGATTTCCTGCATCAACGCTTCATCAATGGCCAGGCGGCCGGCGGTGTCGACGATCAGCACGTCGTAGAAGTGCGTCTTGGCGTGCGTCAGCGCGGCACTGGCGATGTCCAGCGGCTTCTGGTCGGGCGTGCTGGGGAACCAGTCGGCCCCGGCCTGCGCAGTGACGGTTTTCAGCTGCTCGATAGCGGCCGGGCGGTACACGTCGCCCGACACGGTCAGCACCTTTTTCTTGCGCTTTTGCACCAGGTGGCGCGCCAGCTTGGCCGTGGTGGTGGTCTTGCCCGAGCCCTGCAGGCCGGACATCAGGATGACGGCGGGCGGCTGCGCGGCCAGGTTCAGGTCGCTGATGCCCTCGCCCATGGTGGCGGCCAGCTCGCGGTTGACGATGCCCACCAGCGCCTGGCCGGGCTTCAGGCTGCCCAGCACCTCCTGCCCCATGGCCTTGTCCTTGACGCGGGCAATGAAGTCGCGCACCACGGGCAAGGCCACGTCGGCCTCCAGCAGGGCCATGCGCACCTCGCGCAGCATGTCCTGCACGTTGGATTCGGTGATCCGCGCCTGGCCAGAGATTTTCTTGACCAGGCTGGAGAGTTTGTCGGTAAGGGCTGTGGCCATGGGGAAGGTCGCGCGCCCTGCGGGACGCGTGCATTAAAGCCGGTAGATCGCGGCGCGGGGCCCGACGGGCACGGGCCTAGCCGCTAAACTTTGCCCATGATTCTAGCCAGCGACTCCCCCGTCGGCCTTTTGCTGAGCGCCGCCACGGCACTGGCCTATGCCGTGCCCGCGCTGGGCGCCCGCGCCATGGGCGGCGAAAGCGCGCGCCGCGTGCTGCTGATCGCCTGGGTGCTGCACGGGCTGCTGCTGGGCTGGAACCTGCTCAACGACGCGCCACGCTTCGGTTTTGCGCAGGCGCTGTCGATCACCGTCTGGCTGGCCCTGACGGTGTACGCGGTGGAAAGCCAGCTGTATCCGCAGATGCGCGCGCGCTGGGCGCTGGCGGGCTTCGGCACGGTGGCCATCGTGCTGGCGCAGGTCTTTCCGGGCACGCCGCTGCCCCACACCTCTTCCGTGTTGCTGCCACTGCACTGGGCGCTGGGCATTGCGGCCTACGGCATGTTTGCCGCCGCCGTGGCCCACGGGTGGCTGATGACCCGGGCCGAGCAGCAGATGCGCACGGCCTCTCAGGCCGGCGAAGGCGGGGTGCCGCTGCTGACGCTGGAGCGGCTCATGTTCCGCTTCGTCGGCGCCGGCTTCGTGCTGCTGACGCTGACCTTGATCGCCGGCGCGTTCTTTGGCGAGCATATCTATGGCAGCAACGATCTGGGCTGGCGCTGGGACCACAAGCGCACCTTCACCGTGCTGTCGTGGCTGACCTTCGCCGCGCTGCTGATCGGCCGGTGGCGCCTGGGCTGGCGTGGCCGGCGGGCGGTGCGTGTGCTGTACATCGGCGCCGCGCTGCTGCTGCTGGGCTACGTCGGGTCGCGCTTTGTGCTGGAAGTGCTGCTGGGGCGCAGTGCATGAAGCTGCTGGTTGTCTTGCTGACCGTGCTGGCCGGCGTATGGCTATGGAAACGCGGCCGCCAGCGCCAGGTACCGCCGCGCGCCCGGCCAGCGCCCGCGCCCACCTTGCCCATGGTTCGCTGCACCCGGTGCGGCACGCACGTGCCAGGCGATGAAGCGATCGCCGGCCAGCGCGGCACCTACTGCAGCACCGCCCACCGGCGAGAAAGCGAAGGCGCATGAACGCCGCCGTGCGCAACCGGCCAGGCTCGCTCTCGACGCAGACCTTGCCGCCCAGCATCTTGCCCGGTTCGCCCATGGGCGCTGCGGACGGCGATACCGAGCTACCGGGGTTCGCGCGGCTCTGGACGGCGTTCATGTCAGCACGGCTGCTGATCGCGGCGGCGATTCTGGGCCTGCACGTCGCCGTTCACTTCTGGGTGCGACCGCTTCCGCTGTGGATTCTGGGCCTATGCACGGGCTACCTGGCTATGACAGTGTTGGCGCGGACGCTGGCCACGCCGCAAGGGCCGGGCCGTTCTTTCGATCGACAGTGGGTGTATACCGCTGGCCTGGATCTGGTCTTCTTCGTCGTACTCCAAGCAAATCAAGTCGGCAGCATCAACTACGTGCCGCTGGTCGCACTGCCGGTGCTGATGAGTGCGGTAATGGGCTCGCGCGCGCTGGCGCTGGGCACGGCGGCGCTGGTCACATTGACCCTGCTCGCGCATTCGCTGTGGAACAACGACATAGGCTGGGCTGGCACTGGCGAGATCGCACAAGCGGGCTTGGCCGGCGGAGGCATGCTGATCCTGGCGCTGCTGACCAACCAGCTGTCGGCCCGACTGGCGCGCGAGGAAGTCGCCGCACGGCGCAGCCGCATCGAGGCGCACGTGCAATCGCTGGTCAACGGCATGGTGATCGACGCCATGGACGATGGCGTGCTGGTGGTCGACACCGACTACATGGTGCGCAGCGCCAACCCGGCAGCCCGGCTGATGCTGGGCTCCGACCGAGAAGTCACGCCCGACCAGTTCGCGCTGGACGACAACCCCGCATGGCTGCAGCTGGCCCACATCGCCCGGCAGACGTTTGAGGACGAACCCGTCGACGCGATGGAGGTCACCCTGCACCACGAAGACCGGCACAGCAGCCGCCTGCAAGTGCGCACCCAGCGCACACCCACGGTCAGTGACAGCGGGCGCTGCCTCTGCGTGATGTTCATGCAGGATCTGCGCGAGATGGAAGCGCAGTTGCGCACCGAGAAGCTCGCCGGCATGGGCCGCATGTCCGCCGCCGTGGCCCACGAGATCCGCAACCCGCTGGCCGCCATCAGCCAAGCCAATGCGCTGCTGGAAGAAGATCTGACCGACCCTGCCCTGCTGCGCCTGACCACCATGGTGCGCCAGAACGCCGACCGGCTGGGCCATATCGTCGAAGACGTGCTCGACGTCGTGCGCGCGCAGGGGCCTGCCGATCCGCACGCGGCGACGGACACGCTGGAGCTTGACGCGCTGGTGCACCGCTTTTGCGGCGAGTGGATCGCCCAGCATGGCGCTGGCGCGCGCGTGCAGCTGCATTTGGGCATGCCGGAGCTGCCAGTCGTCTTCTCGCCCGAACACCTGCGGCGCATCCTCGTCAATCTGCTGGACAATGCCGCGCGCTACGCGACGCATCAGGCTGGGGCGATCCAGGTCAGCACCCACCCCGTGCGCCATGGCCCCGCCATGCTGATGGTCTGGAGCAATGGCCCGCCGCTGGAACCCAGCGTGCGCCGCCATTTGTTCGAGCCCTTTTTCTCCTCCGAAAGCCGCTCCAGCGGCCTGGGGCTTTTCATCTGCCGCGAACTGTGCGAGCGCCACGGCGCCAGCATCGGCTACGAACGCACCGAGCGCGCCCAAGGCAGTGTGGCCGTCGATGGCAATGAGTTCTTTCTCAGCCTGCGGCGTGCACCTGGCGCCTTCGTGACGACTTTCTTGGATTCCGCACCCCCGACATGACTTCCCCTGCTTCCAACCCCGCCGGTGCCCGCGTGCTGGTGGTGGACGACGAACCCGATCTGCGTACGCTGTACGAGCTGACCCTGTTGCGCGCCGGGTACGAGGTGCTCAGCGCCGCCAACATGGCCGAGGCGCGCGATCAATTGGCCGCAGAGCGTTTCGACATCGTCATCACCGACATGCGCCTGCCCGACGGCCTGGGCCTGGATCTGCTCAAAGAGCTGGTGGCCCAGGGGCGGCCTGAGCGCTGCATCGTCATCACGGCCTACGGCTCGCCCGAGAATGCCGTCGAGGCGCTGAAAGCCGGTGCCTTTGACTACCTGACCAAGCCGGTCGATCTCAAGCAGTTTCGCGGCGTGGTGGCCTCGGCCATGCAGGCGCCGGCGCGCGCGCCGGGCTTCACCGACAGCGGGCCTGCCCGCATCGAATCGGGCTCTGCCCACGGACCTGCCCCAGCGCCGAGCCAGCCCGCTCCACTGTGTGCCACGCCAGACAAATCGGCCAACAGCGCCGGTGCACAGGCACTGGCGCGCATGGTGGGCGACTCGCCGGCGATGCGTGCCGTCAAGCACCGCATTGCCAAGGTGGCCCGCAGCATGGCGCCGGTGCTGGTGCAGGGCGAATCGGGCACCGGCAAAGAGCTGGTCGCCCAGGCGGTGCACGCCAACAGCCACCGCAGCAACGGCCCCTTCGTGCCCGTGAACTGCGGCGCCATTCCTGAAAACCTGCTCGAAGCCGAGTTCTTCGGCGCGCGCAAGGGCTCTTACACGGGCGCCGCGGCTGACCGAGAGGGCTTCTTTCAGGCCGCGCAAGGCGGCACGCTTTTCCTGGACGAGATCGGCGATCTGCCGCTGGCGATGCAGGCCAAGCTGCTGCGCGCCATCCAAGAGCGGCGCGTGCGACCGCTGGGTGAAACGCAGGAAGAACCGGTGGACGTGCGCATCGTCAGCGCCACCCACAAAGACCTCGCGGCCGAAGTGCAGGCCGGGCGCTTCCGCCAGGATTTGTACTACCGCCTGAACGTGATCGAGGTGATCGTGCCGCCGCTGCGCGAGCGCCGCGAAGACCTGCCCGCGCTCTGCCAGGCACTGCTGGCGCGCATCGCCGCCGATGGTTCGGGCGTCGTGCCGCGCCTGACCGAACGCCAGATGGCCGACATCCTCTCTGCGCCGCTGGAGGGCAACGTCCGCGAGCTGGAAAACCTGCTGCACCGCGCGATGGCGCTGGGCGAGGCGGGCGATTCCGGCTTTGGCGAACTGCCCTTGTTCGACGCCGCACACGGCCCGGCCCCAGAGATGCTCGACATCGATCTGACCGCGCCTCACGGCGCGGGCGCGCCCACGGGCGCCGGTGACCTGCCATTGCCGGAGACGCTGCCGGAAGACCTGGAAGGCTGGCTGGACGCGCAAGAGCGCCGGGTGCTGGTGCGTGCGCTGGATGAAACCGGCTTCAACCGCACGGCCGCCGCCGCGCGCCTGGGCCTGAACCTGCGGCAGATGCGCTACCGCATGTCGCGCCTGGGCATCACTGAACCGGGCAGCGACGACCCCGGCCATGGCGACCACTGAGCCAGCCGCCACGGCCGCGGCCAGCGCCACCCGCGCGGGCCAAGCGCGCGGCGTGTGGTCACACGGCTGGTACCGCCGCGCGCATGCGCTGCCGTCGCCCAACTTCGGCCCACGGCCGCCCGGCACGGCGATCGATCTGGCTGTGGTGCATTCGATCAGCCTGCCGCCCGGGCAGTACGGTGGCAACGAGGTGCAGGCCTTGTTCACCAACACCCTCGACTGGGACGCGCACCCGTACTTCCTGCAGATTCGCGGCATCGAGGTGTCGTCGCATTTCTACGTTCGCCGCGACGGCGCGCTGTGGCAGTTCGTCAGCGTGGATGACCGCGCCTGGCACGCCGGGCGGTCCAGCTTTCGCGGGCGCGACAACTGCAACGACTATTCCGTGGGCATCGAACTGGAAGGCCTGGGGGGCGAGCGCTTCACCGCGCGGCAGTACGAGCGCCTGGACCGCCTGATTCGCGCACTGGCCGCGCACTACCCGATCGCGGCGGTCACGGGCCACGAAAACATCGCACCCGGCCGCAAGCACGATCCGGGGCCAGGCTTTGACTGGGCGCGCCTGCAACGTGGCCTGGGCTGGGACGCGGCCCGCATCGTGCGGGACTGAGGCTTCGACGCACATCTGCGCGTCTCGCGCAGCCGCTGCATGGACGGTAGTTGCGCTACCTGACGCGGGTCCTGCGCGGAATCAACCTGCTATATGTATGATAGCTACCGGCGCAGGCCACACCTGCGCTGGCGTCACATTATGACCTGAATCATCAACCTTGACAGGCACGCTGTTTCGCCCCGTGGCCGTACCAAGACTTCACCTTACTTGGGCCGCAGATCCATCACGCGGCGCGCTTTGCCCACGCTGCGCTCGATACCGCCCTCGCCCTTCAAGTCGATCTCTACACTGCTGCCCACGTACACCTTGATCTCGTGCTGCAGTTGCCGCGCCGCAGCCTGCGCGTCGCTGCCTTGCGGGTCGACACCAGCGGCGGTTTCCACCTGCACGCGCAGGTTGTCCATGGGGCCTTCGCGCGTCAGCACGCACAGGTAGTGGGGCGACAGCTCGGCGCGCTTGAGGATCAGCTCCTCGATCTGCGTGGGGAACACGTTCACGCCGCGGATGATCATCATGTCGTCGCTGCGCCCGGTGATCTTCTGCATGCGCCGCATCGGGCGCGCGGTGCCGGGCAAGAGCCGCGTGAGGTCGCGCGTGCGGTAGCGGACGATGGGCAGCGCCTCTTTCGTCAGGCTGGTGAAGACGAGTTCGCCCTCGCTGCCGTCGGGCAGCACTTCGCCCGTATCGGGGTCAATGATCTCGGGGTAGAAATGGTCTTCCCAGATGGTCGGGCCGTCCTTGGTCTCGACGCATTCGCTGGCCACGCCCGGGCCCATCACCTCGGACAGGCCGTAGATGTCCACCGCGTCGATGCCCATGCGCGCCTCCAGCGCGTGGCGCATCTCGTTCGTCCAGGGCTCTGCGCCGAAGATGCCGGTGCGCAGGCTCAGGCTGCGTGGGTCGATGCCCATGCGCTCCACCTCGTCGGCCACCGCCAGCATGTAGCTGGGCGTGACCATGATGATGTCGGGCTTGAAATCCAGAAACAGCTGGATCTGCTTTTGCGTCTGGCCGCCGCCGAAGGGCACCACCGTCAGCCCCAGCTTTTCGGCGCCGTAATGCGCGCCCAGGCCGCCGGTGAACAGCCCGTACCCATAGCTGATGTGCACCATGTCGCCCCGGCGCGCGCCGGCGGCGCGGATGGAGCGCGCCACCACCGTGGCCCAGGTGTCGATGTCCTTCAGCGTGTAGCCGACCACCGTGGGCTTGCCCGTGGTGCCGCTGCTGGCGTGGATACGCGCCACCTGCTCGCGCGGCACGGCGAACATGCCAAAGGGGTAACTGTCGCGCAGATCCTTCTTGGTGGTGAAAGGGAATTTGGCCAGATCGGCCAGCGTGCGCAGATCGCCTGGGTGCACGCCCGCGGCGTCGAACTTGGCTCGGTACACGGGGGAATTGGCGTAGGCGTGGGCCAGTGTCTGCTTCAGGCGTTGCAGCTGCAGGGCGCGCAGCTCGTCGATGCTGGCGGTCTCTATCGGCTCCAGCGGCAGGTCGGTGGGGCTCATTTTGTCTCCGTGGGTTTTTATGGGCGGCCCGCTCGGGCCATCGGTTCAAACGTCTCGATCGGTGGGCACCACGTGCCCGGCGATCTGCGTGCTCTTGCCGCGAAATAGCGCCACCAGCTGGCCATGCTGGTTGGTGACGCGGATGTCGTAAATGCCGTGGCGGCCGCTCTGCGATTGCTCCACGCCTTCAGCCGTGAGCACGTCGCCCTCATGGCCGGGGCGCAGGAATTCGATCGAGCAGCCACTGGCGACGGTGTTGTGGTTGCGGCTGTTGCAGGCGAAGGCAAACGTGGAATCGGCCAGCGTGAAGATGAAGCCACCGTGGCAGATCTTGTGGCCGTTCAGGTGCAGCGCACGCACGGGCATCTGCATGACCGCGCGGCCAGGCTCGCAGCGGATGAGCGCGATGCCCATCGTGTCTTTGGAAGCGGCGTCGGCGGCGTACATGGCTTCGCCCACGCGGCGCGCTAAGTTGGCGGCCTCTTCCGATGTGGGCTGGGCGGTCGGTTGCTGTGTCGGCGCGTTCATCATTGGCCCTTGAACTGCGCGGGGCGCTTTTGCAGGAACGCCGTCACGCCCTCGATGTAATCGTGCGTGAAGCCCAGGCGCGATTGCACGTCGCGCTCCAGGTCCAGCTGCTCGTCCAGGCTGTGCGTGTGCGCGCCGCGCAGCAAGGCCCGCGTGGCGACCAGCGCCTTGGTGGGCATGGCGGCCAGGCGCTGGGCCATCGCCTTGGCAGCGGCCAGCGCGTCGTCCTGCACGTCCCAGATCATGCCCATGGCCTTGGCTTCGGCCGCAGGCAGCTTGTCGCCCGTCAGGCACAGCGCCATGGCGCGCGCCATGCCCACGCGCTGGGGCAGCAGCCAGGTGCCGCCGCTGTCGGGCACCAGCCCGATCTTGCTGAAGGCCTGAATGAAGCTGGCGCCCGGCGCCGCAATGGCGATGTCGCACGCCATCACCAGCGAAGCGCCCGCGCCCGCGGCCACACCGTTGACGGCGCACACCGTGGGCACGCGCAGACCAATCAGGCGGCGCGTGGTGGGGTTGAAAGCCTCGTCGATCACCGGGCCCGGGTCAGCGCGGTGCATGATGTCCGCGCCCTCGCGGAAGTCGAACTCCGACAAATCGGCCCCGGCGCAGAAGGCGCGACCGGCGCCTGTCAGCACCACGGCGCGGATGGCGGGGTTGGCTTCGACCTTGTCCAGCGAGGCCCACAGGTCGCGGTGCATCTGGCGGGTGAAGCTGTTGAGCGATGGCGCGCGGTTGAGCGTGAGCACGGCCACCGCGCCATCCTCTTCGTACAGAACGGCGGTTTCTTGGGCTGTCATGTTGTCTCCTTTTGGGGCGCAATTTAACATTAGCCAACCCTTCGGTCGGTTAATTCTTGCCGCGCTTTCGGAGGTCGCCTCGCTATAGTGTGGCGGCCGCGCCGCAGGGCGCGCATGCCATCCAATTCACTACACACAGCCTTGCGAGGAGCCAGCCCCATGACCTATGAATTCATCCAGACCCGCGTTGAAGGCGACAAGGTGGGCGTCATCACGCTCAACCGTCCCAAACAGCTGAACGCGCTGAACGGCGAGCTCATGCGCGAGCTGGGCCACGCGCTCAAGGCCTTCGACGCCGACGACGCGATCGGCTGCATGATCATCACCGGCAGCGAGAAGGCCTTTGCCGCGGGCGCCGACATCGGGGCGATGGCCACCTACAGCTTCGCCGACGTGTACCGCGACGACTACATCACGCGCGACTGGGAGACCATCCGCACCATCCGCAAGCCCGTGATCGCCGCCGTCAGCGGCTTTGCGCTGGGTGGCGGGTGCGAGCTGGCCATGATGTGCGACTTCATCATCGCCGCCGACAACGCCAAGTTTGGCCAGCCCGAGATCAAGCTGGGCGTGATCCCCGGCGCGGGCGGCACGCAGCGCCTGCCGCGCGCCGTGGGCAAATCGAAGGCGATGGACATGGCACTGACGGCGCGCATGATGAACGCCGAAGAGGCCGAGCGCAGCGGACTGGTCAGCCGCGTGGTGCCGCTGGACAAGCTGATGGACGAAGCGCTGGGCGCCGCGCTGACGATCAGCGGCTTTGGCCGCTTGGCCGTGCTGGCGGCCAAGGAATGCGTGAACCGCGCCTACGAAGGCACGCTGGCCGATGGCGTGATGTTCGAGCGCCGCGTGTTCCATTCGCTGTTCGCCACCGAAGACCAGAAGGAAGGCATGGACGCGTTTGTGAACAAGCGCGCCCCGGCGTTCAAGAACCGCTGAGCCTTGGCGGCGGGCAGCGAATACGAGATTTATGTGGCTCCGGCGTCCGCCGCGCCTTGATCGGTTGCTTCGTTTTTGGAAGCAACGTGAGACATCAAGGACGCACGGTGTGCGCGTCCTTGTCGGTCAGCGTGTGCAAAAACGCCACCAGGTCGTTGATCTCTGCGTCATTCAGTGAGGGCTTGCCGGGCCGCTGCGCCTCAAAAGGCGCCTCTCGGTTGACGTTGGCGCTGTAGCGGGCGGGCAAGTCGTTCGTCTGCCCATGCGCGCCGTAGTAACGCTTGGGAAACGCATCGCGATCTGCGTAAAAGCGCACCGCCTCGGTCAGCGTGTGAAACCGGCCGTTGTGGAAAAACACCTGGCGCGTGGCCACGTTGCGCAGCGTGGGCGTCTTGAAGAGGCCACAGAATTCGCCCTGCCCTGCGAGGTCGGTGCGCAGCGGGCCGCACAGCCCCAGGTCAAAGAATCGGCGATCGCGGTTGGCGGCGATCTGCAGGTTGCGTGGCACGGCCAGCGCCACCAGGCCGCGGTCGGTGAATTGCGGGAACGCGCCGCGCTTGATGGCGCTCACGTGGCATTCCGCGCAGTTGCCGCGTGCCGGGTCGTTGAAGATTTGCAAGCCACGCAGCTCGTTGGCCGACAGTTTCTCCTTGCCGCGCAGGTAGCCGTCGAAGCGGCTGCTGTACGGGTAGAAATCGCTCGGGCTTTGCTGAAAGACTTCAAGTGCCCACAGCAAGCCATTCCACGCGAGCCGCTCGTCGGTCATCACGCGCTCGCCAAAGGCTTTTTTCATCAGCTCCGCATTGGGCGACTGCCGCAGCCGCGCCACCACCGCAGCGCGGTCGCGGTTGCCCATTTCAAACGCCGACAGCAGCGGGATCGCCGCCTGCTCATGGGCCGAGGCAGCGCGCCCGTCCCACGTCCAGCCGCCCACGGGGCCTTGGTCAATGCTGTCGTCGCCCTCGTTCTCGGTGAAGTGCGCGTTGAAGGCGGGCGTGTCTTGCGCATAGCGCAGCGAAGGCACCGCGCGCAGCCCCGGCTGGTGAAGGTCACCACCGCCCACCTGCGTGGCGCGGCCATTCGGTGGGCCATAGGCGTGCGCCGGGTCGTGGCACGACGCGCAGGACAAACGGCCTGAGGCAGACAGGGCCGCGTCTGAAAACAGCGCGCGCCCCAGGTGGGTCAGCGTGGCGGCGTCCGGCTTTTTCTCGAATGGCGTGGCATAGAACGATTGGGCGGTAACGCTGCCGCCACCAGCCTGCGCCGCGCCAGGCGCGTGCGCCTTCGCATTCGCCTTGTCTTGCGCGTGCACGGGGCGCAGCGTGGCGGTACTCATCAACGCAACCGCAACGGCACAACCCGCCGCCAGAACCCACCCAGGCTGGCGCAAAGCCAGGCGACCGTGAAATCTCATGTGGCACTACCCGCGAATCGAAAGCAAAAGCGAAAGCACGCTTTGTATGACGTGATCGCGACAGTTTGATGACGAACGGAATCGCGTCACGGGGTCGCTCAAACGCAATAGTTTGTGTCATTTGCAAGCCGGTCATTCGGCGCAGCGGACTGTCACGCAGCCGTCACAAGCCACGCAGATGCTCGCTGCGCTTTCAGCCCTACCGCGATCCCAAGGATCCCCCGATGACCCCCAAAAAATCCTTCAAGAGCACCGCCGTGCTCACCCCCTGCGCGCTGGCGTGCGCTGCCTTCCTGGCCGGCTGCGGCGGTGGCAGCGATGACTCGCCCGAACACACCACTGCGCAGTTGCACGACAAGGTGCAAAACGTCGTGGTCATCTACGCCGAGAACCGCGCCTTCGACAACCTGTTTGGCAACTTCCCCGGCGCCAACGGCCTGGGCAATATCGTGGACGCCCAAGGCAAGCCAACCGCCGCCTACGTGCCGCAAAAGGACCGCGACGGCAACACCGTGCTGCCCACCCTGCCTCAAACCTGGGGCGGCGTGACCATGCCCGGCCAGGCGCAAACCGTCACGCAAGCGCAAAGCGCAGGCTTGCCGAACGCGCCGTTCAGCGCCGAAACCGCCTTTGTGAAAACGGCCGGCGTCACGCTCAACAGCAACACCGTCACGCGCGACCTGTACCACCGGTTCTTTGAGAACCAGATGCAGATCAACGGCGGAAAGAACGACATGTTCGCCGCCTGGGCGGACGCGGGCGGCCTGACGATGGGCCACTTCGACTACAGCCAGTCGGGCCTGTACAAGCTGGCGCAGCAGTACGTGCTGGCCGACAACTTCTTTGAGGGCGCCTTCGGTGGCTCCTTCCTCAACCACCAGTACCTGATCTGCGCCTGCGCACCCGAGTACGCGAACGCCGACACCGCTGCCGCCAAGCCAACCATCGCGGTGCTGGACACCGATGCCCAAGGCGCGTACCTGCCCAAGCTCTCGCTGGCGGCCGCCAGCCCCGCTTCGGCGATGGACGGTCCGCCCCGGTTTGTTCGCAGCGGCAACATCACCCCGGCCAATTATTTTGGCGACGGCAAGTTCTACGCCGTCAACACCATGCAGCCCGCGTACCAGCCCAGCGGCAACACGCCCGTTGCCGGCGGTGCGAACAGCGACCTGCTCTACGCCACGACGGCCAGCGCCACCACGCTGCCGCCGCAAACCACGCAGAACATCGGTGACCTGCTGAGCGCCAAAGGCGTCAGCTGGGCGTGGTACAGCGGCTCATGGGACGCGGCGCTGGCAGACGGCGCGCGCGACCCCAGCGCCAAGCGGTCGGTGATCTATGCGGGCGATGCCAACGGCGTGTCGTCCACCGCCGCGGTGGACTTCCAGCCACACCATCAGCCCTTCAACTACTACGCCAACATGGACCCGGTGAAAAACGCCGACCAGCGCAAGGCCCACCTGCAGGACTACAACAACCTGGTCGCGCAGGCCGCGGCCGGCACGTTGCCCTCGGTGGCCTTCTATAAACCCGAAGGTCTGTACAACCAGCACGAAGGCTATGCCAACCTGGCCGATGGTGATGCCAAGATCACCGACCTGGTGCAAAAGCTGCAAGCCAGCCCGCAGTGGAAGAACATGGTGATCGTCATCACCTACGACGAGTTCGGCGGCGTTTGGGACCACGTTGCGCCCCCCAAAGGCGACCTGATGGGCCCGGGCACGCGCATTCCGGCCATCGTCGTCTCGCCTTTGGCCAAGAAGGGCACGGTGGACCACACCCAATACGACACCGCGTCCATCCTGCGCCTGATCACGCGCCGCTTTGACCTGGCCACGCTGCCCGGCCTGAAAAAGCGCGACGACGCCCTGCAAGCGCATGGCCAGCCCGCCATGGGCGACCTGACCAACGCTTTGGCGCTGTAAGCACTGCGCGCGCGGCGAGCCCAGCTCGCCCACTCGCCTTTGCCACTCGCCCTTCGCCCTTTTTGCGGCGAAGGGCCCAAGCGACCTCTCGGGGCGGCCACCGGCTGGCCCGCCGCCGAACAATTTCATAAGAAACAAAGCCCCAGCGCCCGCCCCTCCAGCGCTGGCAGCTATTTTTTTGATAGTTATCGTACGTACCTGAAGGCGCTCAGCTGGCTCATTCAGCGTCCAAGCGGAATACGCAGGGCGGCCCACCAAGCGCCAAGCAGTTACCACCAGTTTCATCTCGTACCCCGCCGTTTGACCCCATCGGCACGCGCGCATCGATTCATGCAGCTCCAACCCTCAGTTTTCAGGAGCCTGCATGCCCACCCGACCCGCGACAACCCGCGCCACACCCCGCGCCGCCCGCTGCGTCGCCGCACTCACCGTACTGTCGCTGCTGGCCCCCGCCGCCGGCGCGCTGGCCCCCCAGCCCCCGGGCGATGACCGCCCGCTATATGTCCCGCCAGTCTGGGCCGCGCCCGCGCCAGCCGACATCTTCACGCGCCAACGCAGCGCGCTGTTGCCCGAAGCCAAGCCCTTCGCACCCGCGTTCCGCGCCCCCTCGGCCACCACTTGCGCCCGCCCGATGCGCACGCACGAAGAAGCTGGCACCCAGGCGCACAGTGCTCCGGGCGAGCTGAAGATCGGCCGCGCCTATTCACGCGCAGCAGCCGCCGGCGCGCACGCTAGCCCGGCCGCGCCGCCCACCCTTGCACCGTCGCCCGCGCCGATGGCGGAATCGGCCGTGGTCGCAGAGCCCGCCGCTGCTGATGCCGTGGCCCGCAGCGGCGCGCCCGGCAGCGCTTCAGCCACGCGCGCCGTCAAGCCAGGCCCATCGGCGCCGCCGATAGCGCACCCCGCCCCCGATGCGGAGCCCGTCACCGCAGGCATGGTGGACGACAACGCCAGCTTCGCGGAATACCTGGCGTTTCAAGAGCGCACGCAGGTTACCCACCGCCCCATGGACGTGCGCGAGCGCGTCATGCTGCAGGTGCGCGATGCGCGTGGCCGCGCCGTGCCCGACGCCGAGGTGGTGGTGCGCGCCACCAGCGGCGCGGCCATATGGGCGCGCACCGACACCGCCGGGCGCGCCTGGTTGTCGCCGGACGCGTTCGACGGCGACCACGGCCGCTTCTACGAAGTGACCGTGCGGCAAGGCAAGGCGCAGGCCAGCGCCGTATTCCAGCGCGGCCAGCAAAGCGCAGTGGATGTGACGCTGGACGCTGCCGCACCCGCCCAGCGCGCACGCCTGGACCTGGTGTTTCTGGTGGACGCCACCGGCTCGATGGGCGACGAAATCGCCAAGCTGAAAAGCACGCTGCGCACCATCGCCAGCGAAGTCGCCGCCCTGCCCAGCCAGCCCGACACCTGCTTTGGCCTGGTCGCCTACCGCGACAAGACCGACACCTTCGTGCTGCGCAGCCACGATTTCACCAACGACCTGCGCGCCTTCCAGACCGTGCTGGACCAGCTGCAAGCCGATGGCGGCGGCGACGAACCCGAGGCCATGAACGAAGCCCTGTTCGAGGCCGTGCACGCCCTCAGCTGGCGCGGCACTGGCGCCACGCGGCTGATGGTGCTGCTGGCCGATGCGCCGCCGCACCTGGACTACGCCGGCCCGCAGTACGACGCCACGGCGCGCGCCGCCCTGGCCAAGGGCATCAAGGTGTTCAGCGTGGGCGCCAGCGGCTTGAACAAGCAGGGCGAATACATCCAGCGGCAAATCGCGCAGTACACCGGCGGGCGCTTCGTCTTTCTGACCTACGCGCAAGCGCAGAACCCGGCCAGCGGCCCAGGGCGCGAGACGGTGCACGACGTCAGCAACTATTCGGTCGATACGCTGGACAGGCTGATCGTGCGGCTGGTGACCGATGAGCTAGCCCAGTTGCCCCAAGCCCGGCGCTGACGGCGATGCGGCGGGCGGCACAGGGCGCGCCCGTCAGCCCACCGGCCAGCGTGCAAAAAACCATTTTTCGGCGGCCGAAACTTGTCTATAATGCGCGGTTTCCGGTGGTATAGCTCAGTCGGTTAGAGCGTGGGATTCATAACCCCAAGGTCGGTGGTTCGATTCCACCTACCACCACCACATTGCAGTTCTCCGGCCCACGGCCAGAGAAAGAAAAGCCCCAGGGACCTGTGTCCTGGGGCTTTTTTCTTGGCTGCGCCGGGCGCGTCGAAAGCTGCGGCTTGGAATGCGCGTCAATGAAGTGCGTCAATTAAGGCGCGTTCACCGCCCACAGCACGCGCTCGGCCGTGGCGGGGGCGTCCATCTGCACGGCAGCGGCAGCGGCACCGGCCAAGCCACGATCAGCGCGCGCGGCGGCAATCGCTTCGCGCAGCGCCTCCCACACGCTGATGGCCAGCATGAAGGGTGGTTCGCCCACGGCCTTGCTGCGAAACACGGTGTCTTCCCTATTTTCTTCGGGCCACAGGTGCACGTTCAGGCGCGCGGGGACGTCGGCCGCGGTGGGGATCTTGTAGGTGCTGGGCGCCTTGGTGGCCAGCAGGCCCTTGTCGGTCCAGACCAGCTCTTCGGTGGTCAGCCAGCCCATGCCCTGCACAAAGCCGCCTTCGATCTGCCCGATGTCGATCGCTGGGTTGATGCTGCGGCCCACGTCGTGCAGGATGTCCACGCCCAGCACGCGGTATTCACCCGTGCGCGTGTCGATGGCCACTTCGCTGCACGCCGCACCGTAGGCGAAGTAGAAGAACGGCCGCCCCGTGAGAGTGACCTTGTCGTAGTGGATCTTGGGTGTGCGGTAAAAGCCGTCGCTCCACAGCTGGATGCGCGCGGCGTAGGCCTGTTGCACCACGGCGGTGAAGTCGCGCACAGCCTGGGGCGAGGTGATCTGGCCGTCGGCAAAGCGCACCGCTTCGGGCGCGCAGCCGTCCAGCGCGGCGACGAAGTCGGCCAGTTGGCCGCGCACGGTGCGCGCGGCGGCCTGGGCGGCCTTGCCGTTCAAGTCGGTGCCGCTGGATGCGGCCGTGGCGCTGGCGTTGGGCACCTTGTCGGTGGCGCTGGCGGTGACCAGCACGCGCGCCAACGGCACGCCCAGCTCATCGGCCACCACCTGCGCCACTTTGGTGTTCAGGCCCTGCCCCATTTCGGTGCCGCCGTGGTTCACCTGCACACTGCCGTCGGTGTACACATGCACCAGCGCACCCGCCTGGTTGAACAGCGTGGCGGTGAAGCTGATGCCGAACTTGACCGGCGTGATGGCCAGGCCGCGCTTGATGTGCTTGTGCTGCCTGTTCCAAGCCAAAACGCCTTCCAGCCGGCGCTGGTAGTGCGCCAGCAGCTCCAGTTTTGGTAGCAATTCGTGCAGGATGTTGTCTTCCACCTGCATCTGGTAGGGCGTGACGTTGCGCTCGGTGGCGCCGCGCGGGCCGTACAGGTTGGCGGTGCGCACGGCCAGCGCGTCCTTGCCCAGCGCGCGCGCGATGTCGCCCAGCAGCGTTTCGATGGCAATCACGCCCTGCGGGCCGCCAAAGCCGCGGTAGGCGGTGTGGCTTTGCGTGTGAGTGCGGCAGCGGTGGCTGCGGATCACCACGTCTTGCAAGAAGTACGCGTTGTCGACATGGAACACGGCGCGGTCGGCCACGGGGCCGCTCAGGTCGGCCGACCAGCCGCAGTTGGCCATCATGTCGATCGTCAGGCCCTGGATGCGGCCGCTGTCGTCAAAGCCCACCTCGTAGTCGTACGCAAACGGGTGGCGCTTGCCAGTGATCATGAAGTCGTCGTCGCGGTCCAGCCGCAGCTTGACGGGTGCGCCCACTTTGTGGGCCGCCAGCGCTGCCCACACGGCCAGGTGGCCGGCCTGCGTTTCCTTGCCGCCAAAGCCGCCACCCATACGCCGGCATTCGACCACGACGGCGTGGTTGGCAATGCCCAGCGCGTGCGCCACCCAGTGCTGCACCTCGCCCGGGTGCTGCGTGCTGCTGACCACGCGCCACTGGCCCTGCTCTTGCGGCACGGCCAGGGCGATCTGGCCTTCCAGGTAGAAGTGCTCTTGCCCGCCCACGGCAAAGTGACCCTTCAGCCGGTGCGGTGCCGCGGCCAGCGCGGCGGCGGCGTCACCCCGCGCCACGGTGACGGGCGGCAGCACGAAGCTGTTGGCCGCCATGGCGTCTTCGATGGTCAGCAAGGCAGGCAGCGGGGTGATGTCCAGCTTGACGGCGCGCGCAGCGTGGCGCGCGGCCATCACGCTGTCGGCCACGACCAGCGCCACCACCTGCCCGGCGAACTGCACGGTGCCCTGCGCCAGCACCGGCTCGTCGTGCGAAAAGGAAGCCAGCACCGGGTCGCCCGGAATGTCGGCGGCCAGCACCACGGCGCGCACGCCGGGCATGGCCAGCGCGGCGCTCGCGTCCACGCCGTTCAGGCGGCCGTGCGCCACGGGCGACATCACCGGCGCGGCGTGCAGGGTGCCGCGCGGCTCGGGCAGGTCGTCCACGTACGGCGCCAGGCCCTGCACCTGGGCGCGCGCGCTTTCGTGCGGGATGGACGTGCCGCAGGCGCTGGCCGACGCGCTAGGGCTGGTGCGCGCTTCGGCGGCGGGGGGAATCAGGCGGTCGTTCACGGCAGGCGCTCAGGGTCTTGGATGGGTGGGTCGTCACCGGGTTCGCGGCGCGGCAGCGGCGGCGCGCCGGGGTCTTCCACGGGCGCGGGCGGGGCGAACGGGTCGGGGTCTTGCACCGGCGGCTCTTGCCCCGGCAGCGGGATGGGGCCGGCGGCGCGGGCCTGCGGCCAGGTGGCGGTGGTCATCATGATTGGGGCTCCAGTTCGGCCAAGGCGGGGGCGCCGGGCTCGGCGGCGTCTTGCCAGGCGCGCCGCAGCAGGTTGCCCAGCAGCGTGCGCCGGTAGTCGGCGGATGCGCGCATGTCGCTGAGCGGCTGAAACTCAGCCATCAGGCTTTGCGCGGCTTGCTCAAATGTGGCTTCAGCGCACGGCTGGCCTGCGAAGACAGCTTCTGTTTTGGTAGCACGGGCCGGTACCGCCGCCACGCCGCCCGCGCCGATGCGCGCGCTGGCGATGCGCCCGTCCTGCACCTGCAGCGCCACGGCCAGGCAGACAGCGGAGATGTCGTCCTCAAAGCGCTTGCTGACCTTGTCCACGCGCAGCCATTCGCCGGGCGCGGGGTGCGGCACGGTGATGGCGACCAGCACCTCGTCGGGCGCCAGCGCGGTTTTTCGGTAGGCCAGGTAGAAGTCTTCGATGGGCAGCGTGCGTTCGCCGCGCGTGCTGGCCAGGCGCAGGGTGGCGCCCAGCGCGATCAGCAGCGGCATCGAATCGCCGATGGGCGAGCCGTTGGCCACGTTGCCGCCCAGCGTGCCGCTTTCGCGCACGGGCAGGCCGGCAAAGCGGTCGAAGAAAGGCGCCAGCGCGGGCCGCTCGGCCGCCAGCGCGGCAAAGGCGTCGTTCAGCGTGACGGCGGCGCCGATGACCAGCGCGCTGGCCGTGCGCTGCAGCTGGCGCAGCTCGGCCACGCGGGTCACGTCGATGATTTGCGGGCGCTGCTGCAGCTGCTTGGTGATCCACAAGCCCACGTCGGTGGTGCCGGCGGCCAGCAGCGCGGCGGGCAGGGCCGCGCGCAGGGCCAGCAGCTCGGCCAGGGTGTTGGGCTGCAGGTAGAAGTTTTTAGCCAAATCGGCCGCTGGCGCTTGTGCAGACTGCGCGAGCAGCTCCATTTTTTGGAGCAAATCGGCTTCATCCAGGAACGGCTCGGGCCAGTGGTGCATGGTCTGCGCGGCGTCCAGAATCGGGCGGTAGCCGGTGCAGCGGCACAGGTTGCCCGACAGCGCGTGCAGCGCCTCGTCGCGCGTGACGGCGTCGCCCCCACGCTGGCGGTGCAGGGTGAACAGGCTCATGACGAAGCCGGGCGTGCAGAAGCCGCATTGCGAGCCGTGGCACTCGACCAGCGCACGCTGGGCGGGGTGCAGCGTACCGTCGGCGGCGGCGATGTCTTCGGCGGTCCACACCGCCTGGCCGTCGACGCTGTGCGCCAGGCGGATGCAGCTGTTCACGGCGCGGTAGCGCAGCGCGCCTTCGGGCGTGCGTTCGGCCACGGTGACCGTGCACGCGCCGCAGTCGCCGCTGGCGCAGCCTTCCTTGACGGCGGTGCAGTGCAGGTCTTCGCGCAGCAGCTGCAGCAGGGTGCGGTCGGGCGCGACGCCGTGGCAGGTGACGACGCGGCCGCGCCGGATCAGGCGCAGCGCGTCGGGGGACGATTCAGAGGTGGGCATGGCGCCAGTATGGTGCAATTCGCCGAGGTTGCGACGGTGTCAGCCTCGGTTGGCAACTTGCGTGCCAGCGGCCGCCTAACCCTTGTGAGAATGGCTGGGCGACGCCCCCGCGCAAGCTCGTGCAGCGGCGCGCCGGCCCCCCCTGAGCCGGCCGCACGCCCCCGTATCTTCCCGCACAGACGCGCGCGATGGCGGTGATACATTGCCACACAATCTGAGCCAGCCAGCGGGCCATGTGGCTTGAACCCGCAGCCAGCGCCGCTGCTGGCATGCCGATTGCTACAATTTTGCAAGCTGAACGCCGCCGCCCATGCTGCCCCGACTCCAACTGCAACACATCACCAAGCGCTACCCCGGCGTGCTGGCCAACGACGACGTGTCGCTGACGGTGCAGCCGGGCGAGATCCACGCCGTGCTGGGCGAAAACGGTGCCGGCAAAAGCACGTTGATGAAGATCATCTACGGCGCGGTCAAGCCCGATGCGGGCGAGGTGCACTTTGACGGCCAGCCCGTGCACATCCGCAGCCCGCAAGAGGCGCGGCAGCTGGGCATCGCCATGGTGTTCCAGCATTTCAGCCTGTTTGAAACCCTGTCGGTGGCCGAGAACGTGTGGCTGGGTCTTGACCGCAGCCTGACGCTGCCTGAAGTCACCCGCCGCATCCAGGAAACCGCCGCCGCCTACGGCCTGGACATCGACCCGCTGCGCCCCGTGCACACGCTGGGCGTGGGCGAGATGCAGCGGGTGGAGATCATCCGCGCGCTGCTGACCAACCCGCGCCTGCTGATCCTGGACGAACCCACCTCGGTGCTCACGCCGCAGGCGGTGGAAAAGCTCTTCGTCACCCTGCGCCAGCTGGCCGCCGAGGGCTGCAGCATTCTGTACATCAGCCACAAGCTGCACGAGATTCGCGCGCTGTGCAACGCCTGCACGGTGATGCGCGGCGGCAAGGTGACGGGCGTGACCGACCCGCGCACCGAAACCAACGCCTCGCTGTCGCGCCTGATGATCGGCGCCGACCCGCCCGCGCTGCAGCACCACGCCCACACGCCGGGCGCGCCCGTGCTGGAGGTAGACCGGCTGAGCCTGCCGCGCGAATCGCCCTTTGGCGTTGACCTGGTCGAGATCGCCCTGCAGGTGCGCGCCGGCGAGGTGGTGGGGCTGGCGGGCGTATCGGGCAATGGCCAGCGGGAATTGCTTTTTGCGCTTTCCGGCGAGGATCAGCGGGCGCCGGCAGCTTCCATAAAGATAGCAGGCGTCGCCGCCGGCCGGCTGACGCCCGGGCGCCGCCGCGCGCTGGGGCTGCACTTTGTGCCCGAGGAACGCCTGGGCCGCGGCGCCGTGCCTGAGATGGGCCTGGCGCACAACCTGCTGCTGACGCGGCGCGAAGCCGTGGGCCCGCTGGGCTGGCTGCGCATTGGGCAGTTGCGTGCGCAGGCGGCCGACACCATTGCGCGCTACCGCGTCAAGGCGGCGGGGCCAGACGCGCCTGCGCGTTCGCTATCGGGCGGCAACCTGCAGAAATTCATCATGGGCCGCGAGATCGACGCCAAGCCCAAGCTGCTGATCGTCTCGCAGCCCACCTGGGGCGTGGACGTGGGCGCGGCGGCGCAGATTCGCGCCGAAATCCTGGCGCTGCGCGACGCGGGCTGCGCCGTGCTGGTGGTCAGCGAAGAGCTGGACGAATTGTTTGAACTGAGCGATCGCCTGCACGTGATCGCCAAGGGCCAGCTGTCGCCGTCGATCGACCGGCGCGCGGCCACCGTGCAGCAGATCGGCCAGTGGATGAGCGGCCTGTGGCACGAAGAAGTGCAGCAGGCGCTGCAAGAAAAGGAGAGCGCGCATGCTGCGCCTTGAGCCACGCCCGGCGCCCTCGCGCGCCTGGACCTGGGCATCGCCACTGCTGGCGCTGGCCATCACCGTGCTGATCGGCACGCTGCTGTTCGCTGCGCTGGGCAAAGACCCGGTGCGCGGGCTGCAGGTGTTTTTCTGGGAGCCGATCAAATCGCCTTACGCGCTGGGTGAGCTGGGCCTGAAAGCCACGCCGCTGCTGCTGATCGCGCTGGGGCTGGCGGTGTGTTTTCGCTCCAACGTGTGGAACATCGGCGCCGAGGGGCAGTACATCATCGGCGCGGTGTTTGCGGGCGGCGTGGCGCTGATGGCGACCAAAGATACGGGCCGCTGGATCATGGTGGCGGTGCTGCTGGCCGGCATGGCGGGCGGCATGCTGTGGGCGGCTATCGCGGCATTTTTACGAGACCGCTTCAACGCGGGCGAAATCCTGGTCACGCTGATGCTGGTGTACGTGGCGGTGCAGGTGCTGGGCTATCTGGTGTACGGCCCCTGGAAAGACCCGGCGGGCTACAACTTTCCGCAAACGCGCACGTTCGAGGCCGTCACGCAGATTCCCAAGCTGATGAAGGGCTCGCGCGTGAACCTGGGCCTGATGTTGGCGCTGGGCGGGGCCGCGCTGCTGTGGATCTTCCTGTTTCGCACCCGCGCCGGGTTTGCGCAGCAGGTGGGCGGGCTGGCCCCGGCGGCGGCGCGCTACGCGGGCTTTTCTTCGCGCCGCGCGCTGTGGACGGCGCTGCTGGTGTCCGGCGCCACGGCCGGGCTGGCGGGCGCGCTGGAAGTGGCCGGCCCCATCGGCCAGCTGACGCCCTATGTGCCGGCCGGCTACGGCTTTGCCGCCATCATCGTCGCCTTTGTTGGGCGCCTGCACCCGTTGGGCATGGTGCTGTCGGCCATCTTGATGAGCATGTTCTACATCGGCGGTGAGCTGGCGCAATCGCGCCTGGGCCTGCCCAAGTCGCTGACCGGGGTGTTCCAGGGTCTGCTGCTGTTCACGCTGCTGGCGTGCGACACGCTGATCAACTACCGCGTGCGCGCGAAGGCGGGCTAATGGAAGTCTACGCACTCTTGTTTGCGGCCACGCTGAACGCCGGCACCGTGCTGGCGCTGGCGGCGCTGGGCTTATTGATCAACGAGAAAGCCGGCGTGGTGAACCTTGGCGCCGAGGGCATGATGCTGTGCGCGGCCATCGCCGGGTTTGCCACCGTGGTCACCACCGGCAACGATTGGCTGGGCTTTGCCGCGGGCGCGCTGGCCGGTGCGGTGCTGGCCGCTGCCTTTGGCGTGCTGGTGATCTGGCTGAACACCAACCAGTACGCCACCGGCCTGGCGCTGAGCATCTTCGGCGTGGGCCTGTCGGCCTTCGTGGGCATCAACTTCGTGCAGGCCAAGCTGCCCGAACGCACGCCGTTCAACGCCTTCGGCCTGGGCGACATTCCCATCATCGGCCCGGCACTGTTTCGCCAGCACCCGCTGGTGTACGGGGCGATGCTGCTGGCGCTGGGGCTGGTGTGGTTTTTGTACCGCACGCGCGGCGGCTTGGTGCTGCGCGCGGTGGGCGAATCGCCCCAGTCGGCCCATGCGCTGGGCTACCCGGTGCGGCTGATTCGGCTGGGCGCGGTGGTGTTCGGCGGCGCGATGTGCGGGCTGGCCGGCGCCTACCTGTCGCTGGTCTACACCCCGCTGTGGGTCGAGGGCATGGTGGCCGGCAAAGGCTGGATCGCGCTGGCGCTCACCACCTTCGCCACCTGGCGGCCGGGCCGCATTCTGCTGGGCGCCTACCTGTTTGGCGGGGTGACGATGCTGCAATTCCACCTGCAGGCGCAAGGCGTGCAGATTCCCAGCCAGGTGCTGTCGATGCTGCCTTACCTGGCCACGATCGTGGTGCTGGCGCTGATTTCGCGCAACCCGACCTGGATCCGCGTGAACATGCCCGCGTCCCTGGGCAAGCCCTACTACCCTGGCAGCTGAAGCCCGCTGCCCCGCCAGCAGCGGCTAGCTGGCCGCCACGGGCAGCTGGCAATCGGCCACGCGCGCCAGCGCATGCAGCATGGCCCCCAGCGGGTACGCCGTCATGCCGCGCTGCTCGGCCCGGCGGCGCGCTTCTGCATCGGCATCCAGATCGACGATCTTCACGTGCGCCCCCAGGCTGCGGCTGCGCGCCACCATGCGCAGCACCGACATGGGCGTGTTGCTGGCCACCCAGCCCTGGTTGGCGTCGAAGACCAGGCCGTTGATCATGGTGAAGCTCATCTCGAAGGGCCCCGGCTGCGCCAGCCGCTGCGCCAACGCACCCAGAAAGTGCCGACACTCCGCCGAGGGTGAGGTGGCCAGGCTGGCCGTGAACTCGCCCAGACTGAGTTGCGCGTTGGTGATCTCGGGCGGCGGGAAGCCCGCGCCGCCCGCAGGCGCTGGCTGCGAAGCCGGGCCCTGCACGGTGGTCGCAAAAAATGCCGAACTGAAGAACGCCGAGGTGCGGCTGCGCTGGCTGGCCGTGGTGTCGAAAGGCAGCGGGGCCGTCGCCGGGGCGTCGCTATGCGCTTGGGCTTGGGCCTGGGCCGCACTGTGGCCGCCGTCATCGGGCGTGGCGACGTGGTCAGCCGGCGCGGATGCAGCGTGTGCCGCGGCTGCGTCAAGCGCCTGGCGCATCGCCTCGGCGCGGAAGGGCCGGCGCAAAACCACCCAGCCCTGCGCCGTCCAGGCGGCTTTTTGCGCGTCGGCCTGCGCCTGCTCGGTGCTGTCGGGCACGTGCGGCGCCATCAGCAGCACGGCGGGCCGGCCTTGCAGCAGGCCGCGCAGGTGCGCCGTGGCCTGCTCAACGCCGTGCTCATGCACCCAGGCGTCGGCGTCGATCACGTACAGATCGCCGCCCTGGGTGGCCGCGCCCAGCGACTGCGCAACGAAGGCCCCTTCGGGCTGCAGCTTGCGCAGCAGCAATGAAAGCGCAAAGGCTTCTTTCTCGGTCAGTCCCACGGCCACGGTTTTCATGGCGGGAACTTTACCGAGCGTAATACTAAATAGTCAACATTTTGCGCGAACAGTAGGCCCCCGCGTCTTTGACCTGCGTCAGCTTTTGCGACGTTGACCTGCGCTGCGGCGCCATCCGAGGCCAGCCAAGCCAGCGCCGCCGGGGCCAACCCGCAGGGCCGCCGTGTCGCTCAACAAGCCCGGACACGCTGGGCTGCGCCACACACTGTTACCTCATAATCCCAGTTTTCCAACGCAGCTCTATCACCTCAGAAAGGCACACGCATGACCGACCAACGCAAGCGCTCCCTGCTCCAACTCGCTGCCCTGGCAGCGGCCGCCAGTGCGCTGGTCGCATGTGGCAAGAAAGACGAGCCGGCACCCACCGCCGCCGCGCCCGCTGCCAGCGCCGCCACCGAAGCCTCGGCCCCTGCGCCCGCCAAGGCCGAGCCGCTGAAGATTGGTTTTGTCTACGTTGGGCCCGTAGGCGACGGCGGCTGGAGCTTTGCGCACGACAACGCGCGCAAGGCGATCGAGAAGGAATTCGGCGACAAGATTTCGACCACCTTTGTCGAAAACGTGCCTGAAGGCGCCGACACCGAGCGCGTGGTGCGCGACCTGGTCGGCCAGGGCTACAAGATGGTGTTCGGCACCAGCTTCGGCTTCATGGAGCCCATGCTGAAAGTGGCCGCCGACAACCCCGACGTGAAGTTCGAGCACGCCACCGGCTTCAAGACGGCCGACAACCTGCGCACCTACGACAGCCGCACCTACGAAGGCGCGTACATGGCGGGTGTGATCGCCGGCGCGATGACCAAGAGCGGCACGCTGGGCGTGGTGGGCTCGGTGCCGATCCCTGAGGTGGTGCGCAACATCGACAGCTTCACGCTGGGCGCGCAGCTGTCCAACCCCAAGATCAAGACGCGCGTGGTGTGGGTGAACGACTGGCACAACCCGCCCAAAGAAACCGAGGCCGCCACGTCGCTGATCAACGGCGGCGCCGACGTGCTGTTCCAGAACACCGATTCGCCCGCCGTGCTGAAAACGGCCGAATCCATGGGCAAGCGCGCCTTTGGCTGGGATTCGGACATGACCGCCTATGGCCCCAAGGCGCACCTGGGCTCGGCCATCATCAACTGGACGCCCTACTACACCAAGGCCGTGGGCGACGCGCTGGATGGCAAGTGGGCCACGGGCCAGAGCTGGTGGGGCGTGAAAGAAGGCGCGATCGACCTGGTCTCGCTGGCCGCCGACGTGCCTGAGGCCGCCAAAGCCAAGCTGGACGAAGTGCGCAACGGCCTGAAGGCAGGCACGTACCACATCTGGAAAGGCCCGCTGTTCGACAACAACGGCAAGGAAGTGCTGGCGGCCGACCAGGTGGCCGACGACAAGTTCCTGAGCGGCGTGAACTTCTACGTCAAGGGCGTCGAAGGCAAAGTGCCGGGCGCCGACAAGAAATAAGGCCATCCGGCCTCGCCCAACAGCCGCGCCCCGTGCGCGGCTTTTTTGTGGCCGCGCGGTGCCGGTCAGCGCATGGGCAGCACCGCCGTACACTCCTCTTTTGATAGCTGCCAGCGCACTACCTACCAGCGCCAGGGCGTGTTTTTGCTTGAATATCTCAACGACACATCCGCCCCAGCACGTTGCGCCGCCTGCGTGACAGCGCGCCGCTGGCGGCTGCGTTGGCCTGCCTACAATTCCGGCCTGATCGGCACGCGAATTGCATGCGCTTGCGCCCGTGGTGCGCCGCACCGCGTTCCGAACCTCACGACGAAAGTGCTCGACATGACCACCGACAACCACAAACGCGCGCTGCTCAAGTTCGCCGCTGCCGCCTCCGCACTGGGCGCAGCGGCGCTGGCTGGCTGCGGCCGCAAAGACGAGGCCCCAAAGGCTGACGCAGCCCCGCCCGCCCCCGCGCCCGCCGCCGCTTCGGCCCCCGCGCCGGCCAGCGAAGCGTTGCAGGCCGCATGGATCTACGTCGGCCCCGTCGGCTCGGCCGGCTGGAGCTACGCGCACGACCTGGGCCGCAAGGCAGCCGAAGCCGAGTTTGGCGGCAAGATCAAGACCACCTTCATCGAAAGCGTGCCCGAAGGCGCCGACACCGAGCGCGTGCTGCGCGACCTGGTGGCGCAGGGCAACAAGCTGATCTTTGGCACCAGCTTCGGCTTCATGGAGCCGATGCTCAAGGTGGCCAAAGACCACCCGGAAGTGAAGTTCGAACACGCCACCGGCTACAAGACGGCCGAGAACATGAACGTGTACGACTCGCGCTTCTACCAAGATACGTACCTGGCCGGCGTGGTGGCCGCCAGCATGAGCAAGACCGGCACGCTGGGTTTTGTGGGCTCGTTCCCCATCCCTGAAGTGCTTCGCAACATCAACGCCTTCACGCTGGGCGCGCAAAGCGTCAAGCCGGGCATTCGCGTGCGCGTGGCCTGGGTCAACAGCTGGTACGACCCGCCCAAGGAAACCGAGGCCGCGCAAGCGCTGATGAACGGCGGCGCCGACGTGCTGCTGCAAAACACCGATTCCACCGCCGTGCTGCAAGCCGCCGACACCGCCGGCAAGCACGCGTTCGGCTGGGACAGCGACATGAGCAGCTTTGGCGGCAAGGCGCACCTGGGCTCGGCCATCGCCGACTGGAGCCACTACTACAAGAAGAGCATCCAGGCCGTGCTGGACGGCAGCTGGAAGGGCGGCCAGGTCACGCGCTGGGGCGTGCCGGAAGGGCAGAACGACTTGATCAAGCTGTCGGACGAGATCCCCGCCGAGGTGCGCGCGAAGGTCGAAGAGATCAAGACCAAGATGAAGGCGCGCAGCTTTGACGTGTTCAACGGCCCCATCGTGGACAGCACCGGGAGGGTGTGCAGAATTTTGTGTAAACGGACAATCCAACGCCGACGCAAGCCGGCCTGTCCGTAAGCACAATGAGCACCAAGAAACACAACGTACCCGAAGAACTGCTGTCTGGCCTGCTGGCCAACTACAAGAAGCCTGAAGACCTCATCGGCGAGAACGGCCTGCTCAAGCAACTGACCAAGCTGCTGGTCGAGCGAGCTTTGGACGCTGAGCTGACTGAGCACCTGGGCCATGAACGCAACGAGGCGGTGGCCAACCCCGCTGGCAACACCCGCAACGGCAAGAGCAAGAAGACCCTCAAGGGCGAGTTCGGCGAATTGCCCATCGAAGTGCCACGCGACCGCCATGGCAGCTTCGAGCCTCAGCTCATCCCCAAGCACCAGACCCGCTGGGCCGGCTTCGACGACAAAATCATCTCGCTGTACGCCCGTGGCATGACGGTGCGCGAGATACAGGCCCACCTCGAAGAGATGTACGGCACCGAGGTCTCACCCAGCCTGATTTCCTCGGTGACAGATGCCGTGGCCGACGAGGTCAAGGCCTGGCAGGCCCGGCCGCTGGAGCCGATTTACCCCATCGTCTATCTGGACTGCATCCACGTGAAGGTGCGCGAGGGCGCGGTGCGGGTCAAGGCGGTGTACCTGGCCATCGGCATCACCATGACGGGCGAGAAGGAGGTGCTGGGTCTGTGGTTGGCGCAGACCGAGGGTGCCAAGTTCTGGCTGCAGGTGGTCACCGAACTGCGCAACCGGGGCGTGCAGGACATCTTCATTGCCTGTGTCGATGGGCTCAAGGGCTTTCCGGACGCCATCGAGGCGGTGTTCCCCAAGGCGGTGGTGCAACTGTGCATCGTTCACATGGTGCGCCACAGCCTGAACTACGTCTCATGGAAGCGCCGCAAGGAAGTGGCAGCCGACCTGCGCCGCATCTACACGGCCGCCACCGCCGAGGAGGCCGAACTGATGCTCGCAGAGTTCGAGGCCCGATGGGATGCCGAGTACCTGCCCATCGGCCAGTCCTGGCGCAGGAACTGGAGCCGGCTCATCCCGTTCTTTGATTACCCGCCGGAAATCCGCAAGGTCATCTACACCACCAATGCCATCGAGTCGGTCAACATGAGCTTGAGAAAGCTGACCAAGAACCGGGGCTTGTTCCCCAGCGACGAGGCGCTGACCAAGCTGTTCTACCTGGCGCTGCGCAACATCAGCCAGAAGTGGACCATGCCCATCCGCGATTGGAAGGCCGCGCTGACCCGCTTTACCATTCAGTTCGGAGACCGCATCTCCGTCAATTGAAGTCCGAACCGTTTACACAAAAATTCGGACACGCCCAGCACCGGCAAAGAGCGCCTGGCCGCCGGCACCACCGCCGACGACGACTGGATGGGCAAGATCGACTTCTACGTCAAAGGCGTGGAAGGCAAGGTACCTGCTTCCAAATAGATAGCTGCTGGCGCCCGTCCACCGGGCGTCAGCAGGCGATTTGGCTATAAGAATGACAGAACCCACGTTAGAAAAAACCTTGTGGCACCCCGTGGCGCTGAGCCACGTCATCGGCACGCAGCCGCACGCCGCCAACCTGCTGGGCCAGGCGCTGGTGCTGTGGCGCGACGGCGATGGCAACGCCCACGCCTGGGCCGACCAGTGCCCGCACCGCGGCGCGCGCCTGTCGCTGGGCCGCGTGCACGCCGGCCAGCTGGAGTGCCCCTACCACGGCTGGCGTTTTGAAGCCGGTGGCGCCTGCACGCTGGTGCCCGCCGTGCCCGATTTCAAGCCCGGCCCGCGCTGCGCCGCCACCACCTTCGCCACGCGCGAAGCCTACGGCATGCTGTGGGTGCGCCTGGCCGAGCCCGTGGACGATGCGCTGCCCATTCACGACCTGCCCGGCTTCGCCGCCGAGGCCGAGCCGCGCCTGCGCAAGACCACCAGCGGCCCTTACCTGGTGCAGGCCAGCGCGCCGCGCATCATTGAAAACTTTCTGGACATGTCGCACTTCGGCTTCGTGCACGAAGACTGGCTGGGCAGCCGCGACCGCGCGGAAATCCCGCCCTACGAGGTCAAGCCCACGCCGCACGGCGTGCTGGCCACCGGCTGCCTGGCGTGGCAGCCGCGCTCGTCCATCCACGCCGAAAGCGGCGCGCAGGTGGAATACACCTACGAAGTCACCGCGCCATACACGGCCGTGCTGACCAAGCAGCCCGAGGCGGGCAGCACCGCCATCGACGGGCTGTGGGAATCGATCGCCATGTTCGTCTGCCCTGTGACGGAGGAAACCAGCGTGGCCTGGACGCGCATGGCGATGAACGACTTTGAATCGCCCGACGCCCGGCTGATCGACTTCCAGAACACGATCTTTGGGCAGGACCAGCCGGTGCTGGAATCGCAGCAGCCCAAGCGCCTGCCCCTGGCGCCCGACGCCGAGGCCCACAGCGCCGCCGACCGGATGTCGGCCGCCTACCGCCGCTACCTGAAGACCAGCGGCATCCACTTCGGCGTGATCCGCTGATCGCCTGGCCGGGCCTCGCGCGCCCGGCCCTCCTGCACTCCTGCGTTGATCGGCCCGCCGGTGGCGCCCCTGGCCTGCCTGACCCCTGGTAACACTACCGATAGGAACGTTACCGATGGGATTGATGGCAGCTTGTGGCGCGCCCCCTGCGCGGGTCTACTTGCGCCCAAGCCGCCATGCCTTCACCACGCCCAGCGCGGGCCGTGCGGCGCCCCTTCAACGAGGAGATTCCATGATCAACACCCAAGTGGCCGGATTTGCCGCCATCGGCGCCGTTTTTCTGGGCGATGTCGGCCAAATCAAACCGACCAAGCCGCAGCTGTCTCACACCAATCGTTTTGAACTGGGAAAACTGGATACGCAAGGGTGCTTTTGCCCGTGCAAGCCGCAGCCAGGTGGCAAGCAGGCAACGCAGTGGACGGTGAACAACCCCGGCAACGGCAAGGCCGACATCGATCTGGGCAACTACACGCTGCAGCTGGACGAGAAAGACTCGCAGATCAAGATCATCAACAAGAACAACGGCGAGGTGACCAACATCTGGGGCGACCCCCATGTGGATTGGAACAAGGACGGCAAGACCGACGTGGACTTCTGGGGCAAGACCACCTTCCAGCTGGAAGACGGCACCAAGATCACCATCGACACCGAGCAGTTCAAGAACAACCCCGAGATGTACGTGGCCAGCGAAGTCACGGTGACGCGCGGCGACAACGCGATGAAGATCACCGGGCTGAGCCAGAACCAGCTGGGCGACCTGAAGATCGAAACGTCCGACCGCGGCGGCCAGCTGCTGGACTGGGCCACCACCGACGGCTTCACCGTGCGCGAGAACGCCAACGGCGAAGGCTGGATCAACCCCGACACCGGCAAGCTGGTCACCCAGCAGGACATGAACGCCACCAAGCCGGGCGCGCCGAAGGCGTATGAGTTCACGCAGTCATTCGGCCAGGCGCTTGGGCTGTACCTGTTCACCGGCCTGTTCGGCGGCGGGCTGAACCTGTTCGGCGCGGCCGACACGGCGCGGGCAGAGCCCGGCCGCTGCCACACCCAGCCACCGCCCATGACCAAGCCCCTGCTGGTTCGCCCGCAGGTGGTCGAGCGCGATGCCCACACGCTGGAGATTCGCCAGCGCAACGGCGGCGTGGACACGCGCAGCGGCGGCACGCTGGCCTGGCGCACCAACAACCCCGGCCTGCTGCCCTTCAACGCGATCACGCGCGGCCTGGGCGCGATTGGCGCCGTGGACGGCGTGGCGGTGTTCCCCACCGAAGACCGCGGCCAATCCGCGATGCAAAAGCTGCTGCTGGGCTTGCTGCGCTGACGCGCCCTGCCGCGAGCACCGCCCGCCCCGGCTGCCGGGCCGTCCAGCGCGCAGCGCATCCAGTCAACCCCTGCCAACCCGCCTCTCAGGCGGGTTTTTTGTGGCGCACACGCCCGGCTGCGCGCCACGCGCAAGGCTCGGCCGCCCAGCGATTGGCACCGCGTGCGCCTCGATCACGCTGGCACGCGTTGTGCAGAATGCTTGGCATGAACGCCTCTACCCCTCGCCCGGCAGACACCCACGTGGTCCACCCCATGGCCGAAGCCTTCGCCGCCATCCCTTGCGCGCAGCTGCCCGCCCTGCTGGCCGCCATGCCCAAGGCGGAGTTGCACATGCACATCGAGGGCTCGCTGGAGCCCGAAATGATCTTCGCCCTGGCCCAGCGCAACAGCGTCACGCTGCCTTACCCATCGGTCGAGGCGCTGCGCGCGGCCTACGCGTTCACCGATCTGCAGAGCTTCCTGGACATCTACTACGCCGGCGCCAGCGTGCTGCTCACCGAGCAAGACTTCTACGACATGGCGTGGGCGTATCTGCAGCGCGCTGCAGCCGACCACGTGGTGCGGGCCGAGCTGTTCTTCGACCCGCAGACGCACACGGCGCGTGGCGTGCCGATGCAGACCGTGATCCTCGGCCTGTCGCGCGCCTGCCGCGACGCGCAGGCGCAACTGGGCGTCAGCGCGGCGTTGATCCTGTGCTTCTTGCGCCACCTGAGCGAAGACGAGGCCCTGCAGACGCTGCAAGACGCCCTGCCTTGGCGCGACCACTTCATCGGCGTGGGCCTGGATTCCAGCGAAGTCGGGCACCCGCCCGAGAAGTTTCAGCGCGTGTTTGCCCGCGCGCGCGACATGGGCCTGCACGTGGTGGCGCACGCGGGCGAAGAGGCGCCGCCCGAATACATCCGCCAAGCGCTGGATTTGCTGAAGGTGCAGCGCATCGACCACGGCGTGCAAGCCGTGCGCGACAAGGGGCTGATGCAGCGCCTGGCGCGCGAGCGCATGCCGCTGACCGTCTGCCCGCTGTCCAACCAGAAGCTGCAGGTGTTCCCTGATCTGCGCGACCACCCGCTCAAGGCGCTGCTGGACGCGGGCCTGTGCGCCACGGTCAACTCGGACGACCCAGCCTACTTTGGCGGCTACGTCAACGACAACCTGCGCGCCATGTTCGCCGCCAGCAACATGGACGCCCGCCACGCCTGGCAACTGGCGGCCAACAGCATCGACGCCAGCTTTGCGCCGCCCGCTGACAAGGCCGCCTGGCGCGCGCAGCTGGACGAGTGCTTCACCGAAGCCGCCGCACCCGGCGCCGCTTGATCGTCACCCCGCGCCGCCGCTGGCCCGCGCCAGCGTGAGCGTCCGGGCAACCCGGCCGCTGACAGCAGGCGCCCGCCGCTGTCGATCAGGCCGCCCGGCGGCCGGTGGTGGCGGCATTGGCGGCCACCGCGTGCTCGGCGTAGGCCAGCACCTGCCGGGCCATCACGTCGTAAGGTTCGATGCTGCCCTGCGCACGCGCCAGCACGGTGCCGCCTTCCATGCTTGCCATGACCAAGGTGGCCAGGGCCTTCGCGCCATCGGACGACCTCAAGCCGCCCGCGAACAGCGCGCCGCTCAGCGTGGCGATCCAGTCGTCAAAAATGGCGCGGCAGTCGCTTTCCAGGCGCGGTGAATCAGCGGCCAACGCCACGGCAGCCACGGGGCAACCGGCTCCGCAGTCTTCTTCGACCAGGCGGGCGCGCCACAACGCCAGCGCGCCGCGCACCACGCTCAACAAGGGCTGGCCGTGCAGCGCTTGCAGTGCGTCGTCGGTGCGGCCGCCGTAGTCCTCCAGCACCGCCTCGATCAGCTCTGCCTTGCCACCCGGAAAGTGGTGGTAGATCGACCCGCGCGAAGCGCCGGTGACCGCCAACACTTCCGAGAACGCCGTGGCGTGCAAGCCCCTGCGCGCCAGAACCCGCGAAGCCCCTTGAACCATTTTGTGCCGCACCTGTCCCCGCATGTCACCCGATCTGTCTTGAATACTGTAAGCAGTAAGTCAGCATAGCAGTGGGGTTTAAGTTTGGCTATGTCATTGGACATGGCCATCGCAACCCGGCAACAGGGTGCGCGCCATTGGCCGGGGGTGCGCGAGCGCGCCCGGCGTCGGCCCGCAGGCAAAATGGCGGCATGCAATCCTGGCGCGCCTCCCTGCTTCGCTTTGACCCCGACGGTCAAGCCCTGTTCGATGAAGACGGCCTGCTGGTGGTGGGCCCCAATGCCGAGGGCCGCCAGGTGGTGCTGGCCGCGGGCGCCTACGCCGCGCTGGCCGCGCAGTACGCCGATGTGCCCTGCACGCATCTGCCGGGGCGCATCCTGGCGCCGGGCTTTGTCGACCTGCACATCCATTACCCGCAGACCGACGTGATCGGCTCGCCCGCCGAAGGCCTGCTGCCGTGGCTGGAGCACTACACCTTCCCGCACGAGGCGCAGTTTGCCGACGAGGCCCACGCCGCCAGCGTGGCGCGCTTTTTCTGTGACGAGCTGCTGCGCAACGGCGTGACCACGTCGCTCACGTTCAGCACCTCGCACGTGCCTTCGGTCGACGCGCTCTTTGCCGAAGCGCAGCGCCGCCACATGCGCCTGATCACCGGCAAGGTGCTGCAAGACCGCCACAGCCCCGACGGCGTGCGCGACGACACTGAGCAAAGCCTGATCGACACCGAGGCATTGATCCGCCAATGGCACGGCGTAGACCGCCTGGGCTACGCCATCACGCCGCGCTTTGCCCCCAGCTGCACCGAGGCGCAACTGCGCGGCGCGGGCGCGCTGGCGGCCCAATACCCCGATGTGTGGGTGCAGTCGCACGTGGCCGAAAACCTGGACGAAGTGGCCTGGGCGCGCGCGCTGTTCCCCGATTCGCGCAGCTACCTGGCCATCTACGCCGACCACGGCCTGATGCGCCCGCGCGCCGTGTACGCGCACTGCATCCACTTCGACGACGACGACCGCCGCCTGATGCGCGACACGCGCACCGCCGCCGCCGTCTCGCCCACCAGCAACCTGTTTCTGGGCAGCGGCTTTTTCGACTTCGCCGCCGCCGACCGCGTGGGCTTTCTGCCGCCGGGCCGCCCCAAGGCAGAAACGGCCCCCTCGGGGGGCAGCGGACCTCGCGAAGCGGGGGAGCGTGGGGGCATGTTGTACGGTTTGGCCAGCGACGTGGGCGGTGGCACCAGCTTTTCGCCCTTCGTCACCATGCGCGCCGCCTACTTCACCGGCCGCGCGGCCACCACCGGCTTTGCCGCCAAGCCCGGCGTCAGCCTGGCACCTGAAAAGCTGTGGTGGCTGCACACGGCGGGCGCCGCGCGCGCGCTGGACCTGGAAGGTGTCATCGGCAACCTGCAGCCCGGCTGCGAGGCCGACTTCGTCGTGCTGAACCCCGCCGCCACACCGCTGCTGGCGCGGCGCACGTCGCAGGCCGATTCGCTGGCCGAGCTGCTGTTCGCCCTGATCGTGCTGGGCGACGACCGCGTGATCGAGCAAACCATTATTTCTCAAGCAAAATAACGCCCCAGCGCTGGCGCAGACTGCGCTGGCAGCTATCAAAACCAGAGTACACAGCATGAGCATCAAGAGCGACCGATGGATCCGCCGCATGGCCGAACAGCACGGCATGATCGAGCCGTTCGAGCCCGGCCAAGTCCGCCAAAGCGCCGACGGGCAGAAGATCGTCAGCTACGGCACCAGCAGCTACGGCTACGACATCCGCTGCGCGCCCGAATTCAAGGTGTTCACCAACATCCACAGCACGGTGGTGGACCCGAAGAACTTCGACGAGAAGAGCTTTGTAGACATCAACGCGCCGGTCTGCATCATTCCGCCCAACAGCTTTGCGCTGGCGCGCACGGTGGAATACTTCCGCATCCCGCGTAACGTGCTGACCATCTGCCTGGGCAAAAGCACGTACGCGCGCTGCGGCATCATCGTCAACGTCACGCCTTTCGAGCCCGAATGGGAAGGCTACGTGACGCTGGAATTCAGCAACACCACGCCGCTGCCCGCCAAGATCTACGCGGGCGAGGGCTGCGCGCAGGTGCTGTTCTTTGAAAGCGACCCCGACGACGTGTGCGAAACCAGCTACAAGGACCGTGGCGGCAAGTACCAGGGCCAGGTGGGTGTGACGCTGCCCAAGACCTGATGGCGCGGGCTGGCGCAAGCCGACGCGCTGCCAGACCGACGCCCGTCAACTACTGAATTGATAGCTGCTGGCGCTGGTGCACAGTGCGCTGGCGGAATTTTCCTTTCGCAACCACGCAAATCACGCCCAGGCCACGGTCGCCGCACCCTCAGCGCCCTGCTGCGGCCCCATCCGGATGACTTCCACCACCCTGGCCACCTTCTGGTGGGTTCCCGTCACTTTGTTCGCGGCGCTGGCGCAGACCGGGCGCAACGCGGCGCAGAAGTCGCTGACCGGCAGCCTGGGCACCTGGGCCGCCACGCTGGTGCGATTTTTGTTTGGGCTTCCGTTCGCGCTGGTGTGCCTGCTGTCGCTGTACCTGTGGCCGGGCGGCGCGCCCGCGCCGTGGCCGGTGTTCTCTTGGGCGTACTTCGGCTGGATCGCGCTGGGCGCGGCGTTTCAGCTGGGCGCCACCGCCGCGCTGCTGCGCGCCATGCAAGAGCGCAACTTCGCCGTGGCCGTCACGCTGTCGAAAACGGAGGTGCTGCAGGTGGCGCTGTTCAGCGTGCTGTTTCTGGGCGAGTGGCCCACGGTGGTGATGGTGGCCGCCATGCTGGTGGCCACGGCGGGCGTGGCTGTGCTCAGCCTGCCGCCAGCAGAACGCCGCGCCAGCCTGGGCCACTCAGCCTGGTGGTCGGCGTCAGCAGGCTATGGGTTGTTGTGCGGCGCGTGCTTTGCCCTCGCCTCGGTCGGTTACCGCGGCGCCGCGCTGGCGCTGGGGGTTGAATCGCCCTGGTTGTCGGCGGCGTGGGGCGTGCTGCTGGCGCAGGCGATGCAGTCGCTCAGCCTGGGCGGGTGGCTGGCCTGGCGCTCGCCCGAGGGCTTGCGGCCCATCTGGCGCGCGTGGCGCGTGTCGCTGGTGGCGGGTTCGCTGGGCGCCATCGCTTCACTGGCCTGGTTTGCGGCCTACGCGATGCAAAACGCCACCGCGGTGCGCACCGTGGGCATGTCGGAAGTGCTGTTCAGCCTGCTGGTGTCGCGCGGCCTGTTTCGCGAACGCATGAGCGGCACCGAGAAAGCGGGGATGACGCTGGTGGTGCTGGGCATCGTGGTGTTGTGCGCGCCATACCTGTGAGCGCTAGCTGGCCACTTCACCTTGAGTTTTTGATCTACAAAAAGGGAGAACTGAAATGCATCCACTTCGCAGCGCCGTGGGCCTGACGATCGCCGCCGCCGCATGGCTGGCACCCGCCTGCGCGGCGTGGGCCGATTGCCAGAGCGACTTTGCGCGCGACAACCGCGTCAAGCCCGAGGCGGGGCCGTTCAAGCTGACGGAAGACCGCGTGCCCATGACCCGCATGTCTGACGGCAGCTGGGTGATGACGCTGCGCCAGGGCAAGGTGACCACGGTGTCCGAGGTCGTGCCCGACAAGACGGCCTTTCGCATCACGTCCGATGCGCCGATGGGCGACCACTACATGGGCGTGGGCCAGAAGGCGTGGTCCAAATCGCTTCCGTATGGCGAATGGACGGCGCTCAGCGCCGAAGACACCCAGCTGTTTGCAGGCGCCACCGCCACGTACATGACGACCGAAGGCATGACCAACCTGACCTGCGACCTGCAAGACAACGGCGGCCGGGCCGTGCGCACGTACCGCTACCAGGTGCCGGGCGACGGGCTGAGCAGCAAGATCACCACCATCACGGCGCAGTTCGACGCCAAGACCGGGCTGCCGCTGACGACCGACGCGGAAGGCGAGGCGAAATCCAACAAGTTCACCGCAGCAGGGCGCTTTGAATTTGACCGCACGATCCAGATCCGCCCACCCGCGGCGCCTGCGGCGCGCGCGAAACGCGGCAGCTGACGCGGCGGGGGTTGCGGCTGACATTGCGGGCGCCGCGCCGGGGCAGCCAGACGGCGTCAACCTGCAGCGTCAACCTGCCCCGTTAATCGGCCTCATCAACCAGCGGCGCGCACCGCCAGCCGTGCGGCCGCCAGGTCCCAGCCAGCCCAGCCGCAGCTTTTGAACAGCACCGGGCCGCTGCGCTGGCCCCCGGCCTGGCCCAGCAAATCGCCATGCACCACGTCAGCCAAGCTGGCGAAATCGGCCACGGGCAGGCCGGCCTGCAGCAAGTCGCCCGCTTCGTGGTCGGCATCGCGCGAATCGACGACGATGCGGCCGTACTGCGCTACGTGGCGGCACAGCTCGGGCGCCAGTTCCACCATCTGCGGGGTGAAGGCGCCCACGGCGGCGATGAAGGCGTCGGGGCGCGGCAGCGCCCGCAGCACGACGGCGCTGGCGGGCGTGCAGGTGGCGATCAGCGGGCAGTCGTCGGCGACGGCGTCGGCATCGGGCACCGCATCGGCCTGCAGGCCCAGCCCGCGCGCGTGCTGCACCAGGGCATCGGCGCTGGCGGCACTGCGCGAGGCGACCAGAAACCGCCGCACGCCCAGCGCGGCGGCAAACACCTCGACATGCGCCATGCCCTGCACCCCGGCGCCGACGATGAGCATGGGCCCCGCCAGGTTCGGCGCCAGCTGGCGCGCAGCCAGCGCCGACACGGCGGCGGTGCGCCGCGCGGTGACGGTGGGGCCGTCCAGAATCAGGCGGCGCTGGCCCGTGGCCACGTCGAACACCGTCACGTCGCCCTGGATGGTGGGGCGCGCGGTGCCGGCGTTGGCGGGCGTGAAGGTGATGAGCTTGGTCATCGCCGTGCGGGCGTCGCAGCCAGGCATGGCGAAAAGGTAGGCGCCCTGGTCCATGGGCACCACCAGGCGCGGCGGCACGCTGACGCTGGCGTCGGTCAGCAGGGCTTCAATCTCGTTGACCAGCGCGGGCCAGGGCAGGCACTGGGCGGTGCGTGGGGCGTCAAGCAGGGTGTCGGTCATGCGGGGCATTCTGGCGCAGGCGCTGCGCAGCGGCGAATTGCTATTTAATGCATAGCTGCCAGCGCTGGTGCGGCCTGCGCCACGGGCACTTTTTACTTGAACCCTGCCGTTCAATGAATGGCGCCGCCGCCGCTGCGCACATCGCCGGTGGTGGCCAGCGCGGTGCGGATGCCTGCGCGCAGGCCCTCCACCATGTCGGCCAGCGGCAGGCTGGGCGCGCCCTGCTCGGGCAGCATGGGCACGTGGATGAAGCCGCCTCGCGCGCCTTTCAAGGCAGGCACCGTGGCCAGCCGGTGCATCAGCCCATAGAAGACGTGGTTGCAGACGAAGGTGCCCGCGGTTTGCGAAATCTCGCCCGGCACGCCCGCAGCCAGGATGGCGTCGCGCATCGCCTTGATCGGCAGCGTGCTGAAGTACGCGGCGGGGCCGCCGGGCAGCACGGGGGTGTCGATGGGCTGCGCACCGGCGTTGTCGGCGATGCGGGCGTCATCCACGTTGATGGCAATGCGCTCGACAGACAACGCGCTGCGCCCGCTGGCCAGCCCCAGGCAAATCACCAGCGTGGGGCGGTGGCGTGCGAGGGCGGCGTCCAGCGCCACCAGCGCGCTGCCAAAGACGGTGGGCAGTTGTTCGGCCACGACACGGTGGCCGTCCAGCAGCCTGCCGTGCAGGGCCTGGGCGATGCGCCAGCTGGGGTTGACGGGGTCGCCCCCGAAGGGGTCGAAGCCCGTCAGCAACACGGGCGCGGGGCTTGGGCGGTCGTCCGACGCGCGGGCGGTGTGGCGGGCAGATACCATTGCGGCAATTTAGCGCATCGCGGATGCGCGGTGAGGAGCACACGATGAGGTGGGAAGGCAACGACCAGTCAAGCAACGTGGAAGACCGGCGCGGTGACGATGGCGGCGGCGGGGGTGGCGGCTTTGGCTTCGGCGGCCGCAGCATCGGCATTGGCACCATCGTGATTGCGCTGGTGGGTGGCTGGATCTTTGGCATCAACCCACTGACCATTCTGGGCATGCTGAGCGGCGGCGGCGGTGCGCCCGTAGTGCAGCAGCAAGGCCCGGCCAAGGCGCCGCCATCGAACGACAAGGAGGCGGCGTTTGTTTCGACCGTGCTGCGCTCTACCGAAGATGCGTGGGGCCAGGTGTTTCGCGAGAACGGCGCGCAGTACAAGCCGCCGCGCCTGGTGCTGTACCGCGGCGTGACGCCCACGGCCTGCGGCACCGGCCAGGCGGCGATGGGGCCGTTTTACTGCCCGGGCGACCAGAAGGTGTACCTGGACATGGACTTCTTCGACACGCTCAGCCGCCAGCTGGGCGCGCCGGGCGAGTTTGCGCGCGCCTACGTCGTCGCGCACGAAGTCGGCCACCACGTGCAGAACCTGATGGGCCTGACGGACAAGGTCGATGCGATGCGCGGGCGCGTCAGCCAGACGCAGCAGAACGCGCTGTCGGTGCGGCTGGAGCTGCAGGCCGACTGCTTCGCGGGCATCTGGGCCAACAAGTCTCAGCAGGCCAAGAACTGGCTGGACCAGGGCGACATCGAATCGGCCATGAACGCAGCTGCCAAGATCGGCGACGACGCGCTGCAAAAGCGCAGCCAGGGCTACGTGGTGCCGGACAGCTTCACGCACGGCTCCAGCGCGCAGCGCCAGCGCTGGTTCAACCAGGGCTACAAAACCGGCAGCGTGCAGGCGTGCGACACGTTCAACGCGCAGTCGCTGTAGTGTCTTTAGGGCCAGGCATCCAATCCGGCGCCAGCGCAGGCTGCACCAGCGCTGGCAGCTATTAATTCATGAGCACCCGGGCGGCCGCGCTGCCCCGCCCCGTCACGCACGGTACAAAACGGGGTCAGGGTGCGACAATAGAAGGTTCATGACGCAACCCTATTCAACTCTTGCGCTGGCTGAGCCGCTCAAGCGCGCCGTGGCCGAGATGGGCTACGAGAACATGACGCCCATCCAGGAGCAGGCCATTCCGGTCGTGCTGGCTGGCCAGGACGTGATGGGCGCCGCGCAGACCGGCACGGGCAAGACCGCCGCTTTTTCGCTGCCGCTGCTGCAGCGCCTGCTCAAGCACGAGACCGCCTCGGTATCGCCCGCGCGCCACCCGGTGCGCGCGCTGGTGCTGCTGCCCACGCGGGAATTGGCCGACCAGGTGGCTGGCCAGGTCAAGCAGTACGCCAAATACACCAACCTGCGCAGCGCCGTCGTCTTTGGCGGCATGGACATGAAGCCCCAGGTCGAAGAGTTGCGCAAGGGCGTCGAGGTGCTGGTGGCCACGCCGGGGCGCCTGCTGGACCACATCGAGGCCAAGACCGCGGTGCTGAACCAGGTCGAGTACGTGGTGCTGGACGAGGCCGACCGCATGCTGGACATCGGCTTCCTGCCCGATTTGCAGCGCATCCTGAATTACCTGCCCAAGCAGCGCACCACCCTGCTCTTCTCGGCCACGTTCTCGCCCGAGATCAAACGCCTGGCGGCCAGCTACCTGCAAGACCCGGTGCTGATCGAGGTGGCACGGCCGAACACCACCGCCTCCACGGTCGAGCAGCATTTCTACCTGCTGGACGACGACGACAAGCGCAGCGCCATCCGCCAGGTGCTGAAAGACAAAGAGCTGCGCCAGGCCTTCGTGTTCTGCAACAGCAAGCTGGGCTGCGCCCGCCTGGCCCGCGCGCTGGAGCGCGACGGCCTGCGCACCACCGCGCTGCACGGCGACAAAAGCCAGGACGAGCGGCTGAAGTCGCTCGAAGCCTTCAAGCAGGGCGAAGTCGATCTGCTGGTGGCCACCGACGTGGCCGCGCGCGGGCTGGACATCAAGGACGTGCCCGCCGTCTTCAACTACGACGTGCCCTTCAACCCCGAGGACTACGTGCACCGCATCGGCCGCACCGGCCGCGCGGGCGCCTCGGGCCTGGCCGTCACCCTGGTCACCAAGGGCGACCAGCGCCTGATGGGCGAGCTGGAAAAGCTGCTCAAGACCAAGATCGAAGTCGAGCACCTGCAGTTCGAGAACGAGCGCCCCAGCGGCCGCCAGAACGACGGCCGCCGCCGCTGGCAGGGCGACGAAACCGGCGATGCGCGCGACGACGTGCGCCGCCAGCGCGCCGAGCGCCGCACCAGCGACCGCCCCCGGCCCGCTGCCGCGCCAGCCGATCCGTTCTTCGACAAGCCGTACGAGGCTTCGCCTGCGGCCGAACAAGCCCCCGCCGCCTGGGAAACGCAGGCCCGCCCCGGGCGCAGCAGCGTGTCGGCCAACATCAAGCCGAAGCGCAAGGTGGCCGCGCTGTTCAAGGCGCCGCAGGAAACGCCGTCCGCGGCCGATTGAGTTGCCCGGGCGCATGCCAGCGCCCCACGCGACTTTGGCGCCGCAGGTCAGCGCCGTTACGTTGCAGACACCGGCGCCGGCATCTTGATCGGGCTTGAGCGATCTGCGCGGCGAGGCGGCAAGCCAACTGCCGCAAGCGCCACAATCCAAGTAAAAACGTGCTCAAGCGCCCTAGGGATAAGCGCTGACAGCTATTGTTTTTGAAGCATTAACCCGTCAGCCACACTGTCAGCGTGTGGATCACCAGGCCCACCAGCCCGCCCACCAGGGTGCCGTTGATGCGGATGAACTGCAGGTCGTGGCCGATGTGGCGCTCCAGCTCGGTCGTCATCTCCTGCGCGTCCCAGGCCTGCACGCGCGCGACGATGTACTGGCGGATGTCCTCGCGGTAACGGTCGATCAGGCGCGGCGCGGCGGCCTGCAGCTCGCCATTGATCCAGCCACGCACCTCGGGGTCGCGCTCCAGCCGCTCGCCCAGCGTGCGCGTGGCCAGCGCGATGCTGCGGCGCAGGGACGAGTCGCTGCGGCCCATGTCGTCCTGCAGCCAGGCCAGCAGCTCGGTCCACAGCTGGTTGACGTAGTCGTTCAGCGCGGGGCTGTCCAGCATTTCCGCCTTGGCCTTGTCCACACGCGCGCGCAGTGCGTCGTCGGTTTTCAGGCGCTCCACGAAGTCCGTCACGGCACCGTCAAAACGCAGGCGCAGCTCGTGCTGCGGGTCTTCGGCCATGTCGATGATGGTTTTGGCGACGACGGTGACCACCTTGCGCGTGGCCATGCGCGCGGCCACCTGGTCCAGCCCCACGTAGCGCAGCGCCTTTACCTCGCGCGCGATGGCTTCGGTCAGCGTGTCTTGCACCACGTCTTCGCCCAGCAGGCGCGCCAGCTGCACCAGCACGCCGTCCAGCAGCTCTTGGTGGCGGCCTTCATGGGTCATCGCTTCGAGCACCTGGCCGCTCAGGCGGGTGACATCCACTTGCTTCAGGCCACGGCGCGCCAGGTCGGCCACGAACTGGCGCACGCGCTCGTCGTTCAGCGCGCCCACGGCCCAGCGGCCCACCTCGACCAGGCGCTCGCCCACGCGGTCGGCGTTGTCGGGGCGCGCCAGCCACTGCGCCACCCGGCCGGCGGCGTCGAAATCCTTCACCTTGGCCAGCACCTGGTCGGTGGCCAAGAAGTGCGTGGCGATGAAGTTGGCCAGGTTCTCGCCGATGCGGTCCTTGTTCTCGGGAATGATGGCGGTGTGCGGGATCGGCAGGCCCAGCGGGTGGCGAAACAGCGCCACCACGGCGAACCAGTCGGCGATCGCGCCCACCATGGCGGCCTCGGCAAACGCCGCCACGTAGCCCCAAGCCGGGTGAGCGGGCGTGCGCCACGTGGCCACGGCGTACAGCGCGGCGGCGGCGGCCAGTAGGGCCAGTGCGATGCGCTTCATGCCCGCAGCGTCGCGCGCGCGGGGACGGGGCGGCGCGCTGGTGGGGCTGTTGCCGCTCATTGGCCGGGCACCTGGGCTTGCTCGCACTGCACCTGGATCAGCTCGCGCTCACCGGCGGTCGCGCCCAGGCGCACGGCGCTCAGGCAGCCACCCCAGACGCAGCCGGTGTCCAGCCCGAGGACGTCCGCCCGATCCAGCCAGCCCAACGTGGACCAGTGCCCGAAGGCCACCACGTCTTGCGCCGTGGCCCGGCCGGGCACATCGAACCAGGGCATGTAGCCCGGCGGCGCGCCGGCGCCGGGGCTTTCCTTGGTTTCAAACTCCATGCGGCCCTGCGCCGTGCACAGGCGCAGCCGGGTCAAGGCGTTGACGATGACGCGCCAGCGCGCCGCGCCGGTGAGGGCTTCGTCCCACTGGTCTGGGCTGTTGCCGTACATGTGAAGGAAGAACTCGGCCCAATGCGGGCCGCGCAGCACGTCCTGCACCTCGCCCGCCAGTGCCAGCGCCTGGTCGGCAGACCATTGCGGCAGCACGCCGGCGTGCACCATCAGCACGCCCTGCTCGCGCAGCGCCAGCGGGCGGTGGCGCAACCAGTGCAGCAGCGCTTCGCGGTCGGGCGCGGCCAGGATGTCGCCCAGGGTATCCAACCGATGCGGCTTGCGCACGCCCTGCGCCACCGCCAGCAGGTGCAGGTCGTGGTTGCCCAGCAGGCACTGCGCCACGCCATCGCCCAGCGCCTGCAGGCGCCTGAGCGCGGCCAGCGAACCCGGGCCGCGGTTGACCAGGTCGCCCAGCACGACCAGGCGGTCGCGGCTGGGGGAGAAATCGATTTTGTCCAGCAGGCGGCCCAGGGCGCTGTCGCAGCCCTGCACGTCGCCAATCAAGTAAAGTGCCATGACCTTGATTCTCTACGGGCTGGACGCCCGATTTGAATGGACCTGCTGATCATCGTCTTTCTCACCCTCTTGAACGGCCTGTTCGCCATGTCGGAATTGGCCGTCGCATCCAGCCGAAAGGCGCGGCTGGTGGCGATGGAAGAAAGCGGAGATTCGGGCGCCGCCGCCGCCTTGCAGCTGATGGATCGGCCCACGCAGTTTCTCTCAACGGTGCAGGTGGGTATTACCTCCATCGGCATGCTCAACGGCATTTTTGGCGAAGCCGCCTTCAGCGCGCCGCTGGCCGTGTGGCTGGCCGGGCACGGGCTGAGCGAAGGCGCGGCCTCGATTGCTGCCACCGCCATCGTCGTGATCGCCATCACCTTCACCACCATCATTTTTGGCGAACTGGTCCCCAAGCGCATTGGCCAGATGTTCCCGGAAGCGGTGGCGCGCTGGATTTCCAAGCCCATGACCTGGCTGGCCATGATTGCCAAGCCGTTTGTATGGCTGCTTTCGCTATGTACGCAGGCGGTGCTGAGCCTGCTGCGCATCGACGAATCTAGCGGCCGCGCAGTCACTGAAGAAGAACTGTCGGCCAGCCTGGAGGAAGGTCTGGACGCCGGCCTGATCGAAGCGCATGAGCACCAGATGGTGCGCAACGTATTTCACCTGGACGATCGCTCACTCACGTCGATGATGGTGCCCCGCGGAGAGATTCAGTGGCTGGAAGCCGATCAAACTGTGGTCGAGGCTCTGGAATATGTGGCGCGCAGCGGCGATAACGGCACCCACTCGTGGTACCCCGTTTGTCGCGGCGGCCTTGACGACGTCATCGGCATTATTTCGGTCGCGAAACTGCTGGAATTGGCTCGCACCACGGAAAAAGTGGAAAAGCACGTCGCCCCAGCAGCCTTCGTGCCTGAAACCCTGAGCGGCCTGGAGATGCTGGAGCAGTTGCGCGCGCGCGCCGGCCGGCTGATGTTCATCGTCGATGAGTATGGCGTGGTTCAGGGGATGATGACGCCTCGCGACTTTTTAGAGGCCATTACCGGCGAATTGAAACCAGGCGCGCACATGGACGCCTGGGCCACGCCGCAGGCCGACGGCGCCTGGATACTGGATGGAATGATGCCCGTGTCCGAACTGAAATCGCGCCTGGACATCGACCACCTGCCACTGGAAGACAAAGGCCGCTACAACACGGTGGCCGGCCTGATGCTGGCCATCTGGGGGCATTTACCCAGCGTGGGCGACCGCGTTGAAATAGAGGGCTGGGTATTCGAAGTGGTTGAAATGGAGGGCCGGCGAATTGACCGGGTGTTGGCCCGACCCTTGCCGCCAGAAGATATTCAACCCGCCGAACTCTGAGGATTATGGGTTTTCGGCGGGGCGATGGTATATTCGCGCGGTTCTCAATGTTTTAAATGGAGTCTGCCCTCATGGCCACTTACAAGGAACTGCTGCAGCAGCAAGAAGCGCTTGCCCAGCAAATCGAAGAAGCCCGCAAGAAGGAAATCGCCGACGCTGTGGCGCAGGTGCGCGCGTTGGTGAACGATTTTGGGTTGACGCAACAAGACGTTTTCCCCGGTGGCCGTAAATCCGCCAAATCGACTTCTGGCACCAAAGTGGCTCCTAAATACCGCGACCCGGCCACTGGCCAAACCTGGACCGGCCGCGGCAAAGCACCCAAGTGGATTGAAGGCCGCGACCGCGCCCAATTCGTTATCTGATCGGAGTTGGCGCAGCGCAGATCGGCGCTGCCCACCCGCCAAGCGCGCGCATGTCCATGCCCGCGCTTTTTTTGTACCTGCCGATTTATAGAGCTATAGAGCCCCTCGCGCACGGAACGCGTTGGCGGCGAGCGAATCACAGCCCCCATGCTTCAAATCCTGCGCTATGTGTGGCCATTGCCGTGGACGCTGGTCGGCCTTACGGCGGCTGCGCTGGTTCGCCTAGGGGGCGGGCAATGGCAGCGCCGCGATGGTGCCCTGGAAGCCTTTGGCGGCGCGGCGGGCCGACTTGCGCGCCGCCTGCCAGCGCCCATGCGCTTTGACGCGATCACCTTGGGCCACGTGATCATCGCGGTCGACCGCCAGGCGGCCGATGGCGCCCGCTGCCACGAGCACGTGCACATCCGCCAGTACGAGCGCTGGGGCGCGTTGTTCGTGCCCGCCTATCTGGCCGCCAGCGTGTGGCAAGGGCTGCGCGGCGGCGCGCCGTACCGCGACAACGTGTTCGAGCGCGAGGCCTACGCCGCAAGCCCGATTTCTTCGATGCCCGGCGCCTGCGCGGGCATGGGGAAGGTGAAATAATCCGGCATCAAACCAGTGAACAGTGAAGGAACGGTCATGGACACCACCACCCAGCAACGCATTGACGACTTGGTCAAGAACAACGACGTCGTGCTTTTCATGAAGGGCAACGCCAGCTTTCCGATGTGCGGCTTCTCTGGCCGAGCGGTGCAGATTCTGAAAGCCTGCGGCGTGGAGCCGCGCAGCCTGACCACCGTGAACGTGCTGGACGACGAAGCCATCCGCCAAGGCATCAAGGAATACAGCCAGTGGCCAACGATTCCGCAGTTGTACGTCAAGGGCGAGTTCGTGGGCGGCTCGGACATCATGATGGAGATGTACGAATCCGGCGAGCTGCAGCAAATGGTTGGCAGCATCGCCTGAGCGATGCGCGGGCAGTTGTGCCCGCCGCTGCGCTGCCAGCGCGGGCCCAACGTAAAAAGGGACGCCCTAGGGCGTCCCTTTTTACTGCGCGCCACACCGAGGCGCAGCGCACGGTACGTGCCCTTACTTGCGCACGATCACTTCCACGCGGCGAGATGCCGCATTGCTGGCGGCCGTACCGGTCGTTTCAGCCGGCTTTTCCAGCACGGTCTGGTCTTTCGACACGCCCTGCGCGACCAGCGCAGCCTGCACGGCTTCGGCACGGTGCTTGGACAGCTCGGCGTTGGCGGCCGCATTGCCCGTGGGGTCGTTGAAGCCGGAGATCACCGCTTTCGCGTCGGCGTTCGCCTTCAGATAGGCCACGAGGTCGGCGGACTTGCCAGCAAACTCGGTGTGCACGTCGGTTTTGCCCGTGTCGAAATAGACCTTCAGCGCAGGCGTGCTGTTGTCGCCCATCAGGCTGACCACGGCGGCGCCCGTGGGCTCGTCGGTGGATGCCGTTGCCGCGGGAGCAGAAGCAGTCGCGTCAGGCGCTGAGGCGGGCTCGGACGCAGCGGGCGCTGGCTCGCTGGCCGCCGGCGCCACCACCGCAGGTGCCGATGCGCCCGTGGCCGGTGCGTCAACCGAGCGATTCTTGCCGCAATAGCTCAGACCGAAGATGGCGGCCAGCGCCACAACGGCCCAAGGCAGCCACTTCATCAAAGAGCCACTGCCTGCGGCTCCGCTCGAGCCCACGTCCACCACCGGCGCAGCCAGCAGGCTTTGGCCGGCTGCGGCCAGGCTGGTGACTTCCGGCGGCAATGCGGAAGGGATGCTGCCGCCCGGCGTGAGGCGGCCGACGATGGCCGGCAGCAGGTAGCCCAGCGACGAGGTGATGTTGTCGCGGCCCACGTCGAGGCGCGAAGTCAATTGCGAAAGCAGGCCGCCGCTGCCACCCAGAACGGTTTCCAGCTGGGTATTGGTGATCGGCTGTGCGCTGGGGCCGCCGCCCAGCCACGACTGAACGATGGGGCCCAGATTGGCCGCCTTGAACTTTTCCAGAAAGCCGATCAGGCCGCCCGTGTCCTTGTTGGTCATGTAGGCCAGCAGCATTTGCACCAGGGGCAGCGCTTTGTCCCCCATGCCGAAGCGCGCGGCCACCTCCCGTAGCAAGACGTCAAACATTGGAATTCCTTTCTTGTGCATGGAAGGGTCGTCAAGGCAAGGCGCGCAAGAGCGCCTGACCACGGGCAACGACCCATCGGAAAATTATAGGAATGCGCATGACGCGCACGTGTCGTCCCAGTCCTACAGCCCTGGCGCCACCGATGGCCTGTGTAAACTGGCTTGAGCTCGCACCAGCGCGGCGCAGCCACCCGCGCAAGCCGCTGGTGCCCATTTTCGTTTAGACCCCTGCATGGGCTTTGTTGAAAACCTGCTGATCATCCTGGCGCTGATAGGCGCCAGCGCCTTCTTTTCCGTCGCGGAGATGTCCTTGGCGGCGTCGCGCCGCCTGCGCCTGCGCCACCTGGCCGATGAGGGCGACGCGCGTGCGCTGCGCGTGCTGCGTGTGCAGGAACAGCCGGGCTTTTACTTCACCACCGTGCAGATCGGGGTCAATGCGATTGCGATCCTCGGCGGTATCGTGGGCGAAGGTCTGTTCAGCCCCACGTTCGAGTCGTTCCTGCGCGGCTGGATGCCTGAGGCCACCGCCACCACGCTGGCGTTCACCGCGTCGGTAGCCCTGGTCACCTCGCTGTTCGTGGTGTTTGCCGATCTGGTCCCCAAGCGCCTGGGCATGGCCGACCCTGAACGCATGGCCATGCGCGTCATCGGCCCCATGGACAAGGTGCTGTGGGCCTTCAAGCCCGTGGTTTGGCTTTACAACAAGTGCAGCGACCTGATCCTGCGGCTGATCGGCCTGCCCACGCAGCGCGACGAGCGCATCACGCCCGACGACATCCTGGCGCTGGCCGAAGCAGGCACCCAGGCGGGCGTGATCGACCGGCCCGAGCAGATGGTAATCGAGAACGTGTTCGAGCTGGACACCCGCTCGGTCACCAGCGCGATGACGCCGCGCGACCGCATCGCCTGGCTGAGCCACGACGACACCGACGAAGCCGTACGCGCACGCATCGCCGCCGAGCCGTTTTCCACCTACCCCGTGTGCGATGGCGAGTTGGACCGCGTGCTGGGCTACGTCGATGCCAAAGACCTATTCCAGCGCGTACTGAGCAACCGACCCATTCATTTGACCGAGGAAGGCCTGCTGCACAAGGTGGTGGCGGTGCCGGACCAGCTGAGCCTGTCTGAAGTGCTGCACCAGTTCCGCCAGCAGCACGAAGACTTCGCCATCATCGTCAACGAATACAGCACGGTGGTGGGCGTGGTCACGCTCAATGACGTGATGAGCACGGTGATGGGCGACCTGGTGACGCCGGAAGATGAAGAAATGATCGTGCGGCGCGACGATGGCTCTTGGTTGATCGACGGCCACACGCCGGTGACTGACGTGCAGCGCGCGCTGGATCTGGGCGACCTGCCCGACGCCGACCAGTACGACACCTTGGCCGGGTTCTTGATGGCGATGCTGCGCCGCGTGCCGCGCCGCACCGACTTCGTCGACTGGGGCGGCTTTCGCTTCGAGGTGATGGACGTCGACAACTACCGCATCGACCAGGTGCTGGTCACGCGCAGCAAGGCGGGCGACTCGGGCGGGGCCAGTGGCGCGCCACCGAATTGATGGGCGCCGGGCAAATGCTATCTATTCAGTAGCTGCCAGCGCTTGTGCGGTGGGCGCTAGCCCGTGAAAACCCATCTTCTTTGGGCACCGAATACGGCATTCGGATACGGGTCGCGCCCGCGTGATCCGTTGTAGCGGCCGAGCGCCATGAACAGGTCGCCCCGCTCGCGGTCAAGGTAGTGGCGCAGGATCACGCAGCCAAAGCGCAGGTTGGTCTGCATGTGAAACAGCTTGCCGGGGTCGCCGTCGCCGATCACGCGCGTCCAGAACGGCATGACCTGCGTGTAGCCGCGCGCGCCCACGTTGGACACTGCGAATTTGCGAAACGCGCTTTCAACCTGGATCAAACCCATCATCAAGGAAGTGTCCAGCCCCGCGCGTCGCGTTTCGTACCAAACGGTTTGCAGGAATTCGATGCGGGTGTTGAAGTCTGGCTTGCGGCTTTGAAGCCGTTCACTCATCGCGCCCAGCCAGCGCAGGTACGACAGGTGCGCCTCGGTGGTGGCAAAGGTGGGCACCGGCGGCGCGCTGTTGGCAATGGCCGAGCTGAGCGCCGTGCGCACGGAATCGGCCATCGGCTCTTCCAGCTGCCCGCCTGCGTGCGCCACGCCGGGCGCCAGCCACACGCTGGCCGCCCCGACCGACGCCGCCAAACAAGTCCGACGCGTCAGCCCGCCACCGGGCCGGCCGCGCGACACCGCGCCCGTCATGCCAGCAGGCGGCCCTTGACGAAGGCCGCAATGTCGCCCGCTGGCACTTTGGTAGCCTCGCCGTCACGGCGGTGCTGGTATTCCACCTGGCCTTCCTTCAGGCTCTTGTCGCCAATCGTCACGCGGTGCGGCACGCCGATCAGCTCCCAGTCGGCGAACATCGCGCCAGGGCGCTCGCCACGGTCGTCCAGAATCACATCCACGCCCGCCGCCAGCAGATCGGCGTAGAGCGCTTCAGCGGCGGCCTTCACGGCTTCGCTGCGGTCCATGCCGACGGGGCAGATGACGACCGTGAACGGCGCCAGCGCATCGGGCCAGATGATGCCGCGCTCGTCGTGGTTCTGCTCAATCGCCGCCGCGGGCAGCCGCGTGATGCCAATGCCGTAGCAGCCCATCTCGAAGTGCCGGGGCTTGCCGTCTTCGGCCAGGAAGGTGGCGTTCATCGCCACGCTGTACTTGGTGCCCAGGTAGAAGATGTGGCCAATCTCGATACCGCGCTCAATCGCCAGCTGACCCTTGCCGTCCGGCGCAGCGTCGCCCGCCACCACGTTGCGGATGTCGACCACCAGGTCGGGCTCGGGCAGGTCGCGGCCCCAGTTCACGCCGGTCAGGTGCAGGTCTTCTTCATTGGCGCCGCAGACCCAGTCGGCCATCAAGGCGACTTCGCGGTCGGCCACCAGCTTGACCGGCTGCTTCAGACCGATCGGGCCCAGGTAGCCGGGCTTGGTGCCGAAGTGCGCCAGGATTTCGGGTACGGTCGCAAAGCGGAAGCCTTTATCCAGCCCCGGCACCTTGCTGACCTTGATCTCGTTCATATCGTGGTCGCCACGCAGCAGCAGCAGCCACACTTGGCTCTTGACGATCTCGCCTTGCTCGTTCAGCTCGTCGGTGGCCAGCACCAGCGACTTGACGGTTTGCGTCAGCGGCAGCTGCAGCAGCTCGGCCACGTCGGCGCAGGTGGATTTGCCGGGCGTGGGCGTGCGCGTCAGGGCTTGCGTGGCAGCAGGGCGCGGGCCGGCGGGCGCCAGAGCTTCGGCCTTTTCCATATTGGCGGCATAGTCGCTGCCGGTGCTGTAGACGATGGCGTCTTCACCCGTTGAGGCGATCACCTGGAATTCTTCGCTCAAGTCACCACCGATGGCGCCAGAGTCGGCCGACACCGCGCGGTACGTCAGGCCAAAGCGGTCGAAGATGGCGCGGTAGGCCTTGGCCATCGCCTGGTAGCTGGCTTTGGCGCCGGCTTCGTCGCGGTCGAAGCTGTAGGCGTCCTTCATGACGAATTCGCGCCCGCGCATCAGGCCGAAGCGCGGACGGCGTTCGTCGCGGAACTTGGTCTGGATCTGGTACAGGTTCTTGGGCAGCTGCTTGTAGCTGCGCAGATCCTGGCGGGCGATGTCGGTCACCGCCTCTTCGCTGGTCGGCTGAATGACGAAGTCGCGTTCATGCCGATCCTTCACGCGCAGCAGCTCGGGCCCCATGGTCTGGAAGCGGCCGCTTTCCGACCAAAGCTCGCCCGGCTGCACCACCGGCATCACGCACTCCACCGCGCCGGCGCGGTTCATTTCTTCGCGCACGATGGCCTCCACCTTGCGGATCACGCGCAGGCCCATGGGCATGTAGGTGTACACGCCGGCGCCCAATTTCTTGATCATGCCGGCCCGCGTCATGAGCTGGTGGCTCACTACCTCAGCGTCTGCGGGGGCTTCTTTGAGGGTGTTGATGTAGAACTGGCTGGCTTTCATCGAGATCGGGCGCTAAGTCCACGCATTGGCTGGGGTTTGTGCCCACTTGCCCCACATGAGGTGCGGTGCATAATGGTCCCAACTTATTGAATTTGGGGTTAGATTATGCTTGACCGGGAAGGCTTTCGCCCGAACGTCGGCATCATCCTGCTCAACCAGAAAAACCAGGTTTTTTGGGGCAAGCGCATACGCACCCACTCCTGGCAGTTCCCGCAGGGCGGTATTGATCGGGGCGAATCCCCCGAGCAAGCCATGTACCGGGAGCTGCACGAGGAAGTGGGCTTGCATGCCGAACACGTGCGCATCGTGGCCCGAACCCGTGACTGGTTGCGCTACGAGGTGCCAGACCGGTTCATCCGCCGCGACGCTCGCGGCCATTACAAGGGTCAAAAGCAGATCTGGTATCTGCTGCAGCTGGTCGCCAACGACTGGAATCTGAACCTGCGCGCCACCAACCACCCAGAGTTCGACGCGTGGCGCTGGAACGATTACTGGGTGCCGCTGGATGTGGTGGTCGAGTTCAAACGCGGCGTGTACGAAATGGCGTTGACCGAGCTGGCGCGCTTTCTGCCGCGCGCCGAGCACCGCAATCGCTACCTGCGTGGCGGCATGCGGCCGCGCGACAACGGCGCCATGCCCCCGATCCAGACGTCCGACCGCGTGGAGCGGCTAGAACGGCTCGACCGCGCGCCGCTGCACGGCGGCCCGGCGCACAACGGCCATCACGCGGGGCCTGCACTGCCGCCGGGATTGGAGCTGGAGCCATGAGAGCCATCACCGCCTCGCGCACCCCACAACCCGCCCGTGTGCGCCAGGCCATGGCGCGCACGCTGGCCGCTTGCCTGCTGGCCATCGGCTTGGGCGCGCACGCGCAGTACGCGAACGACGACATCGCCGACTGGAAAGAAGACGCCGTGCCGCCGCCGCCGGCGTACCGCCTGTCCGGCCTCGTGGACATCGACATGCCCAACGGCTCGTCGATCAAGATGGGGGTCGACCCCAAGACCATCACCATCAACCAAGCGACCGGCATTGTTCGCTATGTGGTGGTGGCGCGCGGGCCCTCGGCGGTGAACGCCGCCTACGAAGGCATTCGCTGCGCCACGGGTGAATTCCGCGTGTACGCGCGGCAAGTGCAGGGTTCGGAATGGGTGACCAACACCGACACCGAATGGAAGCCGATGCGCGGCCAGAGCAGTGTGGTGGTCAGTCACCCGCTGCAGCTGGCGCGTGGGGGCATGTGCAACGGCTCAACGCTGCGCCAGACGCCCAACGACATGGTGCGCGAGCTGCTCACAGGCAACCAGTCGCTCTATAATTGATAGCTGCCAGCGCCCATCGCACGGGCGCTGGAGCACTTTTTCTTGGTGAGACGCACCCTCAGCGCTTGAGCACCAGGTTGTCCCGGTGCACCATCTCGGGCTCGGCGCTGTAACCCAACAGGTGCGCGATTTCGCTGGACGGCTTGCGGCACAGCAGACGCGCCTCAGCGCTCGAATAGTTCGCCAGGCCCCGGCCCACCTCAGCGCCGGTGATGCTGTCGCGCACCGCAATCACATCGCCGCGCGAAAACACGCCTTGCACCTGCGTCATGCCGATCGGCAGCAGGCTCTTGCCCTCTTCACGCAGCTTGCGCGCCGCGCCCTCATCCACCACCACGGCGCCGCGCAGTTGCAGCTGGTCCATCATCCATTGCTTGCGCGCCTGGGTTTTCTGCGTGGGCGCGACCAGCAGCGTGCCGATGCGCTCGCCGCGCGCCAGGCGCAGCAGGGCGTCCGGCTCGCGCCCCCAGGCGATCACCGTGGACGCGCCCGAGCCCGCCGCGCGCCGCGCCGCAACGATCTTGGTCAGCATGCCGCCCTTGCCGATGCTGCTGCCTGCGCCGCCGGCCATGCGCTCCAGCGCCAGATCACCGGCGCGGCCTTCGCGCACCAGCTCGGCAGACGGGTCCTTGCGCGGGTCGGCGGTGTACAGACCACGCTGGTCGGTCAGGATGACCAGCAGATCGGCCTCGACCAGGTTGGCCACCAGCGCGCCCAGCGTGTCGTTGTCGCCCACCTTGATCTCATCCGTCACCACGGTGTCGTTCTCGTTGATGACAGGCAGCACCTGGTACTGCAGCAGGGTGAGCAGCGTCGATCGGGCGTTGAGGTAGCGCTCACGGTCGGCCAGGTCGGCATGCGTGAGCAGCACTTGCGCGCTGCGCAGATGGTGTTCGCGCAGCTTGGTTTCGTACATCTGCGCCAGGCCCATCTGGCCCACGGCGGCGGCGGCTTGCAGCTCGTTCACTTCGTGGGGGCGCTTGGCCCATCCCAGGCGCTTCATGCCCTCGGCGATGGCGCCGCTGGACACCATGATCACCTCGCGCGGGCCGCCCACGCCCGCCGCCTCGTCCCCGCGCGACAGCAAGGCCAGCTGGCGGCACCATTCGCCGATGGCCGCCTCATCCAGGCCGCGGCCTTCGTTGGTGACCAGGCTGGAGCCCACCTTGACAACAATGCGCCGGGCCGACGCCAGCACGTCGGCGGAATGATTCTGGGTCATATCGGGTGTTGGCGCAGGTGTGACCTGCGGCGGCAGCTATCCTAACAATAGCAATCGTTGAAACTCAATCGTCGAAGCGGGGGTCGCGCTCAACCTCGCCCAGCTCGGCCTGCCGCTGGGCGTGCAGGTAGGTGTAGATGGCGCGCGTCAGCGGCTCGCAGCCTTCGCGCGTGAGCGCCGAGATGCCGTACACCGGCCCGCGCCAGCCCAGGCGCTTGACGAAGGATTTCACCGTGCTTTCGCGCTCGGCCTCGGGCACCATGTCCAGCTTGTTCAGCACCAGCCAGCGGGGCTTTTCGTACAGGGTTTCGTCGTACTTCTTGAGCTCTTGCACGATGGCCTTGGCCTGCGCGACCGGGTCCACGTCGTCATCAAACGGCGCAATGTCCACGAAGTGCAGCAGCAGCCGCGTACGCTGCAGGTGGCGCAAGAACTGGTGGCCCAGTCCGGCACCCTCGCTCGCCCCTTCGATCAGGCCAGGGATGTCGGCCACCACAAAGCTTTGCTCCGGGCCCACGCGCACCACGCCCAGGTTGGGGTGCAGCGTGGTGAAAGGATAGTCGGCGATCTTGGGCCGCGCGTTCGACACGGCGGCGATGAAGGTGGATTTGCCCGCGTTGGGCATGCCCAGCAGGCCCACGTCGGCCAGCACCTTCAGCTCAAGCTTGAGCTTCTTGCGCTCGCCCGGCCAGCCCGGGGTTTTCTGGCGTGGCGCGCGGTTGATCGAGCTTTTGAAGCGCAGGTTGCCAAAGCCGCCATCGCCGCCCTTGGCGATCATCAGCTTCTCGCCGGGCGTCAGCAGCTCGTACAGCGCCTCGCCGGTTTCTGCATCGCTGATGATCGTGCCCACGGGCATCTTGAGCGTGATGTCTTCACCGGCCACGCCGAACATGTCCGAGCCCATGCCGTGCTGGCCGCGCTTGGCGTCGTGACGGCGCGAATAGCGGTAATCGACCAGCGTGTTCAGGTTGGGGTCGGCCACGGCGAACACATGGCCACCCCGGCCACCATCGCCGCCGTCCGGGCCGCCGAATTCCTTGTATTTTTCATGCCGGAACGACGCGCAGCCGTTGCCACCATCGCCCGCGGAGATGTCGATGAATGCTTCGTCAACGAATTTCATGAGACCTATTCCAACACACGTGGCGCCCAAAACGCCAAAGCCCCGCCGGGGCGGGGCCGAAAGCACGTTCGCGAAAGAACGGCCGCCGCGTCAGGCGACGGGCGTTACCACCACGGTGTGCTTGTTCTGCGCGCCCTTGACCGCGAAGGACACCTGGCCGTCCACCAGCGCGAACAAGGTGTGATCCTTGCCGATGCCGACGTTGTTGCCGGGGTGGAAGCGCGTGCCGCGCTGACGCACGATGATCGCGCCGGCGCTGATGGTTTGACCGCCGAAGACTTTCACGCCCAGCATCTTGGGCTTGGAGTCACGGCCGTTTCGCGTGGAGCCGCCGCCTTTTTTCTGTGCCATGGTGTTTTACTCCTTACTTGCCGCCGTTGATGGCGCCAATTTCGAGCTCGGTATAGCCCTGGCGATGGCCCTGGCGCTTTTGGTAGTGCTTGCGGCGACGCATCTTGAAGATGCGCACTTTGTCGTGCTTGCCATGCGAGACCACTTTGGCCACCACAGAAGCGCCGGAGACCACGGGGGCACCCACCTGCAAGCCGCCCTCACCGCCAACGGCGAGCACTTCTTCGAAGGTGATTTCCTGGCCTACGTCCGCAGCAATCTGTTCTACTTTGATCTTCTCGCCAGCGGCAACGCGATACTGCTTGCCACCGGTTTTTATGACCGCGTACATATAAGAAACCTCATTAAAGGATACCGCAGACGAATTTCCACGGAACTGCGCATTATAGCGTTGAGCGCCCTACCCGGCAACCACGTAGGCCCGCCTCTTGGATGAGCGGGCCGCGAACCTATAATTTGGGCAGTCCCCGGGCTTGCGAGAGCCTGCCGCCACCAACCGCTGTTTTCCTCGCCCGCGCGAGGCCTTCTTGTCTTGGATTCCCCCTCAAAACCCAGCAGCCAGGCCGCCGCCTTGGCCGCGCAGGAACTGCGCGAAGTCGACGCCACCATCGTCCAGCGGCTGAGCTCCGACGTGCCCCTGGTCAGCGAAGTGGCGCGCTACATCATCGCTGCGGGGGGCAAGCGCTTGCGCCCGGTGCTGTTGCTGCTGATGTCGGGCGCGCTGGGCAGCCAGCACCCGCACCGCTTCAACCTGGCCGCCGTCGTCGAGTTCATCCACACCGCCACGCTGCTGCACGACGATGTGGTGGACGAATCCACGCTGCGGCGCGGGCGCGCCACGGCCAATGAGGTGTTCGGCAATCCCGCCAGTGTGCTGGTGGGCGACTTTCTCTATTCGCGCGCCTTCCAGATGATGGTGGAGGCCGGCAGCATGCGCGTCATGCAGATCCTGGCCGACGCCACCAACGTCATCGCCGAAGGCGAAGTGCTGCAGCTGATGAACATGCACGATGCGTCGCTGGACGAGGCGGGCTATCTGCGCGTCATCCGCTCCAAGACGGCCAAGCTGTTCGAAGCCAGCTGCCTGCTGGCCGCCGTGCTGGCGGGCGCGCCGCCCGAAGTCGAGGCCGCCTGCGCCGAATACGGCCTGTCGCTGGGCACGGCGTTCCAGGTGATCGACGACGTACTCGACTACGAAGGCGACGCTGCCGAGATGGGCAAGAACCTCGGTGATGACCTGCGCGAAGGTAAGGCCACCTTGCCGCTGATTCTGGCCATGCAGCTGGCCCCGGCCGACCAGGCCGCCATCGTGCGCAGCGCCATCGAAACGGGCAACACCGCCGACCTGGACGCCATCGTTGCCATCGTGCGCGGTTGCGGTGCGCTGGAGCGCACCAAGGCCGCTGCTGCCGTGCAGGCGCAACAGGCCATCGACGCGATTCGCGGCTTTGAACCCAATGCGTACACCAACAGTTTGCTAGAATTGGCGGCTCAGCTTTTGCTGCGTCGGGCCTGACCGGGCCGCACGCCACAAGCATCGGGGTGTAGCTTAGCCTGGTAGAGCGCTACGTTCGGGACGTAGAGGCCGGAGGTTCGAATCCTCTCACCCCGACCAGGACATCACAGAAAAAGCCCAAGTGGATCCACCGCTTGGGCTTTTTTGTTTGCGGCCCGATTTGTTGGCTGCCTCCGCGCCCTCGCCTCTGTTGCACCGATGCCCAGAAAGCCAAGCCGCCGGCAGCCCGCCTTTCGCACCGCCGCGCGCCACAGCGCCCTGCGCGCCTGTCGCGAGACGAACAGCTCGCATCCCTGGCTCTCTCATTTTGATAGCTGCCCGCGCACTACCCACCAGCGCTGCAGGCCCAAACAACCCTTGATTCAACGCGCGCAGCGGCCTCCCAGCACCAGGCCCATCCCGAAGCCCACGCAAATTACCCAATCTCAGGGATAGGCGCGCGGGCGGCGCTGGCCTACGATCGCGCCTCTTGCCCCTCCCCTCTCTGCCTTGCCGGTGGAGCCTGCCATGACCGAAGCCGCCCCTGAGCCCACGCTGCCCGCCCCGGTGCTGGTGGTGGAGGACGAGCCGCTGCTGCAGCAGCGCCTGCGCGGCGTGCTGCAGACGCTGGGCTACACGCCGGATGCGCTGGTGTTTGCCACCACGCTGGCCGAGGCGCGCGCCTGCCTGGCCGAGCAGCCGATGGCGCTGGCGCTGGTCGACTTGCAACTGCCCGATGGCGACGGGCGCGAGCTGATTGCGCAGCTGCGCGCAGACGACCCGGGGCTGGGCATCCTGGTGGTGTCGGCCTGGAGCTCGGAAGAGGCCATCCTGGGCGCGCTGCGCGCGGGCGCCACGGGCTATGTGCTCAAGGAGCGCGACGACGTGGAGGTGATGCTGTCCATCCGCAGCGTGCTGCGCGGGGGCGCGCCGATCGACCCGTTCATCGCCCGCCGCATTCTGGAGCTGCTGCCCGCGCCCAGCGCCGCGCCCGCGCTGGCCGAGGCGCTGAGCGAGCGCGAGGGCGAAATCCTGCGGCTGGTGGCCGACGGGCTGTCCAACCGCGAGATCGCCGAACAGCTCTTTCTGTCGCGCTACACGGTGGAAAGCCACGTGAAGCGCGTGTACCGCAAGCTGGCGGTGTCGTCGCGCATCGGCGCGGTGCGCGAGGCACGCTCGCGCGGGCTGCTGCCCGGTGCGTGACGTGCGCGGGGGCGGTGCGCACGGCGCCGGGCTGACGCTTTTTCGATGGCCGCAGTGGCTGGCCGCGATGGCCCGCGTGCTGTGCCTGGCGGCCTGCATGGCGCTGCTGCCGGGCGCGGCCCAGGCCCAAGCCGCTTCGGGCAACGAACAGGACAACCAACTGGGCGGCGAGCCGGGTGCCGGGGCGGATGCCACCGCCTGCGCGCCGCGCATCATCTCGGTGCAGGCTGCGCGCGCGCCGCATGGCGCGCGGCCGACCGAGGGCTGGGTCACGGTCACGCTGCCCGAAGTGTGGACCCGCCGCTGGCCAGGCTATGGTGGATCAGCGTGGTACCGCATCGACTGGCAGCGCGGCTGCGCCGGGGCGGCCGGGCCCCTGGCGCTGGGCATCGACGGCATCAGCGTGGCGGGCGAGGTGTACATCAACGACGAACTGCTGTGGCGCGACGCCTCGCTGGCCGAGCCGCTCTCGCGCAGCTGGAACGTGCCGCGCTGGTGGCTGCTGCCCGAATCGGCTCTGCAGGCGGGCGTGAACACGGTGTGGGTGCGCGCCGTGGGGCCGGCCGCGCTGTCGCCGGGGCTGGGCGCGGTGCGGCTGGGCGATGCGCGGACGGTGGCCGAGGAACAGCGGCACAGCCAGTGGCGCCAGCGCACGGTGTACCTCATCAACGCGGTGGTGTGCGCCGTGTCGGGCGCGCTGTTCCTGCTGGCGTGGCTGCTGCGCCGCCGCGAGGCCGAGGGGCCCGGCTACGGCTGGTTCGGGCTGATGGCGCTGGCGTGGCTGGCGTACCTCACCACCTACCTGGCCGACACCCAGTGGCCCTGGCCCGATTCGATCACCCGATCGCGCTTTGGCATGGTGGCGCTGGTGAGCTACGTGCTGTGCGCCTGCCGGTTCACGTTTTCCTTCGGCGGGCAGCGCCTGCCGTGGGTGCGGCGCGCGCTGTGGCTGGGCGCGGCGCTGGGCGTGGCGGCCGTCGTGTTCGCCCCCGCCGCCACGGCGGGTGCCTGGTTTGGCTGGGTGTGGCAGCTGGCGATGGCGGTGTTTTTGGCCAATTGCCTGCAGTTTCAGTGGCACGCCTGGCGCCCGCGGCCGGGCGGGCGCCGGCCCGGGCACATGCTGTTGGCGCTGGCGTGGCTGGTGTTTCTGGTGGTGGCCTTGTTCGACTTTCTGGCCGTGCTGGACCGCTGGCAGGTGGCGCGCAACTGGGCGGCGCTGTCGGGGCTGCTGGGCGGGCAGCTGGTGCAGCACATGGGCAGCGTGGAGCGCTTCAACCGCGACCTGGAAGAAGGCGTGGCGAAGGCCCGCGCCGAGCTGGCCGCCGCCCTGGCGCGCGAGCACGCCCAGGCGCTGCAGACGGCCAAGCTGCACGAGCGCATGCAACTCGCGCACGACCTGCACGACGGCCTGGGCGCCAGCCTGGTGCGCGGGCTGGCCCTGGTGGAGCAGGCCAAGGCGCCGCTGCCGAATGAGCGGGTGCTGTCCATCCTGAAGGTGCTGCGCGACGACTTGCGCCAGGTGATCGACCATGGCTCCAGCGCCGGCGCCACCGTGCCCGACACGCCGGTGCAGTGGGCCGCGCCGCTGCGCCACCGCTTCACGCGCCTGCTCGACGAGATGGGCGTGGCGTCGTCCTGGCACATCGCGCCGCAGTGGCGTGAACGGCCCAGCGCACTGCAGTGCCTGGGCCTCACGCGGCTGGTGGAAGAGGCGCTGTCCAACGTCGTCAAGCACAGCCGCGCCCGCCACCTGCGCGTGGACTGCGTGCAGCCGCAGCCCGACACGCTGGTGGTGCGGGTGCAAGACGACGGCGTGGGCTTCGACGTGCCGGCCGTGCAGCGCGCCGGGGTGTCCGTGGGCATGCGCAGCATGGCCGCGCGGGCCGAGCGCATGGGCGGCACGCTGACGATCGAATCCGGCCCGGGCGGCACGGTGATGAGCGTGTCTTTGCTACTCAAACAATAGCTTCCAGCGCTGGTGCAGCGGGCGCTGGAGGCCATTTTCTTCATAGATAGCCAAAGCGCGCGCGATACCGTGCGGGCGCAGGGCTGGTGCAGGATGGGGGCGGCACCCGGCCACGCCGCAAACGCTGCCGCCCAACCGCAGGCCTCACCGGCTCAACGCTGCGCTGGCGCGGAACAGACACCCGGCAACGCCGCCAGCCGGGCGCATCCCGCCATGCAAGCGGCCCCAAGCCCCCACCCGCGCGCCGCTAGTAACCTTCCTAGCTGGAAAGGCCCGGCCGCGTGCGTCACACTGCGTCTTTGAGCATGAACTCCCTCCCTTCGAAGCCCCCCACGGGCAGCGCGCCCGATGTCGCCGCGCCCGCCGCGCCGCCGCACGCCATTGCCTACCAAGGCCCGTGCGGCCACGGCGTGGTCGGCCTGACCCTTCCCCGCGACAGCGATGCCCACGGCGCGCCCACCGGCGCGGAGCAAGTGCTGCGCTTGGCCGAGGCCGAGCCGCTGATCCGCGCCGTAGAACACTGGCTGCGCGGCGCCTGGGACCCTGCCCCGCTGGCCGACGGCGCCGCGCATCCGCCCACCGCCTATGGCGCCACGGTGCGCGACCCGGCGCTGGCGCCACCCGGCACGCGCCTGCTGGTGCCACTCGAAGCGCTGTGGGCCGAGCCACCGCCCGCCCTGGCCAGCCCCGCGCTGGCGTGGGACGCGCAAAGCGCCACCGTGGCCTTGGGCGACGTGCCCGCCGACGCACTGGCGCCACTGCAACCCGGCAGCCTGCTGTGGCTGCCCGCTTCGCTGGCCAAGGCGTGGGAAGTCAGCTTGATCGACCCGCGCAGGCGGCTGCCGCCGTGCGCCGCTCTGCTGGATCTGGCCATGCAGCGCATCACGCTGGCCGCGGCGGGCGGGGCAGCTGCCCAGCCGGGCGCTGCGCCGGCCGGGCAAGCCGCGCACGCCGTCCTGTCGCGCCCGGTGCAACTGCCGCTGGACCGCTGGCTGAGCTGGTCGGCCGCCGGTGCCCCCGTGGTGTGGCCGGCGCCGCCGCCCTGGCAGGCCGAGCTGCGCGCAGGCGACGCGGTGCTGGCCCAGGGCGCCCTGCTGCCGCTGGGCGACGGCTGCGGCCTGCGCGTCGACGTGGTCAGCCAGCCCGCCCTGGCCGCATGAAAGCCGCGCCAACCGCCGGGCGGGCCACAGGGCTGCGCACCATGTCATCCGATTGGCACCCAGCGCATGTACCATCTGCGCCAGCAGCTATCATTTAAATAGTAACCAATGGCACACCCGGTCGAGCGCCGACGCCCGCCCGCGATGCGCCCGGCGCTGTGGCCCGCGCGGCGCAGCCCTCACAGAACACTGGCATGGATCTGAATCAGTTCACCCCTTCTTCCGCGCTGATCACGGTGATCGTGGTGGCGCTGGCGCCCTTTGTCGGCGTGATGGTGACGTCGTTCACCAAGATCATCGTGGTGCTCAGCCTGCTGCGCAACGCGCTGGGCCTGCAGCAGGTGCCGCCCAACGTGGTGCTCAACGGCATGGCGCTGGTGCTCACCATCTACGTGATGCTGCCCGTGGGCATGGACATGGCCGAGCGCGCCCGGGGCGTGAACAACCCCACCGGCAGCACCGCCGGGCTGATGGCCGTATCCGACGCCGCCAAAGAGCCGCTGCGCGACTTTTTGGTCAAGCATTCCAGCCCGCGCGAGCGCGCGTTCTTCCTGAAAACCGCGCAGAAAAACCTGTCGCCCGAGCGCGCCGCGCAGCTGACCGAGCGCGACTTCGTGGTGGTGATTCCTGCCTTCACCGTCAGCGAGCTGTCGGCGGCGTTCCAGATCGGCTTTCTGATCTTCCTGCCGTTTCTCGTCATCGACCTGATCATCGCCAACATCCTGATGGCCATGGGCATGATGATGCTGTCGCCCACCACCATATCGCTGCCCTTCAAGCTGCTGCTGTTCGTGCTGGTGGACGGCTGGGTCAAGCTGTCGCACGGCCTGGTGCTTTCGTATTGATTGTGAACACCCCCCTGAGTCGCCTTTCGGCGCCTTCCCCCCTCTCTCTTCGCGCTGCGCGCTGCGGGAGGGGAGACAACGCCTATGCCCGGTGCAAGCCCGGGCATGGCGTTCGCTTAGCTGGCCTGCTCCGCGGCCGTCGGCGCGGCGGGGTGCGGGCGGGAGCCAGGCCTTCGGCTGGCACCGCGTGCGGCCTCGGCGACTGGGGAGCAGGCCGCGCTGCACAATAGGAAAAGCAGGCACACCATGCTCGATTCCCAAGCCATTCAACTCGTTTACCAGGCCCTGTGGCTGGTGCTGCTGCTGTCGGCGCCGCCCGTGCTGGTGGCCGCCCTGGTGGGGCTGGTCATCGCCCTGATCCAGGCCGCCACGCAGATTCAGGAACAAACCCTGCAGTACGCGCTGAAGTTCTTCGCCATCGTGCTGACGATCTTCGTCACCGCGTCGCTGGTGGGCGGCTCGCTCTACCAGTTTGCCGACCGCGTGATGACCGAATTTCCGGCGCTGGTGCGCAAATGACTTTGCGCAAAGTGGCGTGCCGCCGCGCCGCCCCCCGCCATGGGTGAATCGCTCGCCAGCATCGGCAACCTGGGCGATCTGGCGCTGCTGGCCGCGCTGGCCAGCACGCGCTTTGCCATGGCCTTCCTGCTGCTGCCCATCCTGGCGCAAGACACCGTGCCGCAGATGGTGCGCGCGGCCATCTTCCTGGCCTTTGGCGTGGTCACCCTGGCGGTGCAGCCGCAGATCGACGTGCACAACTGGGGCGTGACCGACTGGCTGGGCCTGTTCGCGCGCGAGGCGTTTCTGGGTCTGGCCCTGGGCCTGCTGCTGGCGGCGGTGCTGTGGGCGTTTGACGCGGCCGGCGAGGTGGTGGACGGCGCCAGCGGCATGGGCATGGCGCAGGTGGTCGACCCGCTCTCTGGCCGCCAAACCTCGCTGTCGGGCGCGTTTCTGGGGCGGCTGGCGGTGTACGTCTTCATGTTTTCGGGCGGGCTGATGCTGTGGGTGGGCGTGCTGATGGAAAGCTTTGCGCAATGGCCGCTGGGGCAGCCCGGCTTCAGCCTGAAGGCGCAGGGCGTCACGCTGTTTGAAAGCGCGTTTGCGCAGTTCGCGGGGCTGACTTTCATGATCGCTGCGCCGGCGCTGGTGGTGCTGTACGCGATTGACCTGTCGCTGGGGCTGATGAACCGCTATGCGCCGCAGCTGAACCTGATCTCGATCTCGATGTCGCTCAAAGGCGTGGCCGCCGTGGGCGTGTGGCTGGTGATGCTCAGCACCCTGGTGCGCACGCTGATCGAGTGGCTGGGCGAGCTGATGCCCAGCATCCTGCGGCAAGTGGCCTCGGTACTGGGATGACTACCAGTGTGCTTTTGACCAACAAATAGGGTTCCAGCGCCCGCTGCACGTGCGCTGGCAGCTATTGAATCAGGAGTAACCAGCCTGCCCGCAGCCGCCCGCCATCCGTGACAAAGTGCCTGCCGACTAGGAACGATCCCAGTAGCGCGGGCCGGGGCCGCGCCGTAATATTCCCTTCACGAACCGATTGACCCACACCCATCACCGCCATGAGCTCCTTTGCCCCCCTGACCTCCTTGCCGACCGGCCTGGCCACGCCCGCCGCCGGTTGGGATCGCGCCCGCCCGGCGTCGGGCGGCGCGGCCTCCACCGGCGATGCGGCCCAGCAGTTCGGCTTTGTGGGCGACCGCCAGGCCGCCCGCCTGCTCACCGTGCCGCCCGCCAGCGGCGACAACGCCGCCCAGCTGGAGGCGCGCTTTTTGAACTGCCTGTTCCAACGCTGAGCCCTCAGCGCTGCCGCCCGGCCCTGCCGCGCCAGCGCGCCCCCCGCCTCGCATGAGCCAACTTGCGGCCCCGCTGACCCCCAAGGCTGATCCCGACTGGTCGGGCGCTGCCGAAGTCCTGATCGAAGGCTGCGCGCACCTGTCCACCGAGGAAGAGCGCGTGCGCTGGCTGGAGCGCCTGTGCCTGTCGCTGGGCGACGCGCTGTACCCCGCCTTTTTACAAGTGCTGTGCCGCATTGGCGAACACGGCGACGCGGCCGCGCAAAAGGCCGTGGCCGACACGCTGGTGCTGGCGCTGCAAACCGGGCGCCTGCCTTCTGGCCGCCACGCCGCCTGGGGCGCCGCGCACGGCACCGCCACGCGCGCGATGGGGCCCATCGAATACCTCTGCGCCTGGCACGCGCAGCCCGACGGCCGGGGCCTGCTGGGCGCCACCGCCTTCGACCGCGCGGCCCGCTCGGTGATCACCCTGGTGTCGCGCAGCGACATGGCCCGGCGCATGTACTGCGCCAAGCTGCAGGCCGACGCGCAAGACCCGCTGGGCGGCGCCTGGTCGCGCGGCACCCGCCCGGCGCTGGCCGCCATGGCGCGCAGCTGGGCCGCCACCACGCCCAGCACCCCGCCCCAGCGCGCCGCGGCCGACGCGGTTGATGCCTTCCTGGCCGAGCTGCGCCGCGCGGGCGGGGACGGCGCGGCGCCGGTCGCTTCAGGCTGGATACCGCCAGCGCCTGTGCGCTGAGCCCGATGGCTTTCATCTAGAAAACCGCCTCTAGCGCCCGTCTGGCTTGCGCCAGCAGCTACCTAATCAGTAGCAAGTACGGCCGTAGTCGGCGCCGCAGGTCAGCCTGATCGCGTGATGATCAGTCAGTCTGCACGGCCAATACGGCGCCCCACGCGGTCGACAAAAAGCTGGCGGCGTCGTGCTCAATTGGGACGGGCGAACTGGTGCCCGTCGGCATCCAAGCAACAACCAGACTCGTCCTGAACTAGCCCATGTTGACGCTCTTCGCACTCGTCAAAGACGACGCCGACGCCATCACCAACGACACATTGGTGCGCGACTTGCAGCACAAGTTGGCCTTGGCCAAGGAGTTCGAGATCACGACCGAAACGCTCGTCTTCCCGCGCGTCACCGAAGTCGTGATGACCAAGGGCAACTGGTCGGTGAGACTTGAGATTCGCCCAGAAAGCAGCATGACACTGAGCGTGAAGGAGGTTCAGAAAATCCTTGGCAAGAAGGCCCAATTGCCGCCCGACTTCCTGAGCTACAACAAGGAAATCGCCGTTGGCTTTGGTGGCGACCCCCAAAAAGAACACACTAACGAGATCATCTTCATCGGCGAGTTCCTGCGCGAAAACTACCCCGGGGTGGTGATCTTCGACCAGTACAACCAGGACGTGTGGTGACCGTTGGGCGCAGCGGATGCGCAAACAGAATTGAACAAGAACGCCAACCACCTTGGGCAAGCGCTGGAGCCTGCTGCGCTTCAATTTTCATAGCTGTCAGCGCAATACGGGTCAGCGCCAGAGGCCGATTTGACGAAGAGCGCAGGTCATTCTGCGCCCTTGCTCAAGCCTCGCGCTGATCGCCAGCCACTACCGGCCGCACTTCCCGCTTGTCGATCAGGCTGACGCTGGCGGCCGTCACGCCCAGCACGTATTCGTGCGCGCCGTCGCGCACCACCACCAGGCGTTCCCGCCCGCCCAGTGGAGTCGCCTGCACCACCTGTGGCGGCACGCGCCCGTCGGCCGAGCGCAGCGTGGTCGCGCGCTTGAGCAGCCGAAGGAACAACCACGCCAGCGCCAGCACGAAGGCCAGCGCCACCACCGTCACCAGGGCGCTGGCCCACAGGCCCGGCTCGCCCGCGCTGCCGGTGGGGGCCGGAGCGGCCGTCGAAGCGACGGTGCTGGCGGCCGCAGTGGTGGATGCGGCGGATGCGGCGGATGCGGCGGTGTCGCGGTTCATGATGGGCGTCCTCGATCGGGGTGCGGGCCACGCGCGCCCGAGCCGGTGCGCCAGCGGCGCGGCACGTAGCGGGCAAAGCGCCGGCGCTGCTGGGTGCCTGCGTCAGCGGCGGCGGCGGGGGCGTGGTCGTAGCGCGTCAGGTCTTCGCCGGGCGGTTCGCGGCGGGTGCGCGGCTTGCCGCGGGCGGCGTCTTCGGCGTGGGCGGCAGACTCGCCACGGGCTTTGGCCAGTTCATGGCGCACGTCTTGCGCCCACAGCACCACGGTGGCGATGATGTCGAACAGCTCGGCCGGCACGATTTCGCCCGGCTCGGCGTCCGCCAGCAGGCTGCGGGCCAGGTCGATGTTGCGCAGCACCGGCACCCCCGCCTCTTGCGCGGCCTGGCGCATGGCCAGCGCGTCGTCGTCTTCGCCTTTGGCGGTGACGGTGGGCACGGGGCAGCTTTCGCGGTCGTAGGCGATGGCGATGGCCACGTGCGTGGGGTTGACCACCAGCACGTGCGCTTCGGCGGCGGCGTTGCTGGCGCCCTGCTGCGCCCATTCCTGCTGCAGCTGCTTGCGCTGGCCCTTGAGGTGGGGGTCGCCCTCGGCGTCTTTGGTTTCTTGGCGGATGTCGCGCATGCTCATGCGCATCTTCTTAGAGTACGAATAGCGCTGCCACGCCAGATCCATGGCGGAAACCAGCACAAACGAGCCGCCGGCCCAGACCAGCAGCAGCCACGTGGTCTGCCACAGGGCCGCGCCCACGTTTTCAGGCCGGCCGGACACCAGCAAGGGCAAATCCGGCAGCACCTTGCGCATCACCAGCCATGCGATGGTGCCGACCAGCGCGGTTTTGAGGATGGACTTGAGCAGCTCGACCAGGTTGTCCATCGAGAACATGCGCTTCAAGCCCTTGGCGGGGTTCAGGTTCTCGGCCTTGGGCTTGAGCTTTTCCGTCGTCATCACCGGGCCGGCCTGGATGAATTCCACCAGCGCGCCCACCAGCGCCACCGGCACGACGACCAGGCCCACCACGCTCAGCAGCGTCAGGCCCGCCTGCCGGCCCAGCCGAGGGGCGGCCTGGGCAAACGGCTCTTGAATCAGCTCGAAGCTGCTGCGAACCAGCGCCGCCACTTGGTCGCCCACCACGGGCAGCGCCAGCGCGGCCAGCATCAGGATCACCAGCATGCCTGCGGTGGACGTGATGTCCTTGCTTTTGGATATGTCCCCTTTTTTGCGAGCGTCGCTCAGCTTCTTGGGGGTCGGCTTTTCTGTCTTGTCGCCGCTGTCGTCGGAACCGGCCATGAAGTTTCAGGACACGGGCTCGCACCCGCCAAATGGAATAACAAAGTAGTAAACCGAACGGAATACCCAAGTCAATGCTGCCTGAAATATGCGGAAGCACCGAGACGGTTCTCTGAAATATGCAACCGAATGTTTATCTCGCGTTTCAACATCCCTGCCAAGTATTGATGCGGATCGCCACGCATAAAACACATACTCCGGGGCAGAACCAAATACATGCCGATACACCTTTGCGTGAGATTCGTCACGGAACAGCCAAAACGGTGGCTGATACTCATTCATTCTTGCCACCCCGCAGAGATGAGTTCCTGTGCGACTTCGGATCCTTCGGCCAACAGCCGCGGGCGGGCTTGGGCCTTGTACGCGGGCCTTGGCCTCGCTTACTTTCACATGGGCTTGCCTACACGCCGGCTTGGCGGCGGCCAGCCCTGCGACGGCCGACGCCGCCGGGTGCTCGCGGGGTTGGGATCAATTGCTGTCTGCGCAGCAGCGCGCGCAGGCCGAAGCCGCCCGCGATTGCGGCAAGGACGCCGCCCGCGCCTCCATTTCACTGGCGGATCAAGTTGCCGTTTATGACCGTCCGCTGACCAACGGGCCGCTGGGCCCGCTGGCCACGCCCGGCCAGAAGGCGGCCGCAACGGGTGGCGCAGACGCACGGCCGAAGCGCCCGCTGCCGTCGCCGCTGGCCGTTCGCGCCGAGGGCACGTCGCGCCCCGCGGTGTTCGCGCCGCTCATCGACCGTGCCGCGCGAGCGCACGACATCGACCCGCTGCTGCTGCACGCCATCGCCCGCGTCGAATCGCGCCACAAGCCCGACGCCATTTCGCATGCCGGTGCGCACGGGATGATGCAGGTCATCGTGCCCACGGCGCGGCGCTTCGGCGTGGATGGGGCCAAGAACCTGCACGACCCGCAGACGAACCTGGACGTGAGCGCCCGCTACCTCAAAACGCTGCAGCGCCGCTTTGGTAACGATCTGCCGCTGGTGCTGGCCGCCTACAACGCCGGCGAAGGCGCGGTAGAGAAGTACGGGAGGCAGATTCCGCCGTACCGCGAAACGCAGGGCTACGTGCGCAAGGTGATCTCGGAGTACGAATTGCTGCGGCGCATCAGCGTGCGCCGCGATGCCGCGCTGTCCGCGCACGCGTCTGCGGAGCCCGCGCTGTGAGCCTGGCCAGCTACTTCCAGACCGCCAACGCGGCCAGCCACCGCGGTGGTTGGCTGACGCGCTTTACCGACATCGCGCTGGTGGGCGGCATCGTCGCCATCATCGCGCTGATGATCGTGCCGCTGCCCACCTGGGCCATCGACGTGCTGGTGGCGGTCAATATCACCGGCGGCGTGCTGCTGCTGCTGGTTGCCATCTACGTGGCCAACCCGCTGGAGTTCTCGGTCTTTCCCAGTGTGTTGCTGATCAGCACGCTGTTCCGGCTGGCGCTGTCCATCGCCACCACGCGGATGATCCTGCTGCACGGCGAGGCGGGGCACATCATCCAGACCTTCGGGCACATGGTGGCCGGCGGCAGCCTGGTGGTGGGCCTGGTGGTGTTTTTGATCATCACCGTGGTGCAGTTCATCGTGATCGCCAAGGGCTCGGAGCGCGTAGCCGAGGTGGCGGCCCGCTTTTCGCTGGACGCCATGCCGGGCAAGCAGATGTCGATCGACTCCGACCTGCGCTCCGGCCTGATCGACAAGGACGAGGCGCGTCGCCGCCGCCGCGTGCTGGAGAACGAAAGCAAGCTCAACGGCAGCCTGGACGGCGCGATGAAGTTCGTCAAGGGCGACGCCATCGCCGGCATCATCATCATCGTCATCAACCTGCTGGGCGGGCTGGCCATTGGCGTGCTGCAGATGGGCATGCCGATTGGCGAAGCCGCCGTCAAGTACTCGATCCTGACCATCGGCGACGGCATGGTCACGCAGATCCCGGCGCTGCTGGGCGCCATGTCGGCCGGCCTGCTGGTCACGCGCACCACCGACGACGAGCACGACAAGCACCTGGGCGACGCCATTGGCCGCCAGTTGATGGCCAAGCCGCGCGTGCTGCTGGTCGCTGCGGGCCTGTGCCTGCTGTTTGCCATGGTTCCCGGCTTTCCATCGGTTGTCTTCATCCTGCTGGGCATGGCCTTGTTTGCGGCAGGCGCGATGCTGACGCCCACGCTGCGTGCGCGTTGGGAACGCTTCGCGCAACCCAAGGTAGCTGCCGTGCGCCGCCGCGCGCGGGCCGCACCCACGCTCATGTCGACCGAAACCGCGCCGGCGCGGCCTACCGTGCCACTGCTGCTAGAAATACCCGCCGGGCGTCTTTCGGCCGACGCCAGCCGCGACTTGCTGCATGGCCTGGAATCGGTTCTGGACTACTTCCAGCTCAACCTGGGCCTGCGCCTGCCGCGCATCGACGTGCACGCCGTCCACGTCGACGATGAAGACGCCGAGCACGCGGGCGAATGGCGCCTGCTGGCCCATGAGGTGCCAATCGCCCAAGGGGCGCTGCCCGCCGAAGACACCGCCGCCGCACTGGCCGATGCCGTGCGCGAAAGCCTGCGCCGCCACACCTCCCTCTTCCTGGGCACGCAGGAGGCCAACCACCTGCTGAGCCGCGCCAGCGCCGACCTGCCGGACGTGGTGAAGGAAACCCTGCGTGCGCTGCCGCTGGCGCGCGTGGCCGAAATCCTGCGCCGCCTGGTGGAAGAAGAGGTGGCCATCCGCAACCTGCGCGACATCCTGGAAACCTTGTCCGACGCCGCGCAGCGCGAGAAGGACGTTTTTGCGCTGACCGAGCTGGTGCGCATCGGCCTGAAGCGCCAGCTGTGCTACCGCTACGCGCCAGACGGGCAACTGAGTGCGCTGCTGCTTGACCCTTCGCTGGAGGAGATGCTGCGTGGCGCGGTGCGCGTCAACGGTGGTGCGCAGCAATTGGCGCTGGACCCGGCCCAAACCGCGCAACTCATGCAGCGCTTTCGCGATGAGGTGCAGCGCCTGAAGCCGGCGGCCATCGTCACCGCCGTGGACATCCGCCGCCACGTGCGCAAGCTGGTCGAGACCGATTGCTTTGACACCCCGGTGTTGAGCTACCACGAATTGATGCCGACGCTGCAGCTGCAGGTACTGGCCCGCGTTGGCGCGGACGGTGCCCCCATGCTGGAAACAGCGCCGTGAACACCCCAAGATCTGCCAAAAACCAAAGGGAAGAGGAATGAGCCTTGTGATTGGAACGACGCGTTTGAAGCCCAACAGCACCGCGACGAGGGCGGGCGGCTGGCGCGCCCTGGTGGGCGCCTGCCTTCTGGGTGCCACGCTGCTCGCGGGCGGCGTGCAGGCAGCGCCGTTGCCGCTGGAGGGCCGGCAAATCGACATGACGGCGCGCGAGCAGCCCATTGGCGCTTTCCTGCAAGACTTCTTCGCCACGCTGGACGTGCCCGTCTCGGTCAGCGCCGATGCCAAGGGCGCCGTCAACGGCGTGTTCCGGGGCTCGGCCGACCGGGTGCTTGACAACATCCTGCGCTCATTCGGCCTGCTGGCGTACTACGACGGTTCGGTCGTCCACGTGTACACGCCGGGCGAGATCACCACCAAATCGTTCGCCATGCAGCAGGGCAACGCCGGCGCCGTCATCACCACCGCGCGGGACATGAAGCTGACCGACACGCGCAACACGCTGCGCGTGAGCCAGAACGGCGCGCTGATCGCCTCGGGCAACCGCCGCTTTGTGCAGATGGTGGGCGAGCTGGCCACCGGCCAGCAAAGCCAGTCCACCGCGCTGGCGCCCCTGGGCTTCAAGGTGTATTACCTGCGCTACGCGTGGGCACACGACGTATCGGCGCAGTTTGGCGGCGGCACCACCGTTATCCCCGGCGTGGCCAGCATCCTGCGCTCGCTGCTGACCTCGCAGCGCGGCAGCGCCACGCCCGCGCTGGCGCAGTTCCGCAGCGGCAGCGAGCAAAGCCTGCGCGACCAGGGCCTGCGCCGCCAGGGCACGCTGGGCGCGCGCGGCGCCAACCCCATGATGCCCACCGCCGACACCGTGCAACAGGCCTGGGGGCGCGGCGGCGGCGTGGACGTGGTCATGCTGGACGCGCGCATGCTGGACGGCCTGCGCGATACCCCGCCGCCCAGCGAAGCGCGCGTTGAGGCGGATACCCGCTTGAACGCGATCATCGTGCGCGATTCGCCCGACCGCCTGCCCTATTACGACGAGCTGATCAAGTCGCTGGACGTGCAGCCTCAGGCGCTGGAGATCGAGGCGACCATCATCGACCTCAAGACCGACAAGCTGCGCGAACTGGGCATCAACTGGCGCCTGAACGATGACCGCTTCTCGTTCCTGTTCGGCAACGGCACCAGCAGCGACAACCGCCTGGTGAACAACGTCCCGGTGCAGGACATCACGCCCTCCGGCCAGGGCGGCTTCATGTCGCTGGTGCTGGGCGGGCGCAACAACTTCATTGCCCGCATCACCGCCATGGAAAACCAGGGCGTGGCGCGCGTGGTGTCCAGCCCGCAGGTCATGACGCTGTCCAACGTCGAGGCGCTGTTTGACCACACCCGCAGCTTCTACGTGCGGGTGGCCGGGCGCGAAGAGGTCGACCTGTTCAAGGTCTCCGCCGGCACCACGCTGCGCGTGACGCCGCACGTCTTCCAGGAAGGGCAGGACGTGCACATCAAGCTGCTGGTGCAGATTGAAGACGGGGCCATCCTGCCGCAAGCCACTGTCGATACGATTCCGGTGGTCGAGCGTTCATCGGTCAACACGCAGGCGCTCATCGTCGCGGGCGAAAGCCTGCTGATCGGCGGCATGGTGCGCGAGGTCACCTCCGAGGGCGTCACCAAGGTGCCTTTCCTGGGCGACATCCCGCTGCTGGGCCACCTGTTCAAGACCAACACCGACTCCGGCGAGCGGGTAGAGCGCCTGTTCCTGATCTCGCCGCGCCTGGTGCCGGCGCGCCGCCCGATGGCCGCCAACGCGCCCGTCGGCCCACAACGCCCAGGCGGCGCTGTGGCCATACCGCCCATGCCCGAGCACGAAAAGCCGGCCTGGGCGCGTCCGCGCACCGCCACCGGTGCGACCGGCCCGCAGGCCAATCAGCCTGCCGCCGGAGAGCAATGAGTGATACCGTTTCGTCGACACCCTTGACGAGGAGCCACACCCCATGAAACCCAGCCTGTTGTATGAACTGAGGGTCCTGAACGGCGAGCAGCGTGGCGCCTCGTCGGCAGTACACCCTGGCGACACGCTGCGCATCGGTCGCGAATGGTCCAACGACGTCGTGGTGCAGGGCGCGGGCCACAGTGCCGCCAACCTGCTGCTGCAGGCCGACGGCTCATTGGCCCTGGGGGTGGATGCCGGCGACTGCAGCGTCAACGGCGCAGCGGTGCCCGCAGGCGAGCCGGTCACCGTGGGGCTGTACACGCCCTTCATGGTGGGCGATACCTGCATGGCGGTGGGCCGCGTTGGCGCGCCGCAGTGGGCAACGCTGTTCGACGACGAGCCAACCGCCGCCGCGCCAGAAGCCGAAACGCTGGCGCCCATCGAGATCACGTCGGCCCCCGCCAACAAGCGCCTGCGCGGCGGTTGGGCGCAGCGCCTGCTGACGGGCGGCGCGGCCCTGGTCGCCGTATCGGCCTGCGCCCTGACCATGGCGTGGGCCATGGGCCCGGGCACGCTCAAACCCGCCGAGCAGGTGCAGCACATGCGCCAGACGCTGGCCCATCTGGGCTACGGCATGCTGGACGCCGAATACCGCGACGGCCAGTTGGTCGTCACCGGCCACCTCGACACGCTGGCCCAGCGCTCCAAGCTGGAACAGGCGCTGGCCAGCCAGTCGCAGGCGCGCGTGGCCGTCACGGTGAACGAGCAGGTCACCGCCGCCGTGGCCGAGGTGTACCGCCTCAACGGCCTGAGCGCCGAAGTCAAAAGCACCGGCCCTGGCGTGGTGCAGGTGCACACGCGCGAGGCCAACCAGGCCGAGCTGGAGCGCGTGCAGGCCCTGGCCAAGCGCGATGTGGCGGGGCTGAGCCTGATCGTCGCCTCCAACGACGCGCCGCCCACGGCGCCCCGCGCCAACGCCACCGTCACCGACCCTGGCAAGCGCGTGGCGGCCATCGTGCCGGGCGAGCCGGCCTACGTCGTCACTGCCGACGGCACGCGCTACTTTGAAGGCGCGGTGCTGCCCACGGGCCACCGCGTGCTGGCCATCTTGTCCGACCGGGTGCAGATCGAGCTGGACGGCACGACGAGCACCTTGAACTTTTAAGCCGTGCAACGCAGCGTCTTTCAGGGACCCACGCTGCGTTGCCCGACCACTTGCGTCGGGGTCCCTTTCCTGCAGCTTCAAGCTGAACGAGGTTCCAGATGAACAACAACGTCAATCTGCTGGCCGCCATGGCCGTCACCCCTTCAACCGCCAGCCGCCAGGGCAAGCCCGCCAGCTGGTACGAAGTCATGGCCGAGGCCTGGGGCAAGACGCTCGACGCCAAGGCGCACGAGATCGAATCGGCCGCCAACGAAATGGCCGGCGGCAACGACTCGCCCGCCCACATCACCCAGATGACCGCGCTGGCGCAGCAAATGGGCTTCATGTCCAACAGCGCGCACACGTCGCTGCAATCGGTGGGCACGGCGCTCGAAACCATGGCGCGCAAGCAGTAAGGCCATGACTTCGATCGCTACCTCCCTGGTCGCACCCGACGCGATGGCGTCGGCGGCGGCCGGTGGCGTGAACGCCGGCTATGGCGTGTCGCTGACCGATCTGTCGGGCTTCTCGGATGCCTTGTCGCGTGCGCAGCAAGGCAGCCCGAACGTGCTGGAGCCGCAGGCCGTGACCGGCCCGAGCGAAAGCATGCAGGCGCTGTTCAAGCCGCTGGAGCACATCAACGCCGAAGCGGCTTCGCTGCACAAAAGTGCCGAGTCCGCCATGGCCGCCGGCACCGAGATGAGCCCCGGCGAAATGGTGATGCTGACGGTGCGCGCGCACGAGTTCCTGTTTCACAGCCAGCTGACGGCCAACATCGCCAACCGCGCGTCCGACGGCCTGCAGCAGCTGTTCCGCCAGCAGGCGTGACGCCCAGCCACCTGGCGCGCGCCTGCGCACCGGGCCAACACCTTGGGCGCTGCGGTATGACAGCGCGCCCAGCCCTATCGCCGGCCTGCCCGCCGGGAGCGAAGAATTGAACCGTTGCCTGCGCCCATCAGCGCGCGTTGGGCGTGTTTTTATAGCCAAATCCGGCCCCAGCGCCCACTGCACCAGCGCTGGCAGCTATTGTTTTAGAAGCGCTTACGCACCATGACGCCCCCTACTTCACGCCGCATCGCACCCTGGCTGGCCCCGCTGGTGCTGGCGCTGCTGACGGCGTGCTCGCAGCAAGAGCTGTATGGCCAGCTGAACGAACGCCAGGCCAACGAGATGGTGGCCGTGCTGCGCAACGCCGGCCTGGAGGCCGAGAAAGCCCCCGCGCGCGACGGCAAGTCGTTCGTCGTTAACACCAGCGCCAACGATTTTTCGCGCGCCGTGGAGGTGCTGCACGCCGGCGGCTTCCCGCGCGAATCGTTCGACACGCTGGGCCAGGTCTTCAAGAAGGAAGGCTTCGTCTCGTCGCCCACCGAAGAGCGCGCCCGCTTCACGCACGCGCTGTCGCAAGAGCTGTCGAACACGCTGTCCAACATCGACGGCGTGGTGCAGGCGCGCGTGCACGTGTCGGTGCCCGAACGCAACCCGCTGGCCGACAAGCCCACGCCCGCCACGGCGTCGGTGTTCATCAAGCACCGCCCGGGCGTCGACATGAGCCAGCAGGTCGGCAAGATCAAGGGCCTGGTCGTCAACGCCATGGAAGGCCTGCCGTACGACAACGTCACCGTGGCGCTGTTCCCGGCCGAACCCATCCCGCCGGCGGCGCCGCGCTCGGCCCTGCTGGCGGCCTGGGCCAACTACGGCGCAGCGATCGTCACCGTGGCTGCCCTGGGCGTGCTGGCCGTGCTGGCCGCGCTGTTCATGGGCTGGCGCCAGCGCCGCCAGCCCGGCGGCACCGCGGGCGACCAGTTGCCCGTACCCACCACCCAAGCGGCCGCACCTGCGCGCCGCCCATCCATGCGTGCCGTGCACGCCGACGCCGCCAGAGCGGCCGCCGACAGCTGAGGCCCCAGCGCATGCCGGGCACCGATTCCCCTTCGCCCGCCGACGCCCGCACGCGCCGCGCCGAGCGCCTGGCCGTGGCCCGCGCCCTGCAAGCCGCGCCGCTGGCTTGGGCCGCCATCGACGCCTGCCCCGCCTGGGTGGCGCTGCCCAAGGCTGAGCAGGATCTGCTGGCCGCCCATGCAGGCGCATGGTGGCTGGCCGCCTCGCTGCGCGCGTGTATCGACGGCAAGCGCCTGCAGCGCGTGTGCGATTTGCTGGGCGAGCAGCGCCTGACCGCCTTGCGCGACGCCCCGCTGGTGGCCCGCGCCGAGGTTCTGGGCCACATGCCCCGCCCCACCCTGCCCCCGGCAGACGAGCTGGCGCCGCATCTGCTGGCCTGCGGACGCGCCCTGCTGGCCTGGAGCCTGCCGCCCGCCGTGCGCGGCCCTGCGTTGCGCCACCTGGGCTGGCCCGCCACCCAAGGCGGCGACACCAGCGCCTTCGTCACCTATGCCGATTGGGCGCAGCGCAGCATCGCCGCCACCCTGGCCGATTCCGCGCCCACCCCCACCGCAGGTGCGCTACCCGACACTCCGGCGGACGACGATGAGGCCATGGCCCCCACCGTGTCGCTCAACGCCCGCATCGACCCCATCGCCACATGAGCTACTTGCTGGCCCTGCTCCAACGGCCCGAACTCACGGTGGCCACCACCCATGCCGTGGTGCCGCCCCAAGACCTGCCGCCCTTGCAGGATGCGCTGGCCCTGGCCGACCAGCTTTCGGCGCTGCTCGCCAGCCAGCACGAAGCGGTGGCCCGCGCCCAGGCCGAAGGCCGCGCCAGCGGAGAAGCGGCGGGCTTTGCCGCCGGCCAGACCCGAGCCCTCGACGAAGGGGCGCACACACTGGCCGAACAGCTGCAGCGCATCGCGGCAGAACAAGCCGCCCAGCGCGAAGAGCTGCGGCACGCACTGGTGGCGCTGGCCGCCGGCATGGTGCGCCGCATGGCGGCCGATCTGGCGCCCGCCCAGGTGCTGGCCGCATTGGCTGAGCGCGCATTCGACCACGTCGTGCCGCCGCAACCCGTGCGCCTGCGCCTGCCGCCCGCGCAGGTAGACGCCGTGCGCGCCCAACTGGCCCTGCGTGAACTCGCCCTGCCCGTGCAGTGCACCGCCGACGACAGCCTGCACGGCCTGGACTGCGTGGTGGAATCGTCCGCCGGCAGCTTGCTGGCCGGGCTGGACGCGGTGCTGGAGCAAACCAGCCAGGCGCTGGCCACCAGCCTGCGCACGTCCCCCGGCGAAGGCGCACAAGGCGGCACCGAAGCAGCGCCCACCCGCCCCGCCACTGAACCGCTGGGCCAAGCATGAGCACACCGCCCGCCCGCCCCCTGCTCGACCCGCGCCTGCTGGACACGCTGCAGGCGCTGCAGCCCGCCGTGGCGCGCGGCCGCGTGGTGCAGGCGCTGGGCACCACGCTGCGCGTCAGCGGCCTGCGCGCGCACATCGGCCAGCAATGCCTGATCCGCGACCCGGCGCGCCCGCAGGCCACGCCGCTGCGCGCCGAAGTGGTGGGCCTGCGCGAGCACGAAGCCATCCTGGTGCCGCTGGGCCACCTGCAAGGCGTGTCGATGGGGGCCGAGGTTGAGATCATCGAGCGCGGCGCCCTCGTCCCCGTGGGCCAGGGCCTGCTGGGCCGCGTGCTGGACGCATTTGGCGAACCCCTGGACGGCCAGCCCCTGCCCGCCAACACCGCGCTGCGGCCTTTTCAATCCGAGCCGCCCAACCCCCTGACCCGCCGCCCTGTCGAGCAGCCCTTCATCACCGGCGTGCGCGCGATCGACGGCCTGCTCACCGTGGGCGAAGGCCAGCGCCTGGGCGTCTTCGCCATGGCCGGCGGCGGCAAATCCACGCTGCTGGGCATGCTGGCGCGCCAGGCGCAAAGTGACGTGAACGTGATCGCGCTGGTGGGCGAACGCGGCCGCGAGGTGCGGGAATTCCTCGAAGACAGCCTGGGCCCGGAAGGCATGGCCCGCTCGGTGGTGGTGGTGTCCACCTCCGACCGCCCTGCCATGGAACGCCTGCGCGCCGCGCAAACCGCCACGGCCATCGCCGAGAGCTTTCGCGCCCAGGGCCAGCGCGTGCTGCTGATGATGGATTCGGTCACCCGCTACGCCCGCGCGCTGCGCGAAATCGGCCTGTCGGTGGGCGAACCCGCCGTGCGCCGCGGCTTTCCGCCCAGCGTGTTTGCCGAGCTGCCCCGCCTGTTCGAGCGCGCCGGTAACGACGCGCACGGCAGCATCACCGCCTTCTACACCGTGCTGGCCGAGGACGAAGACGGCTCTGACCCCGTGGCTGAGGAAACCCGCTCCATCCTCGACGGGCACATCGTCCTGTCGCGCCAGCTGGGCCAGGCCGGGCACTACCCCGCCATCGACGTGCTGGCCAGCGCCAGCCGCGTGTTCAACCGCGTCACTGGCCCGGACCACCAGGAAGCCGCCCTGCGCGTGCGCGCCCTCATGGCCAAGCACGAAGAAATCCGCTTCCTGCTGCAAGTGGGCGAATACGCCCCCGGCAGCGACCGCCTGGCCGACGACGCCATCGCCGCCCAGCCCGCGCTGCAGGCCCTGCTGCGCCAGCGCCCCGACGAAGCCAGCGACATTGGCCACACGCTGTCGCTGCTCGGCCAGTTCGCCTAGGGCCTGAACAACCACCACCATGACCGACCCAGGCCGCCAACTGCAAGACGCCCGCCAGCTGCAGCGCCTGCGTGAGCTGCGCGAACGCAAGGCGCTGACCGCCTTTCGCGCCGCTGAAGCCGAAGTCGCCCGCGCCCAGCAGGCGCTGGACGAGCGCCAGCGCACCATGGAACGCCTGCAGCGCGCCCGCGACGACCTCAGCCGCCGCATCGTCGGCGACTGCGCCCCGCAGATGGGCCGCCTGTCGGGCTACGTCAGCGCCACGCAGGAAGACCTGGACGAGCAGCTGGAGCGCACCGAATACGCCCTGATCGACGACGAAGAGGCCCTCAGCAACGCCCAGGCCCATGCTGCCCAGGCCCACGCCGCCTGGCTGCGCGCCGTATCACAAAGCGGCTCGGCCCAAACCCTGGTGGGCGACGCCCGCAAAGCCCTGCTGCGCGAGCGCGACCGCCGCCTGGAACGCGAAGACGCCCCCGCCCCACCCGCTTTCTTCTGACAGAGGAGCACCGCCATGAGCCAGATCAACCAGCCCAGCACCCGCTCATCCAGCCCCAGCGAAAGCAGCCAGGGTGCGCGCCCCGTCTCAGCCGTCACCCTGCGCGCGCCCCCGCCGGTAGAAGCGCGCCAGCAGTTCGACGCCGCCATGCAACGCGCACAAGACGACGACGACCGCACCGAGCCCAAGCGCCCCACCGGCAACGCGGGCGAAACCCGCAAGCCCCACGGCGACGACAACGACGTCGACCCCCGGGACACCCTGGGCGCCCTCGGCGCGCTGACCCCCTTCACCCACCTGCCCAACGGCCAGCTGGTACCCGGCGCCGTGGCCGGGGGCGAAGCGCTGCTGGGCGGCGCAGCCGCCCAAATCCCGGTGCCCACCAGCCGCACGGGCCTGGCCGCTGAAACCCAGGCCGGCCAAACCATCGGCGGCGCCCGCCAATTCAGCATGAACATCGTCGCAGAACAAGCCGCCCTCACCCTGCGCATGACCCAGGCCGGCCCCGCCCACTGGCATTTGCGCCTGGCCACCGACGCCGCCACCCGCCAGCAACTGGCCCCCCACGTCGAACGCCTGCGCGACCGCCTGCGTGAACGCCAAGGCCAGCACACCGCCGACTTCGACCTGGAAGACGACGGGACGGCGTAAGCACAGGGTTCGTCGCCGCCAGACACGCGCGCCTCACACGGTTTTTGCAAACCGCCTGATTGGCCAACGCATCACCTGTTGGGGCGTGTGCGCCGCCCCTTCAGCCATCGACGACCATGGTGGGGCAGCCGTTGAAACGCCGTGCGCACATCAAAATCCATAGCTACCAGCGCACGCCCATCCTGCGCCAGAGGCTGATTTCGACCACCTTTTCCCAGCGAGCTCCAGCGCACGCAAGTGCAACCGGCGTTGCGTCATAACACCGGATTTCATGGCGACGGAGCATTGCGCGCTGCTGCCTTAGCAGTATCCGCGCGCCGTTCCCTGCACATCGCAGTCTTCACCCTGTGGCACCTGGCAAAGTGTCGGCACATGGCGCGGGCTGACTGGCTGAGCTCTGGTTGTTTAGTTGGGCGCGCACCCAGGCATTGCCAATGCCCACCCGGGCGACTGCCACCACCGCGCTCAACGCTGCGCGCATCAGTTGGTGCGCCGACACCCGGAATGCCCGAGACGCAGCTCGGGTCCAGCGCAGCGGATGAATCCACCTCGTAGTTCTCCTAGCTAGGACAGTTACCAACTGCTAACGCTCCGTATGGCGGCTACAGGCTCGAATTGACACACTCGTGACAGGTTGGCAGGTGTACGCCAGCCTGCTTAAGTACAAGTGTCTCAGGGAGTTTTTCATGCAAGTCGCCTCGAATCCAGCTGCTGGCTCTGCCTGGCCCACGCCAGCCGCCGCGCCCTCCCCGAACGCGCCGGTCGATTCGCCAGTGATAGGTGCTGCGGCCGCATCGGTCGCGGCGCAAGCTGTTCCGTCCATCGCGGACCGCATGTTCATGCGCCAAGAGTCGCACCCCGCGCCTTCGACGCCGTGGGGCAACGCTGACTTTGCCCAGTCCCCCTCTGCCAGCCTGGCGAATGTCGGTCTGGCTGCCGCGGCATCCGTCCATGCGAGCGAGGTTGGCGCAAACAACGGCGCGTTGCTGATGAGCAGTGGCGCCTTGAGCGCGCTGCCCATTCCACCCCACATGCGTCAGGCGATGGATGCGGTCTACGGCCTGCCGCCGCGCCGGGACGGCGAGCGCAACTTCTCTAGCGGACAAGATCTTCCGTCTGGTCAGCAGGATCCGAACGACCGCGACGCGCTACCCCGCCAAGGCGCAGAGCCTCCCTTGCCACCTGGCAAGGACGGCCATCCGCTCAGGGCGAAAGACCCCATACGGCTTCCGCCTGGTAAAGATGGCACTCCGCTACGCGTCACAGGCCCAGCTGAGCGGCCTTTCTCGCAACGTCGAGGTGCGCCAGAAACACCGGGCGCACCGGAAAACCAAGCGGCATCACCTCCAGTAGCAACTGCACAGACAAGCGCTGCAGCTGGCATTGCGCCCGCGCATCCCGTTTCCCAAACCAGTCCCAGCGCAGACCCAACGGAGATCGCAGCGCTTGAACTGTTTCTGGCTGAGCCCGCCAACAAAGAGCTCATCACCCATTTCGGCGGCGCACTCGAACCTCTGCCCACATGGACCACCGTAGGCCAAGGCATCGAAGCTCGCTATGGATCAGACCTGGGCGGTCGGCTGTATCAACTCCAGAACGCCCAGAGAGCCGTCGAAGGAGAGTTCTTCAAGGAAATGGATCGGGCCAAGCAAACCCCGCCCGCCACCGTCGCTCCTTCAACGCTGCGCAAAGACGAGGCAACGCCTGAAAGCGGCAAGGACGGCTGGGTCTATAAGGCCAGCGGCGGGATTGAGGGCGACCCGGCCAAATGGGTGTTTGACCCAGGCGCGTTCGCCAAGAGTTACGCGGCGGGCGACAGCCCTGCCCAACGCGGGCTAGCCAACGTGCACGGTGGCGACCCTATCCGGCTCGTTCCTGCGCCCGACACCGAGGTCGGTGGTGCCGACAGCTGGCAGATGTCCGGGGTGACTGTGCGACTGGGCCGCCGCGCGGAACAAGCCGAGGGCGTGACGTCCGGCGCGTTGCTGGCCAAGGATGGTTGGGTACCGTCGGGCCTAGAACGCCGGGATTTCCATCTCGACCCCAATCGGATCACCAAGCTGATCAACAACGAGGCGCTCTGGTTTGACCCCGTCCATGGCTTCACAACCGACATAGACAACCTCAAGCCCGACGCCTTGGATAAGGCAATGCCGTATATTTTTGCGGCCGCTGTCACCGCCATGACTTTTGGCGCAGGCAGCACCGTGGCAGCTGGTATTGCAGGTGCTGCCGGCGGCGGCACATCGGGCACGGTCGCACTGGGCGCGGCGACCGGTGCTGTCAGCAATGCTGCACTACAACTGGCTGCCAACGGGAAAATCAACTTCGGTCAGCTTCTACAGTCCGCTGTGGCTGGCGGCGTAACCGCTGGTTTGTCGAAACTCCCGGGTGTCGGTGAATATCTGGATCCTGCCGGCAAATCATTCGGCGGGCGTCTGATGGCGTACACCGGGCGCGCTACCGTGCAAGGCGCTATCCAAGCCGTGTCCGGCGGCAAATTCAAAGATGGTTTCGCCAGTGGCCTGATGAGCGGGCTAGCCGGTGAAGTGACAGCAAAAATCGACGCCGAAATAGCCGACATGAAAGGATTGAGCGCGACAGAGTCCAGCGCGTTGCGCCTGCTCAGCCGCGCCGCCGGCAGCGCACTGCGCGTCGTCGGAACCAACGATCCTTCCGCCGGATTCGCCAGGGACTTCTTGGGAGGGCTGATGCAAGACGCGGCAGCGTCGCACCGCCCAGCCGACCAGGTGGATGAGGCTGCTTCCCCCGACAGCGGGGCCTTACCAGCAGCATCAAACCATGGCACGTCCGCGCAAGGCGACGACCCGTCATCCATATCCACCGGTGCGCCCAACATAACTGTCGGCAAAGGCGACACGCTCGAACGCCTGGCGCGCCAACAGTACGGCGAGAACTGGCGCGCTGGCCTGACCGCCATGATGGCCGCCAATCCGGGCATCACCACCAACCGATGGGGTAGCCCCATCATTCAGCCAGGGCAGACACTCAACACTCCGTCGCTGGATGGGTTCGAGGTTGATGCGTTGAGTCGACTCAATCAAACCGGCGGGCAGATCGTGGCCAACAACAGCCGGGGATTGGACGTACGTGCGCAATTGCAGGCTGAGCAAGCTCGCCGCGCTGCCGCGCAGCAAGCAGCGCAACGCCCGGGCGCTTCGGGGATGAGCCAGCAAGAAGCGTACGACCGCTACATGGCCTATGGCGGTCGTAGCAATGGGTACGCGAATGAAATGGGGGATGGCTACAAGCCGACTTGGCACCAAAGCGGTGGAACTGCTGGCAGAACCAGCGTCAGGGAAGTCGTAGATCGCGCCAACGAGCTGGCCTACAGTCCTCAACTGACGAGAGAACACTTATTGGCCGGAATGGAAGACGTCCGTACGGCGATGCGCGATACAAACTCCAACGAACAGCAACTATGGCTGCAAAGTGCGGCGTTGAGTCTGCACGTGGCGGGAGCAAGTCGAGGATTGATCGCGCCTGGCGAAACATTGAACAGCCCTGAAATGCTGGGCCTCGGGGTTACATCTGGAGCATTTGGAGGCTCAAATGCATCTACACCAATGGGCAGAGCTGGCCGCGTTGCCAGCGACACTGGAGCGAACTATCGCTCTGCATTTCGTAGTATCGACGTTGAAGAGGCGATTGCCGCGGGGGGCCTGACCAATAGTACTGCAGGCCTGGGATTGCGGTCGCTTGATCCAACTCGAGTGGGTTTTTCACAAAGTTGGATTTCCGCAAGAAGACCCGGCGTCGATTATAGTTTTAGCACTCTGACTGAAGGAATGGGCGCTAGTGGCTGGGTTGGAAGGCCGGTAGATGTTGTGCGCATGCCGAATGGCACACTAACCAGTATCGACAACACTAGAATTCTAGCGGCTAGACAAGCAGGCATACGGATACACGCCAACATTCGAGGCTTTGACGATCCCATTCGGGACACCTCCCGGAGGGCAGGACTTTCTGTTCAAGGTATCACTCCCGGAACGTGGGGCGAGGCAGCCCAACTTAGGATAAACGATCCGTGGCAGAACAGCACATCGAGAAATGGCCAAGTGCCCAACTGGTCCCAAAGATTTCCGACCGGATCACTTTACGACCCTAATGTTTGGAATGGCAGATAGTCCAATGACCAAAATTCAACTCTATCCACCGCCCATGTTACCACCTGGCTTTCTTTATCCGCAGTCACTGATATCCATGGCTGAGTTGAGTAAACCTCCAGACATATATCCCTGGTGGTTTATAGACAGCACCTCGGAATTTGGCAAACTGGCATATGAATGCCGTCATCACGACGGCAGAAATCTGATACCCTTTTCCAAGGTGGATGGCGATTTGGATGACATTGCCTGTTTCGATGGCGACGACTTATCAGGCAACCCAGCCGTTCTTATGTTGATTCTGGACGGGTCAAATCGAAATTATTCATTTCAGAATTTTGATGCCTGGCTAAACTTTGCCACCGAATATTCAACCAATCTGCGAGAGTTCTTGCGTAAAAACAACCTTTATTAAACCAACGAATTCCTCTAGGGAACGTCTGCGCAATGCGCTTTGAGATGTGCTGACGCGGAGCCGCCAAGCCAACTCGTTTTCTCAGCTTCGACAGCGCGCGGGGCGATGCCGTTTTCGACCCAGTTCCTGGGCGTTCGGCTGTTTGCAGACGCACTCATGCCTGCGCTCCCATCAACGTTCGCCGCATCATCCACAGGTTGGACAGAGCGAACAGCGTATGCAACTGCGCGGTGTTCTTGGCCAGCCCGCGGTAACGCACCTTCACGTGCCCGAACTGGCGCTTGATCACCCGGAACGGGTGCTCGACCTTGGCCCGGATGCTGGCCTTCAGGCGTTCGAGTTGGTCGGTCAGATCGTCGACGAGCTTGGTCTTGTCCAGTTCGCGGCGTTTGCCTGGACGCATGGCGATGTTCCAGCGCACGCCGGCTTTGGCATCAGGGCGCTTGTCCGCTCCTTGGTAGCCTGCGTCACCCCAGGCCTCGGTTTCTTCTCCATGCAGCAGCGTGTTGGCCTCGACCACATCGTTCACGCTGCCAGCCGTTGCGCGCACCGTGTGCACCAGGCCCGATTCGGCATCCACACCGATGTGGGCCTTCATGCCAAAGTACCACTGGTTGCCTTTCTTGCTCTGCTTCATCTGCGGGTCGCGCTCGCCCGAGGCGTTCTTGGTCGAGCTGGGCGCGGCGATCAACGTGGCGTCCACCACCGTGCCGGCGCGCAGCATCAGGCCTTTGGCTCCCAGCAGCTCGTTGACCAGCGCCAGGATCTGGGCGCTGAGCTTGTGTTCCTCCAACAGCCGGCGGAATCGAAGGATCGTGGTCTCGTCGGGCACCGGTGTGTCCCAGTTCAAGCCTGCGAACTCGCGGAACAAAGGCACGTCGTGCAGCGACTCTTCCATCGCCGGATCGCTCAGCGTGAACCACTGTTGCATGAAATGGATGCGCAGCATCGTCTCCACGGCAAACGGTGGACGACCGCGCTTGCCTTCAGGCGCATAGGGCGTGATCAGGGTAACCAAGGCCGCCCACGGCACCACACGTTCCATTTCTGCGAGGAACTCGCGCTTGCGTGTGCGCTTGGTCGTCAGGTTCAGGCCCAGGTCCGCTTGCTTCATGGCGTCAATTGTCTTCGCGCTCCCGCGCCGATCAGCACATCGAGGCTCGATTTACGCAGACCTTCCCTAGGCTTGAGGCATTGGCGAAAAATACGAAGCCGGGACTTTCTCGGTAAGCCATACGCCGTTTTCCGCTTGAAAGAAGACAAAGCCGTCTTGGTGCATTCTCAGTGCCTCTACTTTCAGCACGACTGGTTTGCCGTAGCGCTGGCCAACTGCAAAGGCTGTTGGAATGTCCCCCGCCAAATGCGTATGATGGCGCTGCCCTGGCAGCAGTCCTTCGGCGAGAATTGAACCCAGGAATCGCGTGGCGGTACCGTGGTACAGAAATTCCGGCGGCGTTTTGGGCTGGTGGCGGATATCTACCGCATCGGTCGAATGCCCTTGCAAGGCGCGAATGAGACGCCCGTCTTCAGAAATTGCGAAGCGCTTCTTTTCACTGCCGTCGATCACGGCACGAATCAGCTCCACGTCAAGATCGTGACCCGCTTTCCTGGCGGCCAGAATCAATTCGCTCAGATCAGCCCAGCCTTCGCTGCTCAGCGTCAAGCCAATTTCGCCTGGGTTGTGGCGCAGCACATAGCTGAGGAATTTGCTGGTTTCAGTAAGTTGTTTTTTCATTGCATTGCCTTTAGTACACCTATTCGACGGACGGGGTGGCTTGATCCGCGTGAGATCGCCGCCTTGACGCCCGAAACGATATCAATATACCCAAGAAAGATGTAGATCCATTCTATGCGACGCATGGATTTGGCCGATATTCAGTGTTGGCTGTACGCCAACGCGGGCGACACGCTAAGGATTGATGACCAGCGGCTTGATCTCAAGGTTTACCACACGCGGGCGCCGCACCTGAGTGACGCGGCCGACCTGTCTGGCTCAGTCAGCACGCTGGACAGGTACACGGCCGATGTGGCGAGTAGCGGGCGCAGCGACAACTACCAGCGAGCGATAGGCGAGGCGCACAAGCATTCGTAGAGATGGGCAGACTTGGGCGAGAGGAGACGGTGTTTAATCGACTTTAAAATAATCGTTTATAGTCAAGGCCAAATGATGCCGAAAGAGAGTTATCTCGAAATTACGCCATCGGATTAATAACAGAAAAATAAAATGAATGATTTTAATTGCATTGATTTTGCAAAAGATTATCTTTCCTCGCAGGGAGTAGAATATCTTCCTCCTGGACACATTGGGCAACGCGAACCCCAACGTGTTGAGGTTGTATTTCAAGCACCGGACACACTCGATCCTGATGTTGCGGCAGTTGATCCGCCAGACATAAGGGTCTGGGTCAGCCTGAACAACGGGAGTGCAGAATTAATTCCGCAGATGTAAGTGATCAGGCGACCAAAATAAATACCCATTCGAAAAAACTGGGATTGGGCTCAAATTATTACCCATCGGTACATCTGAATTGAATCCGCCCATGCACTGCATGGGTGAGAAAAATCGGAGGATGCACAAGGCACGGTGAACGGCCAACACCGCATGCACCCCGGCGCGGCCAACGGAAGCCGCGCACGCTCAGTGCGCCCTCTCCATCGCGCCAAAGGCAAGCCCAACACACGGCGGATACGCCCGGTGCGGCCAAGGCCACGCTTGGCGTGTGCGCACGCGCACGTGTCTGACACGCTGCGTAACGCAGTCTGGCCGCCAGGCAGCACCCACTATATTGAATGCCAAATAAGGCTCTGGCGCCCGCGCAGCAAGCGCCGGCAGCTATCAATTTTGAACCAACTACCGACCGCCCTGCCCGCTGGCTACGTGGCGCTGTCGCCGCTGCGCGTGGTCGGCCGCGCGTTGGAAGGGCCTTTGCCGCCGGCCCGGGTTGACGCGGCTGCCGCTTTGGGTGGGCGCATCGCCATCTCTGTAAGCAGAAAGTGAGCATTTGGGCGATTTAGTTCAGTGGCCAAGGCAAACGCGCACCGTGCGCCCCAAAAACTGACCGCAGATTTGTCGTAATTTCGGCAAATAAGTCACGAGCGGGTTGGAGTTGTCAGCAGAGTTTGGTTCAATCGACTGGGTGCTTACCGCCGCCTGCTGGCGAGTAACTTTTGGCTTACACATCAATCACTTAAAACACATTTCAGAGGAATCTTCGCCATGAAAAAGACCCTTGTTTCCCTCGCCGTTCTGGCCGCCGCCAGCGGCAGCGCCATGGCCCAGTCTTCGGTGACTTTGTACGGCACGGCCGATGCGGGCGTTGGCAAGTTCCAGGGCGGCAAGGTGGGTATGCAAACCAACTCGTTTGTGAATACCAGCGACAGTTTCATCGGTTTCCGTGGCACGGAAGATATGGGCGGCGGGCTGAAGGCGGGCTTTCAGTTTGAAAGCAGCATCAATCTGCGCGATGGCAGCACCGATCAGGCGTCTGGCAATTTGACCAAGACCATGTACCAACGCGCTGCCAACGTCTGGCTCGGGGGCAACTGGGGTACGGTGCGCCTGGGCCGCGCTTATACGCCGAGTCGCAACGCATTGGCAGCATGGGACTTGCTTGGTTATGGACGAAATTCAGCTTTAGTCAACGCATATGGCGCCCCCGGCAACGTTGAGGAGCGCAACAACAGCCAAATCAGCTACAAAACGCCTGATCTCGGCGGCTTTGCTGCGGAATTGGGTTATGTGCTTAAGCCCGACAACGGCGGCAATGCCAAAGTGGACCTAGGGCTGACCTATGTGAATGGGCCACTGCGTGCCGGCATTTCATACAACAAGCAAAAGAACTCCAAAGCAAATTATGCTGTCGGCGCTCAATACTCGTTTGGAATGTTTGCGCTTGCCGCTGGCTATCACAGCATGGCGGGGGGTACATACTACGATGATTCAACCCACCTCCCAATCCAAGGCTCAGTTGGTACAGCACGTGGATTCACGTTGGGTGGCAAAGTGAATTTTGGCGCCGCCAGTTTTCTCGTCAACGTAGCTCGCGACACGAAATCAGAGTATGAAGTTAATGGAGTTCACTTCAAAGGGAAGAAACGCACAGACGGGGTAGTCGAAGGTCGATATGCCTTCTCAAAACGCACGTTTGTCTATGCAAACTACGTTCGCTACGATGGCGGCAATAACTACGGCATCGGAATGCGTCACGATTTCTGATGCTCACTGCGGCCTTGCCCGCGTGACTAGCCGCGGCTAACTCGGCACTTGCAGCGGTGCAGGCACGCACCGCGCCGCCTGACGGCGCGGTTCGGTGCGCCACCTTCGCCACCCCAGCCGCCAAGAGCGTGCCGACGGCGGCTTGGCCGCCATCTGCGCAAAGCCATCTAGACCCCCAGCCAGCCCACCGGCACCACGTCGCACGGCCCTGCCCGTGCTGGGCCGCCAGCCCTGGCGGGTGCAAGCGGGCGGCGGCCATCAGGCGGTGCCGCTCTTGGCTGAATGGATGCGCACGGCGCGCTGACCCGCCCACGCTGCACGCACCGGGCGTGGCCAACAGAGGGCGCGCACGCTCAGTGCGCCCGCCATCGCGCCAACGGCAAGCCCGACACCCGGCGGATACACCCGGTGCGGCCATGGCCACGCTTGACGTGTGGGCTCGCGCACGCCCCTGGCGCACAGCGCGCGCGCAGTCTGGCCGCCAGGCAGCACCCCGTAGATTGAATGCCAAACAGGGCGCTGGCGCACGTGCAGCAAGCGCCGGCAGCTATCATTTTTGATGATTCGGCGTATTGCAACGCTGTACGCTTTCCCAGCTGGTAACGCTACGACTGTTGCTGTCTGGCGTTGGCGGTCACACTCTGGCAGAGGCTTTGCCCGCGCGGCGACTGGCAGCGCAGTGGCTTTTACCAGGGGCCGGGGCGCACGGGCGATTGGCGCGGCAGGTGTCTGGCCCACGGCACGCCCACCTTTTGTGGCAATCGACGGTAGGCGCTTTGTCGTTATTTCGCCAAATAAGTCACACTTGGGTTGGTGTTGGTGGCGGAGTTTGGTTCAATCGAAGGGTCGGTTGCTGCCACGGCGTGGCGAGTAACTTTGGCTTACACATCAATCACTTAAAACACATTTCAGAGGAATCTTCGCCATGAAAAAGACCCTTGTTTCCCTCGCCGTCCTGGCCGCCGCCAGCGGCAGCGCCATGGCCCAGTCTTCGGTGACTTTGTACGGCACGGCCGATGCGGGCGTTGGCAAGTTTCAAGGCGGCAAGGTGGGTATGATGACTAACTCGCTAGTGACCACGAGTGATAGTTTTATCGGTTTTCGTGGCACGGAAGATATGGGCGGCGGCCTTAAGGCGGGCTTTCAGTTTGAAAGCAGCATCAATTTACGCGATGGCAGTTCGGATGTGAACTCCGCGTATTGGACCAAAACGATGTACCAACGCGCCGCCAACGTCTGGCTTGGGGGTAACTGGGGTACGTTGCGCTTGGGCCGCGCCTATACACCAAGCCGGAATGCGCTTGCAGCGTGGGATTTGACGGGCGGCGCCCGGAATTCGATCGTGATTAACACGTTCGGCACGCCTGGCAACGCAGAAGAGCGAAATAGCAGCCAGATCAGTTATAAGACGCCCGACTTCGGCGGTTTTGCTGCGGAATTGGGCTATGTGCTTAAGCCTGACAACGGTGGCAACGCCAAGGTCGATTTAGGTCTAACCTTTGTTAATGGTCCGCTGCGCGCCGGACTCTCATACAACAAACAAAAGAATTCGAAAGCAAACTATGCAGTCGGCGCTCAGTATCAGTTTGGAATGTTTGCGGTAGCAGCAGGTTACCATCACACGGCAAACGCAAATTATTTTGACGATGAGACAAATCAATTGATACCTGACGCCGTCTCGCGATTGAGTGGTTTTTCAGTTGGCGCCAAGGCTAATTTCGGCGCAGCCAGCCTGCTTGTAAACGTTGCCCGCGATACAAAAGCAAACTATGACCTTCATGGCGTAAGCTACAAGGGCGAGAAACGAACGAATGGCCTGGTGGAAGGCCGTTATGCGTTCTCAAAACGAACTTTCGTTTATGCGAACTATGTGCGTTACAGCAGCGGCAATAACTACGGCATCGGCATGCGCCATGACTTCTGATTATGTGGTGACTCTATCTGCGGCTACCTGACTGAGCCTGACGCTGTATGGCTAGCGGAATTGGCGCTGTTGCCCCTTTTTCAGGTGGCTCGTTGGCGGGCGTCAGCGGCGCCGAGAGTCCTGGATCACTGGCGCGCCCCGACTCTCAAAAGCCGCCGACGAAACCCAGCGTCAGTGATCGACCTCTGCCCGCCGCAGACAACAAAGCGCCAACCGCCCCCCCCAACACATCAAACCCCACACAGGTCAACAGCAAGCCTCCTACTGGCCAACCGAGCGGTAACGGATCGCCCCAAGCGAACACACCGGTCGCGTCTGGCCAGAACGCGCAGGGCGGGCCAGGGGTGGGCGGACCAGGGCCAACCGGCCACGGTGAAGCAGGCGGCGGCGCTGCGGGCCACGGTGCCAACGGCGCCGGGGGCATGGGCGGGGATGCCGTCGGCGGCATGGGCGGCGGACCAGGTGGCACGGGCGCAGGCTCAGCCGGGGGCCATGGCGGGGCGGGCGGCGGGCTGTCTTGGGGCGGCGATGGGGCGTCGCCATGGGGGTCTGGCGCGGCCACCAACACGTTCAACCCCGCAACCGGCGCCTACAACAGCTCCAATGCAGTCAACGCGGTGCCTGGGCGGCCAGACGGCGTTCGCCCTGACGGTGTCAACAACCCGCTGCCGCGCCCCGGCGCCACACCCAACCCTTTGCCGCCCAACGGCACCACCCCCAATGCGCTGCCGCCCGCAGGCAACCCTGCGGGCCAGTTGCCGCAGGCGGGCTTGCCTAACGCTGCGGCGGGCCAGGCGGGCGCGCCCCCGGGGATGAATCAGCTGGTGGCGCCTGCCACGGCGCTGGCGGGCACGTCGGTCACGATTGGCCCGCGCGGCACGGTCAGCCAGCCGATGTTCAGCCCCGCTGCCGCGTCAGCCCCTTCGGCAACCACCACCGCGTACAGCGCGCAGACGGCGGCAGGCTTGCCCCTGCGCAGCACGCCGCAGGCTGCGCCCGTGGCGGCGGCGCTGGGCATGGCAGACCCACGGGCCAAGGCGGCGGTGGCGGCCATGCCACCGGCCACGGCGCAGCCGCAGCAGCAGCCCAGCGGCGCGCAACCCACCACGGCGGCGCGCGCGGGGCAACTGCCTGCGCCGGCTGCGGCGGCCAATACCCAAGTGGCGGCGCAAACTGCTGCACACATTGCCGCACAAACGGCGGCTGCGGCGCGCGGCGCCGCAGGCAGTTCGCAGGCCGTGGCGCAGGCGCAGGCCGCGCTGGCCTTGGCGCTGGGCCGCGTGGGCGCGGGGCAGATGACGGCCGGCGGCGCGGCCATTGCGCTGGCAGAGGCGCAACTGGCGCTGCGCGCCAGCCGGATGGCGCAGTTGCAGTTGCTGGCACCTGCGGGCGCGCAGGGGCAGCGTGGGGTGGCGGCTGGCCCGGGCGCTGCGGCATCGGGCGCGCGGGCGCTTGCCCAAGCCCCGGCGGCGGGCGCGCAGACAGCCGCCCAGGCCCCGCGTGCCGGCGCCATGCCGCAAAGCGCCGCCAAGGGCGAAGCGCCCACGGGGTCGCAAGTGGCGGCGGGCGCCGTGATGCCCAAGCAGTTGGCTACCACGCTGGCGATGGCGCCCAAGCTGCGCAAGCGCGGTTCGCACGACAGGGTGGAGAAGATCGACCAGTTCACCCCCCGGGCGCCAACGCCCGAGATGGAAGACGAGGATTTCTGGGACGCCCTGGGCGACGCCGGTGACGACGATGAAGACCGCAGCGGCCCAGCCGACCAGCCCGAGGCGGACGCCGCTGCCCGCGAAGCGGCGGCCGAGCATTACCGCGCGCTGCACCTGTGGCTGAAGGCCAATGACCAGCAGGCGCTGCTGCGCGAATTGGCGCTGGGCCGCCGCGTGATGGTGCTGGCACCGCCCGACCAGACGCACCAGCGCCTGATCGGGCACGTGCTCTGGCCCGACGCAGCCGACACGTCCAAGGCGGGCACGGTCGCACCCACGGCAGGTACGCGCGGGCGCGCATGGCCTTTGGCGGCGCGCTGGTCGGCCATGCTGCCCGCGGACGTCGGTTGGCGGCAGTGGCGTTTGCGCCAGTGGGTGGACGCGGCGGGCACGTGGCAGGTAGCGGCTTCGCAGCCAGACCGGCACACGCCGCGCCTGGTGCTGGCGGGCGCCGAGCCAGCGGGCGCTGCACCCGCGGTGGGCGAATACATCACGGTGGCAGAGCCGCGCCGCCTGCGCCGCCTGATGGGCCAGCAGTGGACAATGATGGCGCTGCGCGTGCCGGTTCCGCTGGACGGCATGGGCACGCAAGGCGCCGTGGCCGGCGGCCAATGAAGGCGGCGGCTTGGCAGCAGGCGGCGCACGGCGCCCGTGCTGGCGCAGCGGCCCAGGCGCAAGGCCCCTTGGCTGTTTGTGAATGGATGTTTTGATGGCTTTACCCCGCACCAGCGGCACTGCAAGCACGCGTCAAGTTGCCCCGCGCCAGCGCCGCGCGCAGGCAGCACCCGCTGGCGACGCCGCAGCGGCGCTGCTGGCCGCGTTTGACGACCTGGCCGCGGTGCTGCCTGCCGACGCTGCGGCGCCACTGGTGTGGTGCAGCCCGGCCCTGGCCGCCCTGCTGGGCTTGGCGGAAGGCGAAGCGCCCACGCTGCAGGCGCTGTGCGCCCGGCTGGCTGGGCTGGCGGAGGGCGTGGCCGCGCTGGGCGCATCCGGCGCGCCGGCGGGCGCCGATTGGGATGGCGAGGTGCAACTGGATGCAGACCGCGATGGCTCGGCCACCGCGCACCTGCACGCGGCCTTGCGCCTCCTGCCTGCGGGCGGCGCCGGGCAAGCGGGCGCTGCGCTGGGCGCGGCAGCCGAATCGACAGGGGGCGGTGCGTTGGCGCTGCGCCTGCGACTGCTGGACAGCGGCGGGCCACCGGCGCTTGAACGGGCCACGCGCCGCCACCTGGAAGACCGCGAAAGGCTGCTGTTCACCTCGCGCAGCGTGGCCGTGGGCGAGATGGCCACCACCCTGGCGCACGAGCTGAACCAGCCGCTGGGCGCGGTGACCAACGTGCTGCGCGGGCTGAAGACGCGCATTGCCACGGCGGCGGCGCAACCGCAGGCCAACGCGCTGCCCATGCTGGAGCAAGGCGTGCAGCTGGCGCTGGACCAGGTGCAGTACGCGGCGCGCATCATCGGGCGCATACGCGACTACACGCAGTCGCGCCAGCCGCGCCGCGAGCGGGTAGACCTGAATGCGCTGCTGCACAACAGCCTGACGACGCTGGACTGGGACCTGGGCCGCCACGGCGTGCAACTGTCGATGGCGCTGGCGCCCGAGGCGCAAGACGGCGCCACGGCGGTGGCGGGCGACGGCGTGATGCTGCAGCAGGTGCTGGTGAACCTGCTGCGCAACGCCATCGACGCGATGGGCGACACGCCCGCCGGCCAGCGGCGCCTGGACATCGTCAGCCGCATTGACGCTGCGGGCACGCAGATCGAGATTGCCATTGCCGATACCGGCAGCGGCATTGATGACGAAGGCGCGGCGCAGCTTTTCATGCCGTTTTACTCCACCAAGCCGACGGGCATGGGGATTGGCCTGAACATCTGCCGCAGCCTGATCGAGCTGCACCAGGGGCGGCTGTGGTTTACCCCCAACCCAGGGCTGCGCGGCTGCACTTTTCACGTGGCGCTGCCGCTGGTGCAGGGCGATGAAGCCCTGCAGCTGCCACGCTTTATGGATTCGGAAGCTGTTGTTTCATGAACGCGAACGCCACACCTGCCAGCCGCACGCTGTACCTTTTGGACGACAACGACGACTTTCGGGCCACCGCCAAGTGGTGGCTGAGCGGCGCTGGCTACGAAGTGGTGGACTTCCAAGACGCGCAGACGGCCATCGACGCGCTGAAGGCGCTGGACGCCCAGGCCATTGGGCAAGCCTGCCTGCTGCTGGACGTGCGTATGCCCACCATGACGGGGCTGCAGGTGCACGACGCGCTGATCGAGGCAGGCGTGACGGGGGGCAACGCCCAGCCGTCGCTGCCCATCGTCTACATGACCGGGCACGGCGACGTGCCGCTGGCGGTGCAGGCGATGGAAAAAGGCGCGGTCACCTTTCTGGAAAAGCCGTTTCAGGACAGCGCCCTGGAATCGGCCCTGGCGCGTGCGTTTCAGGCGGGCAGCCAGCGCCCCGCCGCGCCGGCGGTGGCTGAAGCCGCCCTGCCCGATGAAACGGCTGCGCCCACGTGCGCCGAGTACGCGCGCCGCCGCGCCGCGCTGAGCCCGCGCGAGCTGCAGGTGATGCAGGGCGTGGTGGAAGGCAAGATCAGCAAGACAATTGCGCGCGACCTGGACATCAGCACCAAGACGGTGGAGCTGCACCGCAGCCGCGTGATGGCCAAGATGCAGGCCGATTCGGTGGTGCACCTGACGCGCATGGCGCTGCACCAGCGCGTGGACGTATAGCGGCACGCGGCGCGGGCTGGCCCGTGGCGAGGCGCGGCCGCCGCGCCAATCTGAACCCAATTGGCCTCTGGCGCTGGTGCTGCCTGCGCTGGCAGCTATTTATTTAATAGCAAACCACGGGTTTGTAACGGCCGCCCGCGTTCGTGCCTATAGGTAACGTTACTAGCTGGGTTGATTACTAGCTGGTAACGCCATGAATGTTCAAGCGGCGCCGCCAACGATTCAATAGCACCCATCAAGTGATTCCGTCTTCATGAGTTGCTTGGTCGCCTGGCAGGGAACGGTTCCCGGCGGGGCGAAGAGCCTGAAGTCATCAATTCGACCTGCGAAGGTCACCAAAGGAGCTAAAAATGGGTGCAGCAGTTGGCGTGGTAGCAAGCGTTGTGGTGGGTGGCGGCGGCGCTGGCCTGTTGGGCGGCTTGGGCGGCGGCATGGGCGGCCTGCTGGGCAACCTGATCGGCGGCATTCTGGGTAACTCTGGCATTGGCGCAGGCATCGGCAAGGCGATGGAAGGCTTTTCGCCGACCAACATCCTGAACGCCACGTCGAACCTGATTGGCAACATCTTCGGCAATTCGGGCAAAGACGCCATGAACACCCTGCACCAGCAGGACGGCATGCCCAAATTCATCCGCGACGCGGTGAACAAGGCGATCGACGAGGCGGTGAAGAACTGCCACAAGCCGGTGGACCCGCAAGCCCAGCAAACGCTGGACAGCGCGACCAAGGACGATTCGCTGAAAGAGATCAAGCAGCTGACCGACCAGCTGCTGGACAAGATTCGCGAGACGCTGAACAAAAACACCAACGAGGCCACCCAGGAAGCCTGCGAAGGCAAGGGCGACGGCAAGGTCAAGGGCAAAAAGTCTGCACAAAGCTGGTTCGCCGCGATTGCCGAGGCAATGGGCAAGGTGTATGGCGCCAAGACGCAGGAAGTGGTCAAGCTGTCGGCCCAAGTCAGCAACGTGGCGGATGAACAGTCCAAGCTGGCCGAAAAGTCCAAGAGCGTGAGCTCTGACGACAAGGAAGGCACCAAAGCTGTCGAGGCCGACAAGCAAAAGCTGGCGGCCGAGATGACCAAGGCGCAGACCGAGCTGCAAGGCGCCGCACAGGAAATGAAGCTGATCAGCGAGACGGTTTCGACGCTGCTCAAATCGATCGGCGAAGCGCTGTCGGGCATGGCACGTAAGCAGTAAGCGCGCGTTTCACGGCACAACAGCCCAAAAAGCAGGTCGAAAGGCCTGCTTTTTTGCTATGGGGGGTCGCTTGGATTCAAGGGCGACAATCAAGCGCGGGGCGCCAACCGGCACCGCGCGTCTGTTTTTCCAGGACACACAGGATTGGGTATGAGACTGCTTCTGACCGCATTGATTGCGCTGCTGCTGATCAGCACGAAGGCGCACGCCTTCTTTACGATCGACTACAACGAGCAGTGGCTGCGCAACGACGCCTACAACAGGGCGATGTCGCAGGCCAAGAAGGACTTGGAGGGCAGCAGCAGTTCGAGCCGGGCCAGGGCCCGAAGCACCGCGCCGGCCGCGCGCAAGCCATCGACGCAGGCCGATCCGCTGTGGACCGGCAAGCTGGTGGTGCTGCGCAACGGCGAGGTGCTGGACTCGAAGCCGCTGGAAGAGATGGCGCAGATGGTTCCCGCCGCGCAGCGCAAGGAGGCGCAGACGCTGTTCAAGCAGATCGTAGTGACCTTCAACAACAACGTGGAGAAGCTCTACGGCGTACCCAAGGAAAACGTGGCCACGGGCATCGTGACACTGCTGGCCGGGGGCTACGCGGCGTACTACAACAAGCCATTTCCTGAAAACGCCATCAAGCCAACGGTGGAACAGGTCCGCACCTACCTGCAGGGCAAGCCGGAGGCGTTCAAACCAGGCTCTGAGCGGATGCGCTCTTACATGCAGAGCGTGGGCCTGGGAATGCTGCTGTCGCTGATGCAGCAGGAAGTGCAGAAATCGGGCAGCGCGGCGGATGCGGCCCAGCTGAAGGCCGAGGGCGCGCGCGTGTTCCGCGCCGTGCTGCATGTGGAGCCGGAAGAGGTGGAGTTCACCTCGTCGGGATTGAGGTTTCGCTGACGGCGCGAGGGCCGAGCGTGCGTGAGGGCTGCTCTGGCGCTTGCGGGCGTGCGGGCGAGGTTGTCACGCTGCCGGCGCGGCCGGCGTCAAGCCTGGGCTGGCTGCCCGCCGCGCAGCACCTGACGCAGGCGGTCGCGCCGCGGCAGGTGGCGCCACGCCTCCCAATGCGCGCGCGACAAGCGAAACTGCGCCGCCAGGTGCCCGTTGTAAGGCGCATTGCCTACGCGATCAAAGCCGAGCACGCGCAGGCAGTGGGCGGCTGAGCGATTCTCCGGTGCGCAATAGCCGTACACCTCGGTGCGCGCGGTGTCGGCAAAGGCGCGCGCCAGCAGCCAGTCGCCCCCGTCCAACGCCAGCGCGTTGCCCCACGCCTCGGGTGCCAAGCGAGCGCCTATTTCAATTTGATCGGGCGCGTCCAGCACGTGCACCAGGCTGAACCACCCGCAAAACCGCCAGGTTGGCGCCATCACGTAAGCGAGAAGCCCGTCATCGATGTCGCCCGCAGCGTGGGCGGCCTGCGCTTCGGCCACGGCGTCGGCGTCTGCAGGTATGGCGCGTTCGGCGCACCAGATGCCGCGCCCCTCGTATTGGCGATAGAACGCCTGCATGCCGGCCACGAAGCCACTGGCGGTGGCCAGGTCGTCCAGTGCGAGATCGTCCACCAGCTGCGCACGCACGCGCGGGTCCTGGTGCATGCGCGCCAGATCAGAAACATCGCTGAGCGCGAACTCGCGCAGCCGCAGCCGATCGCTGGCTCGCCAGGGCGGGTCTGGAGGGGCTACGGCGTGGGAGCTCATGACTGCAAGACTTTAAGGCAGGCCGCAGTCGCCAGCGAGGCCATGGCGCGCTGCATTGGGCGCCTGCGCCAGCGATCCTCAAATGCAACGGTTGTGTCAACTGATGCACACATCAACTGCCCGCAAGATTTACATCTTTTCACCGATCGGCGATGATCGAACGGCTGTTTTTGCCTTCCGGATCATCTGCTTCATGGCCACTGCCGAATCTGTTTCACGAGATGCCGCGCCCGTCGCGCTGCCTGGCGTGGGCCGCGCCCTGGTGCTGGCTGGAAAACTGACCCAAAAAGTCGCCGAAGACACATTCAAGAAAGCACGCGCTGGCCAGAAAAACTTCATCTCCGAGCTGATCGGCTCGGGCGCGATCGCCGCGTCGGATCTGGCCCATACCCTGGCCCAGGCTTTTTCGGCGCCGCTGCTGGATGCGGACGCACTCGATCCTGAGCGCCTGCCCAAGGACCTGATCGATCCAAAACTGTCGCAGACCTACCGCCTGCTGGCGCTCAGCAAACGCAACGGCAGGCTGATCGTCGCCACGGCCGACCCGTCTGATCACGATGCGGCGGAACGCATCAAGTTCTCGACGCAGATGGGCGTCGAATGGGTCATCGCCGAGTTCGACAAGCTGTCGAAGTTGGTGGAGGCCCACACCAAGTCCGCTGCCGAGTCGATGGACAGCATCGTCGGCGGGGATTTTGAGTTCGACGAGGCGTCCTTGGGCGCTGCGGTTCCGGCAGAAGAGGACGATTCTGCAGCGAACGATGTTGAAGACGCCCCGGTCGTCAAGTTTCTGCACAAGATGCTGATCGACGCCTTCAACATGCGCGCGTCGGACTTGCACTTCGAGCCGTATGAACACCAATACCGCGTGCGCTTTCGCGTGGACGGCGAATTGCGCGAGATCGTCTCTCCCCCAGTGCTGATCAAAGAGAAGCTTGCCTCGCGCATCAAGGTGTTGTCGCGGCTGGATATTTCCGAGAAGCGGATTCCGCAAGACGGCCGCATGAAGCTGAAAGTCGGCCCAGACCGCGTGATCGATTTTCGCGTGAGTACGCTGCCCACGCTTTTCGGTGAAAAGATCGTTATTCGTATTCTCGACCCAAGCAGTGCCAAGCTCGGTATCGACGCGCTCGGCTACGAGCCCGAAGAGAAGGTGCGCTTGCTCAAGGCGATTGAGCGCCCCTACGGCATGATCCTGGTGACCGGCCCCACCGGCTCCGGCAAGACCGTTTCGCTCTACACCTGCCTGAACCTGCTGAACAAGCCGGGCGTGAACATCGCGACTGCAGAAGACCCATCAGAGATCAACCTGCCGGGCGTCAACCAGGTCAACGTCAACGAGAAGGCCGGTCTGACGTTTGCGGTCGCTCTCAAGGCTTTCCTGCGTCAGGATCCTGACATCATCATGGTCGGCGAGATCCGGGATCTCGAAACGGCCGACATCGCGATCAAGGCCGCGCAAACGGGGCACTTGGTGCTGTCGACGCTGCACACGAACGACGCCCCGACCACGCTCACGCGCATGCGCAACATGGGCATCGCGCCGTTCAACATCGCGTCCAGCGTGATCTTGATTACGGCACAGCGTCTGGCGCGCCGCCTTTGCCCTCAATGCAAGGCGCCGATGGACATCCCCCGCGAGGCCTTGATCGAGGCTGGGTTTGATGAAAACGAGTTGGATGGAAGCTGGACGCCTTACAAACCGGTCGGCTGCGCTGCCTGCAACAACGGCTATAAAGGACGCGTCGGCATTTATGAGGTGATGCCGATCAGTGAAGACATGCAGCGCATCATCCTCGCGGATGGCAGCGCATTGGAGATTGGCGAGCAGGCACGCAGGGAGGGCGTCCGCTCATTGCGCGAATCGGCGCTGCACAAGGTCAAAATTGGCGTGACTTCGCTTGAAGAAGTTTTGGCCGTCACCAACCAATAACCGCGCGAAGACGCGCCCTATAAGAGATCAAAAGCATGGCAACCCGAGTCGCAAGCAGTAAAACGGTCAAGGAACTCGTTTTTGAGTGGGAAGGCAAGGACCGCAACGGCAAGGTTGTGCGAGGCGAGACGCGTGCCGCGGGTGAGAATCAGGTTCAAGCCTCACTGCGGCGCCAAGGCATTTTTGTCACCAAACTCAAGAAGCGCCGCATGCGCTCCGGCAAGAAAATCAAGCCGAAAGACATTGCGATTTTTACCCGGCAGCTTGCGACGATGATGAAGGCGGGGGTGCCGCTGCTTCAATCTTTCGATATTGTAGGACGCGGCAACCCGAACCCCAGCGTCACGAAATTGCTGAACGACGTTCGAGCCGACATCGAAACGGGTACTTCGCTCTCTGCAGCGTTTCGCAAATATCCGCTTTACTTCAACTCTCTTTATTGCAATTTGGTCGAAGCGGGCGAGTCGGCAGGTATTCTGGAAAGCCTTCTCGATCGTCTGGCGACGTATATGGAGAAAACGGAGGCGATCAAATCCAAGATCAAGTCCGCGCTAATGTATCCTATTGCAGTTTTAGTGGTCGCGTTCGTCGTGGTGGCCGTCATCATGATCTTTGTGATCCCGGCATTCAAGGAGGTGTTCACCAGCTTCGGCGCTGATCTTCCTGCCCCGACTTTAGTAGTCATCGCGATGAGTGAGTTTTTCGTCAAATGGTGGTGGCTTATCTTCGGGGGCATTTTCGGTGGCGTGTATTTTTTCATGCAAGCCTGGCGCCGCGATGAAAAAGTACAAATGTTCATGGACCGCCTGCTCCTCAAGCTGCCCATCTTTGGCGAGTTGATCGAAAAGTCGGTGGTGGCGCGCTGGACGCGCACGCTTTCCACCATGTTTGCCGCGGGCGTCCCGTTGGTCGAGTCTCTGGATTCGGTGGGGGGCGCCGCGGGCAATTCCGTCTACAAGATTGCGACAGACAAGATACAAAAGGAAGTCGCCACTGGTACCAGTCTGACCGCTGCCATGACCAACGCCAACATCTTCCCAAGCATGGTGCTTCAAATGACAGCCATCGGTGAAGAGTCGGGCGCGTTGGATCACATGCTCGGCAAGGCTGCAGACTTCTATGAGGATGAAGTCGATGAAATGGTCGCGGGCCTTTCCAGCCTCATGGAGCCGATCATCATCGTGGTGCTTGGCACTGTAATCGGCGGCATCGTCGTCTCGATGTACCTACCCATCTTCAAGCTCGGCCAGGTGGTTTGATGGACGCAGAGCTCTGGGTTCCGGTGCTCACGGCCGGTTTATTTGGCTTGTTGATTGGCAGCTTTCTCAACGTCGTCATTTATCGGCTGCCCAAAATGCTCGAGCGCGAATGGGCAGCCGGGTGTGCAGAGCTTTCTGGCCAACCGCTTCCCGAGCAGGAGCCGTTCAACTTGCTCGTGCCGCGGTCTCGTTGTCAGGCTTGCGGTCACCAGATTCGCTGGTACGAAAACATCCCGGTGTTGAGCTACCTCGCACTCCGCGGAAAATGCTCTGCTTGTGGCACGCCCATCAGCATCCGTTATCCGATGATCGAACTTGCCACTGGCGTGCTTTTCGCGTGGTGCATTTGGCGTTGGGGCCTGAACCTGTCGGGCGGTATGTGGTGTCTGTTTGCCGCCATGCTGGTCGCCATGACCTTGATCGATTGGGACACCACCTTGCTGCCCGACGTGCTGACCTTGCCGCTGCTCTGGGCAGGGCTGATCGCCGCCAACCTGCACTGGATCCCTGTGCCCTTGAGCGACGCCGTCTGGGGCGCTGTTGGTGGCTACATGTCCCTGTGGCTCGTGTACTGGGCCTTCAAGCTGGCTACGGGCAAGGAAGGCATGGGTTTCGGTGATTTCAAGCTTTTCGCCGCACTCGGCGCGTGGTTTGGCTGGCAAGCGCTGGTGCCGATCATTCTGATGTCGTCCGTGATCGGTGCAGCTGTCGGCATTGTCATGAAGCTCAGAAGCTCGCTGCGCGACGGCGGCCAGATCCCATTCGGCCCCTTCCTAGCAATGGCCGGCATCACCGCCATGGTCTTTGGCCCGCAGAGCATCCTGCGCGCCGTCGGCCTTTAACCCGGCATGGCCACGCCGGTCCTGTTGGGGCTGACAGGCGGCATTGGCAGCGGCAAGAGCACGGTCGCAGGACTTCTGGCCGCGCAGCATCGGGCCACGGTCATCGATGCGGACGCAATTTCACGTCAGACCACCTCAGCAGGTGGTAGCGCCCTGCCCGCAATTGCGGCGGCCTTTGGATCCGAATTGATCGGCGCCGACGGGGCGCTGGACCGGGCCGCCATGCGCGAGCTCGTCTACCAAGACGCAGACGCCCGTCACCAGCTTGAAGCCATCATTCACCCGCTCGTCGCGCAGGAGACCGACCGTCAGGCCCAACAAGCGCTGGCCAGCGGCGCCCCGCTGCTGGTGTTCGATGTGCCGCTGCTGGTCGAGGCCGGCGCCCGCTGGCGCGCCCGTGTCGATCAGGTCATGGTGGTGGATTGCGATGCGCAAACCCAGCTCGCTCGCGTCATGCGGCGCAATGGTTTGCCGCGCGAGCAGGTGGAAGCCATCATTGCGGCGCAGGCCAGCCGCGACCAGCGCCTGTCGTGCGCAGATACGGTCGTGTTCAATGGATTGGGCGTCGATTTGACGCTCTTGGGCACCCAGCTCGGGGCTTGGGCGCAGCGGTTCGGGCTATGATGCGGCCGTCTCAGGGAAGGTCTCTTCCGCGTGATCCTGTACGAATACCCTTTCAACGAACGCATTCGCACCTATTTGCGGCTGGAGCACCTGATTGGCCGCTTGGCCCAATTGCTGCCGCGGGATGGCGCGCTCGATCACCACTACGCGCTGGTCACGATTTTCGAGGTGATGGACGTCACCAGCCGGGCCGACATCAAGTCGGATGTGCTCAAAGACCTGGATCGCCAGAAGGCGCACTTCGCGGCGTTTCGCGGCAACCCGGCCATTTCAGAAGCCTCGCTCGATGCGGTGCTTGAGCGGCTGGACGATGCCTTCACGCGACTGAACGCGCAACTTGGCAAACCCGGTCACGAGTTGCAGGACAACGAATGGCTGATGAGCATCCGCAGCCGGGCCGTGATTCCAGGCGGCACCTGCGAATTCGATCTGCCGGCGTACCATGCCTGGCAGCAGGAGCCGCCGGCCCGGCGCCGTGCTGACCTCAACCAATGGGCCAGTTCGCTCGCGCCCATGGCGCAAGCTGTTTCGCTGCTGCTGCAGTTGCTGCGCGACGCCGGCCAGCCACAAAAGGTGATGACGCGCGCCGGGCAGTTTCAGCAGATCCTGCCGCAAGGGCGCAGCTTTCAATTGCTGCGTCTGCGCATCGATCCAGCGCTTCAACTGATTCCCGAGATCAGCGGCAATCGGCTTATGGTTTCCGTGCGCCTGGTGCGGCATGGCGCAGACGGCAAACTGCACCCGGCGCGCGAAGAAGCGCCGTTTGAGCTGGCGCTGTGCGCATGACAGCCCCCCGAAAACGCCGCGGAACTGACGCCGCACCCTCCGAACAAGCCGCCCGCACCGTGCGCTGCCCCGCCTGCGGCGGCCCCAGCCGCTACGCTGCCGACAACGCCTACCGCCCCTTTTGCAGCGAGCGCTGCAAAATGTTCGACTTGGGCGCGTGGGCCAGCGAGAGTTTTCGCGTGGAAACGCCGCCCGGCGGCGATGAAGATTCGTTGCCGATCGAGCCGCTTCAATAAGCGCGCCCGTTCACCGGCCCGCGTAGATTCATAGTCAGATCAGGCTCTAGCGCCCACGGAACCTGCGCGACAAGCTTCTTTTTTGATAGCAAACGGATTCAAGCGCTGGGCGGAACGTGCTCTTCGCCCAGCCAGCGCAGCACCGGCAGTGCGCCGGGCAGAACCGGTGATACCGTCACTGGCAGCGCCGCCCACACCCAGCTTTGGCCTTCGCGTGCCTGCAGCTCGCCTTGCCATTGGTAGAGGCGACAAAAATGCAGGCGCACCAGCGCATGGGGGTAGTCCACCATCTGCTCGCGCCAGCGCTGCACGTGGGCCGGGTCTACGGCGATGCCCAGCTCTTCGCTCAACTCGCGCGCCAGCGCCGCCTCGACGCTCTCGCCCGCTTCGAGCTTGCCGCCCGGAAACTCCCAATAGCCTGCGTACACCTTGCCCTCGGGCCGCGAGGTGAGCAGAAAGCGCCCGTCCGCGCCGATCAGCACGCCGACGGCCACATCCACCACCTTGCGCGGGGCATCGCCGCGCGCGGCGTCGTCGCGGCGCAGGTGCGCATCGGCGGTCAGCAGCGGTTCGCTCATGCGTGCCTCCGATCAGGCAGCGGCTTCGGCGCGGCCCATGAAGTCGCGCGCGAACTGGTAGGCGACGCGGCCCGAACGAGAGCCGCGCTCCAGCGCCCAGACCAACGCCTCAGGCCGGGCCGCATTGATTTGCCCCGGCGCGGCGCCCAGCGCGCTCAGCCATTGCGCGACGATGGCCAGGTATTCGTCCTGGCTGAACGGGTAGAAGCTGACCCACAGGCCGAAGCGCTCTGACAGCGAAATCTTTTCCTCGATCACCTCGCCCGGATGCACTTCGCCGTCGTCCGTGTGGGTGTAGCTGAGGTTGTCCTTCATGTACTCGGGCAGCAGGTGGCGCCGGTTGCTGGTGGCGTAGACCAGCACGTTGGGCGTGTTGGCCGCGACCGAGCCATCCAGAATGCTCTTGAGCGCCTTGTAGCCCGGCTCGCCCTCGTCAAAGCTCAGGTCGTCGCAGTAGACGATGAACTTCTGCGGCAAGCCGGCCACCACGTCGACGATGTCGGGCAGGTCGGTCAAATCGGCCTTGTCCACCTCGATCAGGCGCAGGCCTTGCGGCGCGTAGGCGTTCAGGCAGGCCTTGATGAGCGACGACTTGCCCGTGCCGCGCGCGCCGGTCAGCAGCACGTTGTTGGCGGGCCGCCCTTCGACAAACTGGCGCGTGTTGCGCTCGATCTTGTCTTTTTGCGCATCGATCTCTTTCAGATCGCCCAGCGCGATGTGGCCAACGTGGCGCACCGGCTCCAGCACGCCGTGGCCAGATGCGCGCTTGCGGTAGCGCCAAGCGACGGCTTGCGCCCAGTCGGGCGCGCGCAGGGGTTGCGGCAAGGCCGATTCAATGCGCGCCATCAGCTGCTCGGCGCGCGCCATCAAGCGCAGGAGTTCTTCAGTCATTTAGGGCTCTGGCGCCCGTCGATACTGCGCGGGCAGCTATTAAAAACAGAGTAATCAGGAACGGTAGTCGGCGTTGATGCTGACGTAGTCATGGCTCAAGTCGCACGTCCAGACTGTGTCGCTGGCCGTGCCGCGGCCCAGGTCCACGCGCACCAGAATCTCGGCCTGCTTCATCACGCGCTGGCCGTCTTCCTCGCGGTAAGCCGGGTTGCGCCCACCGTTGACGGCCACGTGCACGTCGTCCAGGTACAGGTTGATGGTGGTCTGGTCCAGGTCGTCGATACCGGCGTAGCCCACGGCGGCCAGGATGCGGCCCAGGTTCGGATCGCTAGCGAAGAACGCGGTCTTGACCAGCGGCGAATGCGCGATGGCGTAGGCCACCTGGCGGCATTCCTCGGCCGTGCGGCCGCCATCGACCTGCACGGTGATGAACTTGGTGGCGCCCTCGCCGTCGCGCACGATGGCCTGGGCGAGTTGGCGGGCCACGTCCAGCATGGCCGCCTTCAGCGCGCGCCCATCGTCAGCGCTGAGCGAGGTGACCGGCGCGTTGCCCGCCTTGTTGGTGGCGATGACGATGAAGGAGTCGTTGGTGGAGGTGTCGCCATCGATCGTGACGCGGTTGAATGAACCATCGGCCAGCTCTTGCGCCAGCTGCTTCATCAGCGCGGGGTCCACGCAGGCGTCGGTCGCCAGAAAGCCAAGCATCGTGGCCATGTTGGGGCGGATCATGCCCGCGCCCTTGCTGATGCCGGTGATCGTCACCTCGGCCCCGCCCACCGTGGCCTTGGCGCTGAATGCCTTGGCTACCGTATCGGTGGTCATGATGCCTTCGGCCGCGCGCGCCCAGTGGTCGGGCGCGGCATCGGCCAGCGCGGCGGGCAGCCCGGCTTCGATGCGCTCAACCGGCAGCGGCTCCATGATCACGCCGGTGGAGAACGGCAGGATTTGGCTGGGGTTGAGCTTCAGCAGGCCCGCCAGCGCGCTGCACACCTGCTGCGCACGCGCCAGGCCGTCTTCTCCCGTGCCCGCGTTGGCGTTGCCGGTGTTGATGACCATGGCGCGAATCGCGTCGCCACCGGCCAGCCGGTCGCGGCAAATCTGCACCGGCGCCGCGCAGAAGCGGTTGCGCGTGAAAACGCCGCCCACGCTGGCGCCTTCGTCCAGCAAAAACACCGTCAGGTCCTTGCGGTTTGCTTTGCGTACCCCCGCCTCGGCCACGCCAATGCGAACGCCCGGCACGGGCAGCAAACGGGCGGGGTCAGGAGCAGACAGATTCACCGGCATGACTTGATCCTTTGCGGAATGAAAGAGAAACGCGATTATCGACAGGTAACAGGGGCGCGCTGCCCAAAAGGCAAACGGGCCAAATCTGGCCCGTTGCGATTTCAGTTGACGCGGAGCAGCATCAGGCGCTCAGCTCAGTGCGCCGTGGCACTGCTTGTACTTCTTGCCGCTGCCGCAGGGGCAGGGGTCGTTGCGGCCCACGCGCGGGATGTCTGCGCCAGCGGCGACGGCCGCGCCTGCCAAACCGGCGGCCGCACCGGCGGTGCCCACGGGCACCGTTTCGGCCTGGCCTGCCTCATTGGGCGCGGTGTAGGTCACGTTGCTCAGCTGCTCGCCCCGCTGCTCGATCAGGTCGGCCGCTTGGTCCAACTGCTCGGGCGACTGGATGCGCACGGTCATCAGCGTGCGGGTGACGTCGTTCTTGATCACGTCGAGCAACTGGCCAAACAGCTCGAACGCCTCGCGCTTGTACTCCTGCTTGGGCTGCTTTTGCGCGTAGCCGCGCAGGTGAATGCCCTGGCGCAGGTAGTCGAGGGCGGACAGGTGTTCGCGCCAGTGGGTGTCGATGTTCTGCAGCAACACCGCACGCTCGAAGCCACGGAAGTTCTCGGCGCCGACGGTTTGCACGCGGGCCTCGTACGCTTCGTTGGCGGCCTTGAGCACCTTCTCCAGGATGTCTTCGTCGGTGATGGCGGACGAGGATTCCACTTCTTTTTGCAGCGGCAGCGTGAGCTGCCACTCTTCGGCCAGCACTTTTTCCAGGCCGGGGATGTCCCACTGCTCTTCCACCGACTGCGCGGGCACGTACTGGTGCACGAGGTCGGTCAGGCTGCTTTCGCGCAGGCCGGCAATCTGGGCGGAAAGATCCTGCGCATCCAGAATGTCGTTGCGCTGCTGGTAGATCACCTTGCGCTGGTCGTTGGAAACGTCGTCGTACTCCAGCAACTGTTTGCGGATGTCGAAGTTGCGCGCCTCCACCTTGCGCTGCGCGCTCTCAATGCTGCGGGTGACGATGCCCGCCTCGATCGCCTCGCCCTCCGGCATCTTCAGGCGGTCCATGATCGCACGCACGCGGTCGCCCGCGAAGATGCGCATCAGCGTGTCGTCCAAGCTCAGGTAAAAGCGCGAAGAGCCCGGATCGCCCTGGCGACCCGAACGGCCACGCAACTGGTTGTCGATGCGGCGGCTTTCGTGGCGCTCAGTCGCGATGATCCGCAGCCCGCCCAGCGCCTTGATGGCCTCGTGATCCTGCTGCCACTTGGCGCGCAGATCGGCAATTCGTGCTTGCTTTGTGGCTTCGTCCAGGGATTCGTCTGCCTCGACGGCCTGCACGGCCTTCTCGATGTTGCCGCCCAGCACGATGTCGGTACCGCGGCCCGCCATATTGGTGGCGATGGTGATCATCTTGGCGCTGCCCGCCTGCGCGACGATGTCGGCTTCGCGGGCATGCTGCTTGGCGTTCAGCACCTGGTGCGGCAGTTTTTCTTTCTGCAGCAGCTCGGCGATGATTTCGGAGTTCTCGATGGACGTGGTGCCCACCAACACCGGCTGGCCACGCACGAAACACTCGCGGATATCAGCGATGGCGGCGTCGTACTTTTCTTTGGTGGTTTTGTAGACGCGATCAAGCTGGTCGTCGCGCTTGCTGCCGCGGTTGGGAGGGATAACGACGGTCTCAAGGCCGTAGATTTCCTGAAACTCGTACGCCTCGGTGTCGGCCGTGCCCGTCATGCCGGACAGCTTGTTGTACAGGCGGAAATAGTTCTGGAAGGTGATGGACGCCAGCGTCTGGTTCTCAGCCTGGATCGGCACGCCTTCCTTGGCCTCGACGGCCTGGTGCAAGCCCTCGCTCCAGCGGCGGCCGCTCATCAGACGGCCGGTGAACTCATCCACGATCACGATTTCAGGGCCTTGCTCGCCCTGCTGCACCACGTAGTGCTGGTCGCGGTGGTACAGGTTGTTCGCCCGCAGCGCTGCATACAAATGGTGCATGAGCGAGATGTTGGCCGGGTCGTACAGGCTGGCGCCAGGCGCGATCAAGCCGCGCTCGGCCAGGATGCGCTCAGCGGTCTCGTGCCCTTGTTCCGTCAGGTAGATCTGGTGCGCTTTTTCGTCGACGGTGAAGTCGCCGGGCTTGGTGATGCCGATGCCCGTGCGCGGATCGGCCTCGCCCTCTTGGCGAGTAAGCAGCGGCACAACCTGATTCATGGCGACGTACAGCGCCGTATGGTCTTCGGCCTGCCCGCTGATGATCAGCGGCGTGCGCGCCTCATCGATCAGGATGGAGTCCACCTCGTCGACGATGGCGTAGTTGAGCTTGCGCTGCACACGGTCCTGCGTCTCATAGACCATGTTGTCGCGCAGGTAATCGAAGCCGAACTCGTTGTTCGTGCCGTAGGTGATGTCCGAGGCGTACGCGGTCTGCTTGTCCTCGCGCGCCATCTGCGGCAGGTTGACCCCTACTGACAAGCCGAGGAAGTTGTACAGCCGCGCCATCCACTGCGCGTCGCGGTTGGCCAGATAGTCGTTGACCGTGACGACGTGGACACCGTTGCCGGCCAGGGCATTTAGGTACACCGGCAGCGTGGCGGTCAGCGTCTTGCCCTCGCCAGTACGCATTTCAGCGATCTTGCCTTCGTGCAAGGCCATGCCGCCCATCAGCTGCACGTCGAAGTGGCGCATCTTCATGACGCGCTTGGAAGCCTCGCGCACGGTAGCAAAGGCTTCGGGCAGCAGCTGATCGAGTTCCTCACCCTTGGCGAGGCGATCGCGGAATTCCTGGGTTTTGGCCGTCAGCGCCTCATCGCTCAGTTTTTCAAAGTCCGGCTCCATCGCGTTGATGCGGGCCGTCGTTTTGCGGTATTGCTTCAGCAAGCGGTCGTTGCGACTACCGAAGAACTTGGTGAGAAGATTTGTGGCCATGCGGGCGCGTCAGGCTTGCCTTCGCACAATAGCGCTCAGGCAATGACGTGGTTCGAAGTTAATCAAAGGTCTGGGGAACCAGATGGGGGCGCGAAGCTCGGCTGCAAGCCTGCCCCGCCCCCTGACGGAACCCAAGTTAACCGGGCATTTTACCTCTCGCGACAACCTCGCCGCGGATAATGAATGCAGCAACCAAAGGCATTCGTGAACATCACCCGACACAGCGCAATCCCTGTTCAGCAGGCCGTTGATGAATCTCCAACGCTGGCGCGCCTGAGCCAGTTGGCGCGCCAATCGTCTGCGCGCATGGCGCTCGTGCGGCCGATCATCCCCGCGCCTCTGCGCAAACTCGTTCAACCCGGCGTACCAGAGCCGGATTCGTGGTGCGTTTTGGTGCCGCACGCAGCAGCGGCCGCCAAATTGCGGCAATTGATGCCCCGGATGATCAAGGCATTGCAGGAAGGTGGAGAGCCCGTCCAAGCCATTCGCATCAAGGTGATGCAGTCACCCCACTGAGGGGTTCGGCGCGAAAGACAGGCCAGAGAGATGGTGCCGGTTGTCGGATTCGAACTGACGACCTACCGCTTACAAGGCGGGTGCTCTACCAACTGAGCTAAACCGGCGACGGGGGGATTCTAAACGGCGAAACGGCAATAAAGCGCGCGTCGCGTTCACTTGATGCGCTTGAGCGCGGGTTTCTTGCGGCTGGCGGGGGGCGGAGGATCGACTCCGTCGTCATCGCCACCGTCCGGAATCTGGACCAATTGGATGCCCGAGCGCGCACCGGGTGTCGGCGCCGCAGCCCCCACTGCACCGGGCGCTTGCCCATCGTCGACGGGCGCATTCTGCGTGCCCTCTGGCGCCGCCACCGGAAACGCCATGCCCTGGCCATTCTCGCGCGCGTAGATGGCGAGCACGCGATCCACGGGCACCATGATTTCACGCGGCACCCCGCCGAATCGCGCCTTGAACTCGATGAATTCGTTGCCAATCGCCAACGAACTGGTAGCGTCGGGGCTCACGTTCAGGACGATTTCGCCGTTCTGAACGTACTCCCTGGGCACCTGCACAGTCTCATCGGCCCGCACGGCAATGTACGGCGTGAAGCCGTTGTCCGAACACCATTCGTACAGCGCCCGGATCAAGTACGGGCGGGTCGACGCAGATTCGAGCGCGTTCATCATGCCGGGCCTGGCCGCGCTTACTTGCGCATCACCTTTTCAGAGGGCGTCAGCGCCTCGATGTAGGCGGGGCGCGAGAAGATGCGTTCAGCATATTTGAGCAACGGTGCGGCGTTGCGCGACAAGTCAATGCCGTAGTAGTCCAAGCGCCAGAGCAAGGGCGCCAAGGCGACGTCCAGCATCGAGAAGTTGTCGCCCAGGATGAATTTGTTCTTGAGGAACACCGGCGCCATTTGGGTCAGGCGGTCACGGATGTTGCCGCGCGCTTTTTCCAGCGCCTTCTCGTTCGACTTGCTGGCGCGGTTTTCCAGCGTGCTGACGTGCGTGAACAGCTCTTTTTCGAAGTTGAGCAGGAACAGGCGCACGCGGGCGCGGTCGACCGGGTCACCCGGCATCAGCTGCGGGTGCGGAAAGCGCTCGTCGATGTACTCGTTGATGATGTTCGATTCATACAGGATCAAATCCCGCTCGACCAGGATCGGCACCTGGCCATAGGGGTTCATCACGGCGATGTCTTCGGGCTTGTTGTAGAGATCCACGTCGCGGATCTCGAAATCCATGCCTTTTTCGAACAGCACAAAGCGGCACCGATGCGAAAACGGGCACGTCGTTCCTGAATACAGCACCATCATGTTGGAGACTCCTTAAAACCAACGGAGTGGGCGGTGCACCTCAAGCAGCGCACCCCCACTCCGCATTCATCCGGCCATCGGCCGAGCGTTGAACGTCAAGTTACTTGACGTCCTTCCAGTAAGCAGCATTCAAACGCCACGCAATGAGCGTGAACACCAGAAGGAACATCATGACCCACACACCGATCATGACGCGTTTGTTCTGCGCCGGCTCGCCCATCCACTGCAGGTAGTTGACCAGATCACCCACGGCTTGGTCAAACTGCAGCGGGGTCATGGTGCCTGGCGTGAGCTGATCCCAGCGGCCCGTGAAGGCGTGCACCTCATGGCCATGTTCTTCAATCGTATCGAAGATGGGCTTGCGCGTACCCTGCAGCTGCCACAGCGGGTTGGGCATGCCGATGTTGGGGAAAGCCAGGTTGTTCCAACCCGTCGGCTTGGCCGGATCGCGGTAATAGCTGCGCAGCAGGGTGTAGATGTAATCCGCACCGGTACCGCCAGCGCCTGCGCGCGAGCGGGCGATCAAGGTCAGGTCAGGCGGGTTGGCGCCAAACCAAGCCTTGGCCTGCAGCGGATCGATGGCCGAGCGCATGGTCTCGCCCACCTTGTCGGTGGTGAACAGCAGGTTGTCTTTGATCTGCTGCTCAGTCAATCCCAAGTCCTGCAGGCGGTTAAACCGCATGAACGCAGCGGAATGGCAGTTCAGACAGTAGTTGACGAACAGCTTCGCGCCGTTTTGCAGCGAACTCAGGTCATTGGTTTTAACCGGCGCCTTGTCCCATGCAATGCCACCCGTGGCAGCGTAGGAGCCCATCACCGCACCCACACAGAGCGCGGCACCCAAGACCATTTTTTTCCAGATTTTCATAGTGGGTCTTCTCTTGGTCTTCAGTGCGGGTGGAAAGTCACGCGGTCCGGCACCGGCTTGGGCTGGCCCAGTTGGCTCCACCACGGCATCAGCAAGAAGAAACCAAAGTAGAACAGCGTGCCGGCCATGGCGACCAGTTCATTGGTCAGCCACGCCAGAGAGGGATGGCCGAAGATCGGGCCCGGCACCATGATGCCCAGAATCATCAGGATGATGAACCACACGACGAAGATGCCGTACAGCACCTTGTGCCACTGCGGGCGATAGCGCAGCGAGCGCACTGGGCTGTGATCCAGCCAGGGCAGGAAGAACAGGATGATGACCGCGCCGCCCATCACCACCACGCCCCAGAACTTGGCGTCGAAGGTTTTGAGCAGCACGATGGCCACGAGCGCCGCCACGGCGGCACCCGCCTTCAGCAGCATCGAGCATTTGCACTTCAGGAAGCCGAAGACGACGGCACCGGCGATGATGACGCACAGCACGTTGACCATGGTGTCCGTGGTGGCACGCAGCATTGAATAGAAGGGCGTGAAGTACCACACCGGTGCGATGTGCGACGGCGTCACCAGCGGGTCAGCCGGGATGAAGTTGTTGTATTCGAGAAAGTAGCCGCCCATCTCCGGCGCGAAGAACACCACCGCGAAGAAGATCATCAAGAACACGCCCACGCCCATGATGTCGTGCACGGTGTAGTAGGGATGAAAGGGCACGCCGTCGGCGGGCGCATCGGGCGACCAGCGGTTGCCTTTCGGGCCCTTCTTGATTTCGATGCCGTCCGGGTTGTTGGAGCCCACGTCGTGCAGCGCCAGCAAGTGAGCCACCACCAAGCCGATCAGCACCAGCGGCACGGCGATCACGTGGAAGCTGAAGAAGCGGTTCAGCGTGGCGTCGCCCACGACGTAGTCGCCACGGATCAGCAGCGCCAGATCAGGTCCGATGAATGGAATGGCAGAGAACAGGTTGACGATCACCTGCGCGCCCCAGTAGGACATCTGGCCCCAGGGCAGCAGGTAGCCCATGAAGGCCTCGGCCATCAGACACAGAAAGATCGCGCAGCCGAAGATCCAGACCAACTCGCGCGGCTTGCGGTAGCTGCCGTACATCAGGCCGCGGAACATGTGCAGGTAGACCACGACGAAGAAAGCCGATGCACCCGTGGAGTGCATGTAGCGGATGAACCAGCCGCCCGGCACGTCGCGCATGATGTACTCGACCGACTCGAACGCCTTGGCGGCGTCCGGCTTGTAGTGCATCACCAGGAAAATGCCGGTGACGATCTGCAACACCAGCACCAGCATGGCCAGCGAGCCGAAGAAGTACCAGAAGTTGAAGTTCTTCGGCGCGTAGTACTCCGACATATGTTTGCGGTACTCCGCAAACGCCGTCGGGAAACGGTTTTCGAACCAGTTGGTGAGCTTGGCGCCCACCGGCGCGTTGGGGGAGATTTCCTTGAATTCAGCCATGTCCGCCTCTTACGCCTTCTTGTCCTCACCGACCAGCAGCTTGGTGTCTGCCAGGTACATGTAGGGGGGCACTTCCAGGTTGTCGGGTGCCGGCTTGTTCTTGAACACGCGACCCGCCAGGTCGAACGTGGACCCGTGGCAGGGGCAGAAGAAGCCGCCCTCCCAGTTGTCAGGCAGCGAAGGCTGCGCACCGGTCTGGAACTTGTCCACGGGCGAGCAGCCCAGGTGCGTGCAGATGCCCACGACCACCAGCACTTCGGGGTGGTCGGCGCGCGAACGCGCTTCGTTCTTGGCGTATTCGGGAATAGGGAAGGCCTTGCGGTCGGAATTGGGGTCGGCCACTTCCGAGTCGGTCTTCTTGAGCGACGCCATCATCTCGGGCGTGCGGCGCAGGATCCACACAGGCTTGCCACGCCATTCCACCGTCATCTTTTCGCCCGGCTTGAGGGCGGCGATGTCCACCTCGACGGCGGCACCGGCGGCCTTGGCTCGCTCAGAGGGGCTGAAGCTGCTGACGAAGGGGGTGGCCAGGCCCACGGCACCGGCGGCACCGGCGCAACCCGAGGCAATCAACCAGGTACGCTTACTGCTGTCTAGGGGCGCGGGAGTGAAGGTGCTGGACGTTGCGTCGCTCATGGCTGTCCTCTGCGGGTGTTTCTTGTACTCGAATCAACCGCGGATTGTAGCGGAGCGAAACAGCCGCGCCGACGCACGCAGCAGGCGGTTGACAGGGATCAAGCCGTGGCAATACTGGCGGCCGTTATCAACTTAACTACCCGAAGCGGGAGGTACCTATGGGCATGATGCAAGAGTTTCGAGAGTTCGCGGTCAAGGGCAATGCCATTGACTTGGCGGTGGGCGTGATCATCGGCGGGGCGTTCGGCAAGATTGTCGATTCCATCGTCGGCGACCTGATCATGCCGTTGGTCAGCAAGCTGATCGGCGGGCTGGATTTCTCCAGTTACTACATCCCGTTGGCTGGCCAGGCCGCGGGCTTGTCGCTGGAAGCGGCCAAAAAGGGCGGCGCCGTGTTCGCCTATGGCAATTTCATCACCATCCTGGTGAACTTCGTCCTGCTGGCCTTCATCATCTTCATGCTGGTCAAGCAGCTCAACCGCCTGAAGAAGGAAGAGCCGGCCAAAGCGCCCGAAGCCCCGCCAGAAGAAGTGACGCTGCTGCGCGAGATTCGCGACAGCCTGAAGCGCTGATTCAGCCCGTCTGATTGCTACGTTTATCGTAGCTGCTTGCGCCCGCCGCATTTGCGCTGCGGGCGTTTTTCATTGCGAAAGTGCCCGCGCCATGCGCACGGCCGACAGCAGACTGTCGGCGCTCGCGATGCCGCGGCCGGCGATGTCAAACGCGGTGCCGTGATCCGGGCTGGTGCGCACGAAGGGCAGGCCCAGCGTGACGTTCACGCCCTGCTCCACACCCAGGTACTTCACCGGGATCAGGCCCTGGTCGTGGTACATCGCCACCACCACGTCAAACTCGCCCGCGCGCTGCGGCGTGTGGCGCGCACGCATGAAGACCGTGTCGGGCGCAAAGGGGCCGTGCGCGTCGATGCCTTCGGCGCGCGCCTGGGCGATAGCGGGAGCGATGTGCTCGATCTCCTCGCGCCCAAACAGCCCGCCCTCACCCGCATGGGGGTTGAGGCCCGCCACGGCGATGCGCGGCGCCTTTCGTAGCGCCGCACCAACACTTTGGTGGCCGATTCGCAGCGTTTGAAGGATGTTGCGCGCCGTCACACTTTCAATGGCGTCGCGCAAAGACATGTGGATGCTGGCCAGCACGGTGCGCAGCTCGTCGTTCGCCAGCATCATGCGCACCGGCACATCGGCCACCGCGCGGCCCAGGTGCGCGGCGGCTTCGGCCTGCAGCAATTCGGTGTGGCCCGGATATTGGTCGTAAGGCGCGCCGGCAGCGGCCAGCGCCTCCTTGTGCAAGGGCGCCGTGACGATGGCCGCCACCTCGCCGCGCAACGCGGCCCGCGCGGCCCACGTGACGCAGTCGCCCGCGATGCGCCCGGCCTGTGCGCTGACCTGACCCAACGGCACCAGCGCCTGCGCGGGCACCACCTGCAGCACCGGAATACACCCCGGCGGCGCCGTCAACGCCCCGGCGGGCGCGTCGATTTCGGCCACGGGCAGGCCGACTTGCACATCGGGCGGCTGAACGCACTGCGCGCCGCGCCGCACGCTGGCCACGTCGCCGGCCACAAAGCAGCCGCGCAGCGCCTCGGGTTGATCGCGAAAGGCCTTGGCGATGATTTCCGGCCCGATACCGGCCGGATCGCCCAGCGTGATGGCCAGCGGCAAGGGTGCGTGGGATGGCATAGGGCTTCAGGCCGGGTTGTCGATCTCAATGAACTCGTGCGCGATGCCCAGCTGCGCCGCCACGTGCGCGGCCATGGCGGGCGCGCCGTACCGCTCGGTGGCGTGGTGGCCGCAGGCGAAGTAGGCCACGCCGCATTCGCGTGCCAGGTGGGCCTGCGGCTCGGAAATCTCGCCGGTGATGTAGGCCTGCGCGCCGGCGGCGATGGCCGCCTCAAAGAAGCCCTGGGCGCCACCGGTGCACCACGCTACTTTTTCGATAGCTTCTCGCGCTTGTCCCACGTGCACCACGGGCCGATTCAATACGTGCTCGATCTGCCACGCCAGCACATCGGCGTCGGCAAACACGCCGCCGTCAGCGCGGTGGCCGATGAAGCCCAGGTCCTGGTCGCCGAAATGCCCCAGGGTTTGCAGCCCCAGGCGCTGGCCGAGTTGCGCGTTGTTGCCCAGCGTGGGGTGTGCGTCCAGCGGCAGGTGGTAGGCGAACAGGTTGATGTCGTGCGCCAGCAGGCGCTTGAGGCGCTCTTTCATCCAACCCGTCACAGTGCCATCCTGCCCGCGCCAGAACAGGCCGTGGTGCACGAAGATGGCATCCGCGCCGGCCGCGATGGCGGCGTCAATCAGGGCGCGGCTGGCGGTCACGCCGCTGACCAGTTTGCGGATTTCGGCGCGCCCCTCTACCTGCAGGCCGTTCGGCCCATAGTCCTTGAAGCGGCCGGGCTGCATCTCGGCATTGAAAGCGGCCAGCAGGTCCGCGCGCTGCGTCGTCATGAGAAGGCGTTCCCCGTGCAAAGGATGGCGCGCACGGGCTCGGCGGCCAGCGGCGCAAAAGGCCGATTCTTACCCAAGCGCCACGCCGCGTTGGAGTGCGGGCAAAGTGTCCGCTCCATACAACCAATCTGTGAACAGTCGTGACAAACGTTGCCGACGGCGCTATGGTTGCCACGCGAGCAGCTTCGCTGCGGTCGGCAGCCAGGGGGGCGCGCCATCGGATCTATGCGGTCCGTGCGTGCGACTGCGCCGAATGCGCCAACTTTTTCACCATCACCAGAGAAGAAATTCATGAGCATCTCCATCAGCAGCCTTTCCAAGCTGTCCCTGACCGCGCTGTGCGCTGCCACCCTCGTCGCCTGCGGCGGCGGCAACGACGATGCGCCGCCGCCCCCGGTGCCCCTGTCTTCGGAATGCGCGCCGCCCGCCAAACTGGCCACGGCCACCAGCAACTACCAGGTGAAATACGCCGACGGCTCTGCCGCCGTTCGCAACGAGGTGCTGGTGATCAACGAGCCGGTCGAGCTCAACGGCCAGCAGGTTGTTCGCAACCGCGCCGCCGGCCGCTCCACCTTCAACGCGCCCGCCACGATGTACGGCGCGATGCTCTACGACAACCAGGAGGAGTACTTCCTGTGGAACACCGGCGGCAGCCGCAGCTATTTCAGCGACGTCATCGCTGAAAAATGGGACAACATCGTCGACAGGGTGCCCGATCGGCGCGTGATGAACACCTACGACCCTGCGGCGCTGAACCAGGACTACACCCCGCTGGCCCCAGGCCAGAGCTACGACTCGCCGATCAACGGCAAGCAGCTGGTTGCGCTGAACGACGTCACGCAAGAGCCCATCACCATCCTCAACAGCAGCACTCGCCACACCTACGTGGGGCAAGAAGTGATGGGTGTGCCGGCCGGCAATCTGCTGACCTGCAAGTTCTCGCGCTATCCCGGCGATGGCTCGGTCACGCACGAGTGGGTGCAGCATGGCACGGGCATGCTGGTGCGCCGCATGTCGGTCGACGCCAAGGGCGTGATTCTGGCGGACGAGCAGCTGATCAACAGCACCGGCTTCCGCTGAAGCCTGACGGCCTTCACCGGGCGCTTTCGGGCGCCCCGCCGCAAGCCAGCCCACGGGCTGGCTTTTTCGTGGATGCAGCACAATTCGCCCCATGAGACGACTCTGGCTTCTTTTCGCGCAAGTGGTCACCGTGCTGCTGGCGGCGTATTTCGTGGTCGCCACGCTCAAGCCGCAATGGCTGGGCCGCGGTGTGGCGATGCCCGGCACCACGGGCACGGTGTCCATCGTTGAGGCGCCCAGCGTCGCCCCTGGCACCAGCGCACCCGGCAGCCTGAGCGGGGCCGTGCGCAAGGCCGCGCCCGCGGTGGTCAGTATCAACACCAGCACCACCGCCCGCGCGCCGCGCAACAACGACCCGTGGTTCCGCTTCTTCTTCGGTGACCAGGCCGAGCAGCAGCAATCGGGCCTGGGTTCGGGCGTGATCATGAGCCCCGAAGGCTACGTGCTGACCAACAACCACGTGGTGGAAGGCGCCGACGCCATCGAGGTAGTGCTGCAGGACGCCCGCCGCACCACCGCCAAGGTGATTGGCACCGACCCGGAAAGCGATCTGGCCGTGCTCAAGATCAACCTGGACAAGCTGCCGGTGATGTCGCTGGGCAATTCCGATGCCCTGCAGGTGGGCGACCAGGTGCTGGCCATCGGCAACCCGTTCGGCGTGGGCCAGACGGTGACCAGCGGCATCGTCAGCGCGCTGGGGCGCAACCAGCTGGGCATCAACACGTTCGAGAACTTCATCCAGACCGACGCGGCCATCAACCCGGGCAACTCAGGCGGCGCGCTGACCGACATCAGCGGCAACCTGATGGGCATCAACACGGCCATCTATTCGCGCTCGGGCGGCAGCATGGGCATCGGCTTTGCGATTCCGGTCAGCACGGCCAAACAGGTGCTGGAAAGCATCGTCAAGGACGGCCAGGTGGTGCGCGGCTGGATCGGCGTGGAGCCCAATGAGCTCACGCCCGAGCTGGCGCAGACCTTCGGCATCAGCCGCGCGCAGGGCGTCATCGTGACCGGCGTGCTGAACACCGGGCCGGCCGCCTCGGCGGGCATCCGCCCCGGCGACGTGATCACGCAGGTGCAGGGCCAGCCGGTGCGCACGGTGTCAGAGCTTTTGACGCGCATCGCCGCCCTCACCCCTGGCCAGGCCGCGCCGTTTGAAGTGCAGCGCCGCGGCGAGCAGGTGGAGCTGCAGGTGGTGCCGGCGCAGCGGCCCCGCCCGCAGCGCATGCCCCAGCGCTGAAGTGCTGCCGGCGTCACGGCACATAGTTTTTGCTATCTTTTCGGAAGCTGCCAGCGCTCTGCTGGCGGGCGCCAGAGGCGAATCCAGCTGTCCAACCTGGCTCGGCGGCTGCGTGTCAAAGTTTACTTCGGGCCATCGCGGCTGGGGTAGCGCAGACCGTCGCTCGGCGCCACGCCAGCGGCGCTGTTGCAACCTTCTCAGGATGAGCCGCGACGCAGCGCTACCAGTCTCAGGTGCGGGCGGCACAACCAGCGATCAGCGCCCAACCGAAACCGATCATGGGATGCGCAAAGCCATCCAATTGCTCTGTTTTAGATAGCTGCAGGCGCAGGCCCAACCAGCGCTAGAGGCAGAAAACACCATGAATCGTGCGCCGCCCCAAGCGGCGCTCAGGGCTTGGCCACTTCGGTGGATTCGGCCTCGTCGTCAGGCGCCTTGGTGTGTTTGATGAAAATCTTGGCCGCCCAGATGCCCACCTCGTACAGCAGGCACATCGGAATGGCCAGCGCCAGTTGCGACACCACGTCCGGCGGCGTGACCACGGCAGCGACGACGAAGGCCAGCACGATGAAGTAGCCGCGAAAGCTCTTGAGCTGATCGATGGTCACCACGCCGATGCGTGCCAGCACGACCACGGCAATTGGCACCTCGAACGCGAGGCCAAACGCCAGGAACATGGTCATGACGAAGCCCAGGTACGCCTCGATATCCGGCGCGGCGGTGATGCTCTTGGGCGCGAAACTCTGGATGAAGGCAAACACCTTGCCAAACACGAGGAAGTAGCAGAACGCCACGCCAGAGAAGAACAGCAGCGTGCTGGAAATAACCAGCGGCAGGACCATCCGCTTTTCATGCGAATACAGCCCCGGCGCCACGAACGCCCACACCTGGTACAGCACCACCGGCAGCGCGATCAGAAAGGCGGCCAGCATCAAAATCTTCAGCGGCACCATGAAGGGCGATATGACCGACGTGGCGATCATCGTGGCCCCGGCGGGCAGGTGCGCCACCAGGGGCGCGGCCAGCAGGTCGTACAGCTGGCCCGGGCCCGGGTACACCGCCAGCACCCCGGCCACCACGGCCACGGCAATCAGCGCCTTGATCAGCCGATCACGCAGCTCCATCAGGTGCGCGACGAAGGGCTGCTCGGTGCCGGCCAGTTCGTCTTCGGGTTCGGGCTTGGAGTTGGGATCGGTCATGGGAAGTGCGATTGTCGCCCAGCGGGGCTGCGCCTGTGGCCCGTTAGGCGCTGCGTGGCACGTGCGAAAGGCCGGCGCGCCGGATGCGACCGGCTCAAGCGCCGGGCCTGCGCGGGCGGTAGCGCGCCACCCGCGCGGCGCCCGACTGCACTTGGCGGCGCACGCCCTGGCGCGCCTTGTACCACTGCGGCGTGGCGCCTCGCTTCAGGCGCCAGTTCTTGTCGGGGCGGCGGTACTCGGGTGGGGGCGGCGACCAGGCTGCGGAGCCGCTGGCGGCGTGGTCGGCTGCGGAGGTGCTGCCGTCCAGGCCGGTGGTGACGTCGTTCCAGTCTTTTTCGAAGTCGGCCTTGGTGGTGTAGATGCCTTTTTCGACCTCGCGGCCGGCCTCTTCCACCGTTTCCTTCATTTTCTTGAGCTCGTCCAGGTCCATCGCCCGGTTGACCTCTGCCTTGACGTCAGACACGTAGCGCTGCGCCTTGCCCAGCAAGGTGCCCACCGTGCGGGCCACGCGCGGCAGCTTTTCAGGGCCGATCACGATCAGCGCCACCGCGCCGATCAAGGCCATCTTGGAAATGCCAAGGTCAATCATGGTGCAGACGCATTGGCCGTGTCGGGCAAAGGCATGTCACGAAAAAACTGCAGCGGCCGCGCAGGCGCCACGCTCAGCTCTTTTCCTTGGCCTGAACGTCGATGGTTTCCTTGGATGCCGTGGCGCTGTTGGCGACCTGGCCAGCCACGGGCTTGTCGGCCTCGGCCGCGCCGTCTTTCATGCCGTCCTTGAAACCCTTGACGGCGCCGCCCAGGTCAGAACCCATGTTCTTGAGCTTTTTGGTGCCAAAAATCATCACCACGATGAGCAGGACGATCAGCCAATGCCAAATGGAAAACGAACCCATGATGTTTCTCCTGGCGCCACAGCGGGCGCATTACGTACGATTTTAGACGGCAGGGGCGTCGCCAGCGTGTCGGCGCCGCTGCGCCCCGCCTTCGCTCAGCCTTTCAGCCACGGCCGCGGGCCGCCCATCACATGCACGTGCAGGTGATGCACCTCCTGCCCGCCTTCGCTGCCCGTGTTCACGACGATGCGAAAGCCTCCGTCGGGATAAGGGTTGCAGCCCTGCTCGGCCGCCAGCTTAGGCGCCAGGGTCATGATGCGCCCCAGCAGGCGCTCGTGCTCCGGGCCGACCTGGGCCATCGAAGGGATATGCGCCTTAGGCACCATCAGGAAGTGCACGGGCGCCCAGGGGCTGATGTCGTGAAAGGCGACGATGTCCTCGTCTTCGTAGACCTTCTTGGACGGAATCTGGCCCGCCACGATCTTGCAGAAAATGCAGTTCGGGTCGTGCGGGTGGGCGTGATCGGAAGCGGTTGCGGTGGCGTTCATGAGGCAGAGGCGGGTTTGACTTGCGCGTGAGTATGGCGAACTTTTTCGACACTCGAACGCACACCCAGATCCTGAAAGTGTTCGGCCAGCCACGACACGCCCGCGGCGCGGCCCAAATCGAACAGGCGGCGCAGAAAAGCCGCGTCGGCGCGCGCCTTGCTGGTGGCGCCAAACTCGGCCAGCGCCGCGCCGCCGTCCACCCGGTGCAGCAGCACGTTTTTGTAGCGGGCGTCGTCCAGCTTGCCTTCGGCCAGCAGGCGTGCAACGAAATCGATCGCGCGCATCTCGGCCAGCAGCGGGGCATTGAAGGTGATCTCGTTCACGCGCTCGGCAATCTCGGTGGCGCTGGCGCCTGGCTTGAAGCCGGATTCGATCGGGTTGATCTGCACCAGGATCATGTCGGCGCAGTCGGTCTCGTAGATCAGCGGGTAGATGGCCGGGTTGCCGGAATAGCCGCCGTCCCAATAGTGCTCGCCATCGATCTCCACCGCCTGGAACAGCGTGGGCAGGCAGGCCGAGGCCATCACCGCAGAACAAGAAAGCTGCTTGCCGCTGAACACCTCGCCGCGCCCGGTGCGGATGTTGGTGGCGGTGACGAACACCTTCATCTGGCGCTGGTGCGCCAGCAGCTCAAAGTCCACCTCGCGCTGCAGCAAAGTGCGCAGGGGGTTCAGGCCCAGCGGGTTGGTCTGGTAGGGCGAAAACCATTGGCCAAACCACGCGCCAAAGGCCTGCGCGGCTGGCAGGGGCACGCCGGCCATGAAGGTGCCCATCAGCCCCACGCCGTCCCAGAAGCGCGCCAGCGCGCTGCGTGCGGCTGCGCGCTGGTCAGGCCCGCGAAGGCCGTCGGCGTGCGCGCGCGCCAGCGCGTGGGCCAGCACCACGGCGTTCATGGCGCCGGCGCTGGTGCCGCTGGCGCCTTCGAATTCAACGCGCCCGTCTTCCAGCAGCGCGTCCAACACGCCCCAGGTGAAGGCGCCGTGCGACCCGCCACCTTGCAAGGCCAGGTTGGCCGATTTGGAGGTGGCGCTGCGCGGCGCCGCGGACTCAGCCATGAACCGGCTGGTTGGCGTTCATGCGCACCATGCCCTTGACGATGCGGTAAAGGAACCAGATCGAGATCAGCGCCCAGGCGATGGCGCCCGGCAGGTACAGCAGCAGGAACAAGGGGAAGGTCACCACGTACAGCACGCCCGCCCAGATCACCGAGCTGATGCGCCATTTGAAGTGGCTTTCCTGCCAGGTGCCGACGGCGTCGTCTTTTTTCACCAGGTCCATCACCAGCGCGATGATGAGCAGCGCAATGCTGACCTGCGCGCCCGGAATCACCGCGGCCACCGCCACGATCAGGTGCAGGATGTAGCTCACCCAGCCCCAGGTCTTGAGCGAATCGCTGCGTGCCTGGGCCTCGTCGGCGCTGCGGGCTTCCACGTCGATGATGTCGTTGCGGCTCATGCGGTCACTCCTTTGCAAACCGGGTGGGGGCGGGTTCAACCGCCGCTGGCTTCGCGCTCGCGCACCTTGCGCAGCGCTTTTTCTTCAATGCCTGAGAGTCCTTCGCGCCGGCCCAGTTCCGCCACCACGTCGTCGGCCGACAAGCCATAGTGCGCCAGCGCCACCATGCAGTGAAACCACAGGTCGGCCATCTCGGCGACGATCTTCTCGCGCGGCGCGCCGTGATCGGCGTCCTTGGCGGCCATGACGACTTCGGTCGCCTCTTCGCCAATCTTCTTCAAGAAAGCGTCCGGCCCCTTGTGCAGCAGGCGGGCGACGTAGCTTTTGTCTGGGTCGCCGCCGGCGGCGGGTTGGCGGCTTTCGATGACGGCGGTCAAGCGCGCCAGGGTGTCTTGCTCGGGCATGGCCTTCATTTGTAGATGGTGGTGGGGTCTTTCAAGACCGGCTCCACGGCTTGCCACTGGCCATCTTTCAGCACGCTGAAAAAGCAGCTGTGGCGGCCGGTGTGGCAGGCGATGCCGGGATCGTGCCCCAGCTGGGTGACTTTGAGCAGCACGACGTCGTTGTCGCAGTCGATGCGGATCTCATGCACCTGCTGCACGTGGCCCGATTCTTCGCCCTTGGGCCACAGCTTGCCGCGCGAGCGGCTGTAGTACACCGCGCGGCCCAGCTCGGCCGTCTGGGCCAGCGCCTCGCGGTTCATCCAGGCGAACATCAGCACGTCGCCCGTGCCCTGCTCTTGCGCGATCACGGGCACCAGGCCCTGCGCGTCCCATTTCACTTGATCCAGCCAGTTCATGGCCGGATTGTCGGTGATTTGGTCGCGCGGCGGCGGGGCATCGCCCGACGGGCCAGGGTTCAGGCAGCGCGGCTTACTACTGATTTCATAGCTACCAGCGCTTGTCGCTCGGGCGCCAGAGGCCGATCTGGCTTGAATAAGCCCGAGCGCGCCTTACAGCACGCCCTGCGCCAGCATCGCGTCGGCCAGCTTGACGAAGCCCGCCACGTTGGCGCCTTCCACGTAGTTGACCGAGCCATCCTTGCGCTCGCCGTGGCGCACGCAGTTGTGATGGATGTCCTTCATGATGGAATGCAGGCGTTCGTCCACTTCGGCGTGCGTCCAAGACAGGCGCATGGCGTTCTGGCTCATCTCCAGGCCCGACGTGGCCACGCCGCCCGCGTTGCTGGCCTTGCCCGGCGCGTACAGCACGCCCGCGTGGATGAAGGCGTCCGCCGCCTCCAGCGTGCTGGGCATGTTGGCGCCCTCGGCCACGCAGCGCACGCCGTTGGCGATCAGCGCCTTGGCGTCGGCTTCGTCCAGCTCATTCTGCGTGGCGCACGGGAGCGCGATGTCCGCCGGCACGTGCCAGGGGCGTTTGCCGCTTTCAAAAGCCATGCCGTGGCGCGCCGCAAAATCGGCCAGGCGGCCGCGCTGCACGTTCTTCCAGTCCATCAGCTCGGCCAGCTGGCCATCGGTCAGCCCCGCTTCGCACACCAGCGTGCCACCCGAATCGGACAGCGTGACCACCTTGGCGCCCAGCTCCAGCGCCTTCACGGCCGCGTACTGCGCGACGTTGCCCGAGCCAGAGATCGACACGCGCTTGCCCTCGAACCCATCCTTGGCGCGGTGCAGCATCTCTTGCGCGAAGTACACCGTGCCGTAGCCGGTGGCTTCGGGCCGCATCAGGCTGCCGCCGTAGGCCAGGCCCTTGCCGGTGAACACGCTGCCCGCGTTGTTGCTGAGCTTTTTCATCATGCCGGCCATGAAGCCCACCTCGCGCGCGCCCACGCCGATGTCGCCCGCCGGCACGTCGGTGTCGGCGCCCAGGTGGCGGTAAAGCTCGTTGATCAATGCCTGGCAAAAGCGCATCACCTCACCGTCGCTCTTGCCCTTGGGGTCAAAGTCGCTGCCGCCCTTGCCGCCGCCCATGGGCAGCGTGGTCAGCGCGTTCTTGAAGCTTTGCTCGAATGCCAGGAACTTCAGGATCGACAGGTTCACGCTGGGGTGAAAGCGCATGCCGCCCTTGTATGGGCCGATGGCCATGCTGTGCTGCACGCGGAAGGCGCGGTTGACCTGCGTCTGGCCCTTGTCGTCCACCCACGCCACGCGAAACTGGATCACGCGATCCGGCTCGACCAGACGCTCCAGCAAGCCAAAGTCGCGGTAGCGCGGGTTCTGCGCCAGAAACGGCCACAGGCTGGCCATCACTTCCTGCACGGCCTGCAGGAATTCGGGCTGGCCAGGGTCGCGCAGGGCAACCTGCTGCATGAAGTCTTCGAGACGTTGGGCGGACAAGATCAGGCTCCTGAGGTGTGCCGGCCCGGCGGGCCGAAAAACCCCTAATGATGCACGCAGTTGGTGCCCCGCCAGGCTGGCGCACGTCGCCGCTTTCTGGGTGGGGGTATGCCCGGCGCCGCGCTGGGCGCTGGAATTTGGCCGCTGCAAGGGTGGTGATCGGGCAGAGGCATGGCGATTATTCAGAGAAAAAAGCCTTCCAGCGCCCGTACCCATTGCGCCGGCAGCTACCCTATTAATAGCATCTGGATTGTCACCCAGGCGTTGGGCGTGCGCGACCAACGTGACGTTGCCCAGTCAAACGCCAGTGCACCAGAGTTGAGCGCCAAGCGCACCTGTTTGGTTCGCGCCGATCGTCAGCGAACCTCGGGTGGGACTTCAGCAACGCCGCCAGTCAGCACCGCTGCCGCTGGCCACGAACCGACGCCGCGATCGCGGTCTAACGGAGGAAACCACGCTGCGCGAGCGCCACAGTTGCCCGCAACGACCGAAAGCCCGCGCATTGGCGCACTGGTCGAATCGCTGCCCGCCTCTAGCGGGCCGGTCTGCCGCCGCCCGCGCGGCAGCCCCTCAAAGGCGCACAGGAATGCCGCGCTCGGCCATGCGCTGCTTGGCCTGGCCCACGGTGAATTCACCGTAATGAAAGATGCTGGCGGCCAGTACCGCGTCGGCCAGGCCCTGCTGCACGCCGTCGGCCAGGTGGTCCAGGTTGCCCACGCCGCCGGACGCGATCACGGGCACGGGCACCGCTTCGGCCACGGCGCGGGTCAGCGCCAGGTCAAAGCCGCTCTTGGTGCCGTCCTTGTCCATGCTGGTCAGCAGGATTTCGCCCGCGCCGTGCTCGGCCATCTGCGTGGCCCAGGCCACGGCGTCCAGCCCGGTGTTCTTGCGACCGCCGTGGCTGTACACGTCCCAGCCTTCGCCACGCCGCGCCACTTCGTCGCCCACGCGGCGCTTGGCGTCGATAGCCACCACGATGCATTGCGCGCCGTACTTGGCCGAGGCATCTCGGATGACCTGCGGGTCGGCAATGGCGGCCGAGTTGAAGCTGGTCTTGTCCGCCCCCGCGTTCAGCAGGCGCCGCACGTCGTCCACCGTGCGCACGCCGCCGCCCACCGTGAGGGGGATGAACACCTGCGAAGCCACGGCCTCGATGATGTGCAGGATCAAGTCGCGCCCGTCGCTGGTGGCGGTGATGTCCAAAAACGTCAGCTCATCGGCGCCCTGCTCGTTGTAGCGCGCGGCGATTTCCACCGGGTCGCCCGCATCGCGCAGTTCGACAAAGTTGACGCCCTTCACGACGCGGCCACCGGTCACGTCCAGGCAGGGGATGATGCGTTTGGCAAGCATGAGCGGGTTGGTTCGTCTGGCTGGATTGGGGCCGATCAGGCCGCCAGCTCGTCTGCGCGGGCCTGGGCGGCGGCGAAATCCAGGTCGCCCGAATAGATGGCGCGCCCGGCGATGACGCCTTCGACGCCCTCGCTTTCCACCGCGCACAGCGCGTCGATGTCGGCCATGCTGGACAGGCCGCCCGAGGCGATGACCGGGATCGACAGCGCCTGCGCCAGCTTGACGGTGGCGTCGATGTTCACGCCGCTCAGCATGCCGTCGCGGCCGATGTCGGTGTAGATGATGCTTTCCACACCCCAGTCTTCGAATTTCTTGGCCAGATCGGCCACTTCATGGCCGGTCAGCTTGCTCCAGCCGTCGGTGGCCACCTTGCCGTCCTTGGCGTCCAGCCCCACGATGATGTGGCCGCCGAACGCGGTGCAGGCGTCTTTCAGAAAGCCGGGGTTTTTGACCGCCGCCGTGCCGATGATCACGTAGCGCATGCCCGCGTCGATGTATTTCTCGATCGTGTCCAGGTCGCGGATGCCGCCGCCCAGCTGCACCGGAATGTCTTCGCCCACTTCCTTCAGGATGGCCTTGATGGCGGCAAGGTTCTGCGGCTTGCCGGCGAAGGCACCGTTCAGATCGACCAGGTGCAGGCGGCGCGCGCCCGCGGCCAGCCAGCGCGCGGCCATGGCGGCCGGGTCTTCGCTGAATACGGTGGCCTGGTCCATGTCGCCCTGCTTCAGGCGCACGCACTGGCCGTCTTTGAGGTCGATGGCGGGGATGAGCAGCATGATCTGAGATGAGTAAAGAAAAACGCTGTTGGCGCAGGCTGGCTGGGCGCCAGAAGCTATCAAACAAATAGCGGACTAAGGGGCGGAACGGGCCGCGCGCTCAGGGGTTCCAGTGCAGGAAGTTGCGGTACAGCGCCAGGCCCTGGTCCGCGCTTTTTTCGGGATGGAACTGGGTCGCAAAAATATTATCGCGTGCCACTGCCGAGGTAAAGCGTTGGCCGTAATCGGTTTCCCCGACGCTGTGCGCCGCATCCTGCGGGCGCGCGTAGAAGCTGTGCACGAAGTAGAACCACTGCCCGTCGGGCACGTTGCCCCACACGGGGTGCGGGCGCGTCTGGTGGACGCGGTTCCAGCCCATTTGCGGCACCTTGTAGCGGCTGCCATCGGGCGCGTGCTGGCCGGCCAGGTCGAACTTGAGCACGTTGCCCGCGATCAGGCCCAGGCCGGGCGTGCCGGCGGCGCTGCGGCCTTCGGCGCTGTGGTCCAGCAGCATCTGCATGCCTACGCACACGCCAAACAGCGGCTTGGTGGCGGCGGCTTCCAGCACGGATTCCAGCAGGCCGGATTCGCGCAGCTCGCGCATGCAGTCGGCCATGGCGCCCTGGCCCGGCAGCACCACGCGGTGGGCGCTGCGCACCACCTGCGGGTCGGCGGTGATGACGGCGTTGACGTGCGTGTCGGTGGTGGCGTGGATCACCGCCTGCGCCACCGAGCGCAGGTTGCCCATGCCGTAGTCGACCACGGCCACGGTCTGCTTAACTACTGAATTCATAGCTGCTGGCGCTGTAGGGACGGGCGCTGGCGCCCGATTTGGCTTGAAAACGCAGGGTGCTGGCCTACAGCGTGCCCTTGGTGGACGGGATCTGCCCTGCGGCGCGCGCATCGCGCTCCAGGGCCATGCGCAGCGCACGGCCAAAGGCCTTGAAGATCGTTTCAACCTGGTGGTGGGCGTTGATGCCCTTCAGGTTGTCGATGTGCAGCGACACCAGCGCGTGGTTGGCAAAGCCCTGGAAGAATTCGTAGACCAGCTGCGTGTCGAACGCGCCCACCATGCCGCTGGTGAAATGCGCGTCCAGCACCAGGCCGGGGCGGCCCGAGAAGTCGATCACCACGCGCGACAGCGCCTCGTCCAGCGGCACGTAGCTGTGGCCGTAGCGGGTGATGCCGCGCTTGTCGCCCACGGCCTTGCGCACTGCCTGGCCCAGCGTGATGCCCACGTCTTCCACCGTGTGGTGGCCGTCGATGTGCAGGTCGCCCTTGGCGCGCACCTTCAGGTCGATCAGGCCGTGCCGGGCGATCTGCTCGAGCATGTGGTCGAAAAAGCCGATGCCGGTGCTCAACTCAGACTGGCCGTGGCCGTCCAGGTTGACGCTGACGGTGATCTGCGTTTCGGCCGTGTCGCGCGAGACTTCGGCGGTGCGCGGCTCGTGCGCGGAGGCGATGGAGATGGGGGCGTTCATAGGGAGGCCTGCAGGGCGGCGATCTGCTGCGCGTTTTCGGCGGCCGTGCCGACTGTCAGGCGCAGGCAATTGGCCAGCATGGGGTGCATTTTAGAAACGTTCTTGATCAGCACGCCGCGCGCCTTCATGCCATCCCACACGCGGGCGGCGGCCTGGTCGTCGGCGCGGCCGCCCTGGGCGGTGATGCGCACCAGGATCATGTTGCCCTCGCTGGGGTAGGCGTGCACGCCGGGCAGTTGGGCCAGCGCTTCAAAAAGTGAAGCACGCTGTGCCCGTATATCCTGCGCCTGCGCGGCAAAGACCGCTTCATTTTCCAGCGCAAACAGGGCGCATTCGGCGTTCAGCACGCTGACGTTGTAGGGCGGGCGCACCTTGTCGATTTGCGCCACCAGGGCGGCGTCGCCCAGCAGATAGCCCAGGCGCACGCCAGCCAGGCCGAACTTGCTCAGCGTGCGCATGATCAGCACGTGCGCGTGGCGCGCCGGCTCGGCGCGCGCGCGGTCGATCCAGCTGGCAGCGGCGAAGGGCTGGTAGGCCTCGTCCATCACCACCAGCCCGCCTTGCGCGCCCTGCGCGTCGATCAGCCGCGCGATGGCGTCGGCGTTCCACAGCGTGCCGGTGGGGTTGTTGGGGTAGGCCAGGTACAGAATGGCCGGGCGGTGCTGCGCGATGGCGGCCAGCATGGCGGGCTCGTCCAGCTCGAAATCGGGCGTGAGCGGCACGCCATGAAAGCCCAGGCCCTGCAGCTGCGCGCTGAAGGCGTACATCACGAAGCCGGGCACGGGCGCCATGACGGTGGCGCCGGGCACGTCGCACGCCATGGCCAGCAGGCTGATCAGCTCGTCCGAGCCGTTGCCCAGCATCAGCGACCAGCCCTCTGGCGGTTGCGCATAGTCGTGCAGGGCGCGCTTGAGCTGGTCGACATTGGGGCCGGGGTAGCGGTTGACGGCCACTTCGCCCAGGCGCTGGCCCAGCACGGCGCGCAGCGCGGGCGGCAGGGTATGGGGGTTTTCCATGGCGTCCAGCTTGACCAGGCCCGCCGCGTCCTGAACGGCGTAGGCGTGCATGGCCTGCACATCCGGGCGGATGCGGGCCAGCGGGCTGGGGCGCAGGGAATCGGCAGCGGTCATGACGGGGCGCGAAAGGCGGGTGAAAGCGGCGAAGGGCCGTATGGTAGGCCACGCGCCCAGTTCACGCGCCCTATTCACACGGCGGCGCGGGCCATGGGCGGCGCCTGGGCTGACAACCGGGCGCGGGCGCCAGCGGGGCACGCAGCACGCCGCGCGCGCCGATCAATGCGCCCGCGCCTGCGCCCGCACGTCGGAAGGGGTCTGCCCGTAGCGACGGCGAAAACACCGGTTGAAGTACGACAGGTCGCCAAAACCCGCGTCCAGCGCGATGCCGCTGATGCCGCACGGGGCCAGGCGCGGGTCGCACAGCAGCCGATGCGCCAGCGTCAGGCGGTATTCGAGCACCAGCGCGGTGAAGCTGCTGCCCTCGCCCTCCAGCAGCATTTGCAGGTAGCGCGTGCTCATGCGCTGGCGACGCGCAACGTCGCCCACGGTAAGGGCCGCATCGGCGCAATGCGCCTGGATGTCTTGTTTGACGCCCAGCAGCCGCGCGGCGCGCCCGCCCCGGCGCTGCGCCAGTTGCGCCACCTCGCGCGCGCCGCCGGCTACGAGAGCGGCCAGGTCGTGCATGTGCAGCGTGGTGGCACTGCGCAGCTCCGGGCTGGCCAGCGGGCCCTGGTCGCGCACCCAGGCGGCGTAGTTCATCAGCAGCTGCGTGGCGGGGTTGGCGCGCACCGGGCGCAGCAACGCGGCATCCACATCCACGCCCATGGCCTGCAGCCGACGCCGGTTGAGCGTGACCATACACAAGCGCGCGGGCGTGTGCGCCAGAAACGCGCGGGCGCGCGCGGTGCTGTCCAGCAGCACATCGCCAGCCGCCAGGGTCAGCGATGTGCCCCGCCCCGCCATTTCGCAATCGCCCTGCGCCGCGCCCATCAGGATCAGCGTGTCGTCCAGCCCGCGCGCGGCCGGGTGCACGCAGCGCGTGGGCGTGGTGTGGCCGATGCTGATGACCATGTCGTCCACGCTGGTCAAGCTGCCCGCCACCGCCATGGGCTGGCCATACAGCGGCTCGACCACGATGCCGCCCATGAATTCGCTGAACCGCTGCTGAAAGCGCGACAGCGTCCGGGGGTCTCGAATGAGGGGCGTTTTCAGCCACCGCGTCAACGCCGCCCCTGCGGGCGTCGCGCCGAGGTCAGCGCCTGCCTGTGTGCTTGCCATACATCCTCGCACCGTGCGTTGATCGGCCGCATCTTGGCATAAGTTTGGATTTCTTTCGGACTTATTTTCAGGCGCGCCATCTACCGCGCCTGCAGCAGGCGCCCTAGGCCATATGGCAGTTCGCACCAGTCCGCACCGGCTTCGCGCCAGTCCAAGACCGGCGGGCGGCGAATGCCTAACCTCTGGCCCGAAATGACCTGCCCTGCCCCCGCCATCGCCCGCCCCTGCACCGCTTGCCGCGCAGTGGGGCACCACTCACATCGCTGTGCGCGGGCGGTTGGGCGGGCCCAGCCGCCGCGCAGGCGGGCCACCCCCGCCGATACCGCCGGAGGGCCACGCCAGCCACTGGCCCGCGTGCGGCGCTGGCCCGGGGCCGATGCCTGATCCACCTGGTCCGCGCCGCACCATGCCCCCCACCCATGCAGACACAGCCGACCTGGGCGCACCCATCGCCCCCAGCGGCCCCACCACGGCCCGGCGCAACTGGCCGTGGCGCCGTTGGTATCTGCGGGTGCTGACCTGGGCTTTCCTGCTGCTGACCGGCGCACGCCTGGCCGCCTACATGCCCACGGTGTGGGCCATTTTGCAGACGCGCGACTCGCGCCAACACTCGCTGTGGACCTGGCTGACCTGGGTGGGCGCCAACCTGACCATGGCCGCGTGGCTGTACGAGCACAACGGCCAACGCATGGACAAAGCCATCGGCGTGAGCCTGGCCAACGCCGCCGCCTGCGGCCTGACGACGGCGGTGATTCTGTGGTTCCGGTAGCGAAGCGCGCCGCTGACGTGGCGGGCTGTGGCCCAGTTCGCGTGGAAGGGCGCATCGCTAGCGCCTGCGGCTTCGTCCATGCAGCCATATCCGACCGCCCCGCGAGGAAAGCAGCCTTGTCAAAAATCATAGCTGCCAGCGCTGGTTGCGCCTGCGCTGGCAGCCCTTTAGCCGCCTCATTCGCCATGTCACGCCGCCATGGCGCACGCCTGCCCTACCGCCGGTTTGGGCGGCATCAGATCACGTTGCGCTCCAGCAGCGGCTGGCCTTGCAGCACACGCGCCCAGCCCAGCGGCGACAGATCCAGCGTCTGGTAGCCGCCGGTGGCAATCAACTCAGCCACGCCCCGCCCGACAGCCGGCGCCTGCTGCAGCCCGTGGCCAGAAAAGCCGTTGGCAAACACCAGGTTGGCGCAGGTGGGGTGCAGGCCGACGATGGCGTTGTGGTCGAACGTGTTCATCTCGTAGTAACCCGCCCAGGCGCGCTGCAGGCGCAGCGCCTCGAAGGCGGGGATGCGCGCGGCCAGCGTGGGCCAGACGATGGCTTCAAACGCGGCCAAGTCGGGCTGGTCCAGCGGCAGATCGTCCGCATCTTCGCCCTCTGGCGGCGCAAGGCCGATAAGAAAGCCACTGCCTTCGGGCCGCAGCCAGATGCCCGACGGGTCGATCAGCAGTGGGCAGGTGGGCAGCGGCTTCGGGCAACTGACGTGAAACACCGTGCGCCGCCGCGCCGCCACGGGCAGATCAATACCGGCCCATGCGGCCACGTGGCGCGCCCACGGACCAGCGGCGTTGACCACGATGTCCGCATCCAGATGCTCTTGATTCGATAGCTGCACGCGCTGAATGGTCGTGCGCTGGCCGTTGTTTTTGCTATCAAACCCCAACGCCTCGGCCTGCACGTAGCGCGCGCCCTGCGCCCGCGCCTGAGCGCGAAAGGCCTGCAGCAGGCTGTAGCCGTCGAACCAGCCTTCGCCCGACAACCCCAGCGAACCCTGCGCCAGGCCATCGGTACTCAACCACCCGAAGCGCTGCCGGAGCTGCTCGGGCGTGAGCAGCGCCACGTCCACCCCATGGGCGCGCTGCAGCGCGTGGTTGTCGCGCAGCGCCGCTTCGCCGGCCGGGGTGGCCAGGTACAGGTAGCCGCCCTCGTGCAAGCCGATGCCGGGCATCGCGCGCAGCACCTCGATGCCGTAGGCCGAGATGGCGATGTTGACGGCGGTGGAAAACTGCTGCCGGATGGATGAGGCCGACAGCGCCGACGACGCGCGCGCGTAGCTGGGGTCGCGCTCAAGCACCGTCACGCGGCAGGCAAACGCCGCCTGCCGCGCAGGCAAGGTCAGGCCAGCCGCCACCGCGCTGCCCACCGCGCCGCCGCCGATGATGACGATGTGAGGGGTGGCGTTCATGCTGGGGCGTTGGGGGCGATGAGCGCGATGGTAGCGATGGTGCGGCGTAAACCGGATGCACCCGGCTCGCCGACCACCGCAGGGCGCGCTCTATCCGCGCAACCCGCTCAAGGATGGACTGGCCCGTGCTTAGTCGACGAGCCGCATCTCTGCCGCACCCGCGTGCGCCTGCAGCCCCTCACCGTGGGCCAGCACGCTCGCGATGCGGCCCAGTTGCTGGGCGCCTTGTTGGCTGACTTCGATCAGACTGCTGCGTTTTTGAAAGTCGTAGACCGACAACGGGCCTGAGAATCGCGCCGTGCCGCTGGTGGGCAGCACGTGGTTGGGGCCGGCGCAGTAGTCGCCCAGCGCTTCGCTGGTGTAGGCGCCCAGGAAGATGGCGCCCGCGTGCTTGAGCAGCGGCTCCCAGCGGTGCGGGTCGGTGCTGCTGACTTCCAGGTGTTCGGGTGCGATGCGGTTGCTGATGGCGCAAGCCTCTTCCATGCTGCGGGTATGGATCAGCGCGCCGCGGCCGTTCAGGCTTTTGGCGATGATCTCGGCGCGCGGCATGCCAGGCAGCAAGCGGTCGATTTCGCGCTGCACGGCGTCGATGTAAGCCGCGTCGGGGCACAGCAGAATGCTTTGCGCCAGCTCGTCGTGCTCGGCCTGGCTGAACAGATCCATCGCCACCCAGTCGGGGCGCGTGCTGCCGTCGGCCAGCACCAGAATCTCAGAAGGCCCGGCGATCATGTCGATGCCCACGGTGCCGAATACATGCTTCTTGGCGCTGGCCACGTAGGCGTTGCCGGGGCCGGTGATCTTGTCGACCTTGGGCACGGTGGCCGTGCCATAGGCCAGCGCGCCAATGGCCTGCGCGCCGCCCAGGGTGAAGGCGCGGGTCACGCCCGCGACGTGCGCGGCGGCCAGCACCAGCTCGTTGCGCTCGCCACGAGTGGCAGCCCCCGCGCCGCCGTCGCCGCCCGTGGCAACACTGCCACGCACCGGGGTTGGCACCACCATGATGATTTCGGCCACGCCCGCCACTTGAGCGGGAATGGCGTTCATCAGCAAGCTGGATGGGTACGCGGCCTTGCCGCCCGGCACGTAGATGCCCACGCGATCCAGCGGCGTAACCTTTTGGCCCAGCAGCGTGCCGTCGGCATCGCGGTAGGTGGCGGTTTCGCCGCCCTGCGTTTTCTGCCAAACGTGGTAGCGGCGGATGCGCGCGGCGGCCTGTTCCAGTGCGTCGCGCTGCTCGGCAGGCAGGCCGTCGAAGGCCGCTTTCAGCTCATCGGCGCTCAACTCCAACGCGGCCATGCTGTCTGCCTGCAGCCCATCAAAGCGGGCGGTGTACTCCAGCACCGCGGCGTCGCCGCGCTGGCGCACGTCCGCCAGGATGGCCTTCACGCGCTGCTCGATCGCGTCGTCCTGCTCCGCGCTCCAGTGCAGGCGCGCGGCGAACTGAGCTTCGAAATCCGCATCGGCGGTGGACAAGCGTAGGGGTGCGGCAGACAGGGTCATGGGGCAGGCAGCGGAACTGCGGACTGGGGGTCGAAACAGGGGCGCCGCTGACGGGAACGGCTTGCGCCATTGTCTCACCGGCTCGAGAAGCGCATAGGTGGTTCATCGGCGCCCGAGCGGCGCGCTCGGGCCTTCGATGCAGTAAAACTAAAACCCGCCAAACCGCCAAACCGCCATGATGGATCAATTGAAGAGCTGGCTGTCTCGAAAACCGGCCTCTGCCGATTTGCTCACACCGCAAGATCGGCAAGCAAGCTTCGCCCTAGCGCTGCGCAACTATCCCGCGCACGTGCCACCCCATCGCGGCTTGGGTGCCAGCCTCAGCATCGAGCAAGCCCAGCAGAACCTCGACTGGTTCAACCGGACTTTGCATGAGCGACTTGCCGCCTTGCGCTTGCTGTGCGCGCAGACGGGATGCGAGCTGGACGACAACGCCATGGATTCACTGGAAGACGCGCTCGACCTGACCGCGCGCCTGATCGATTGGACTCGTGCCAGCTGGCCCACCCACCCGTATCTGCCGCAACACAACGACGATGCGTATTGGGCGCAAAGCGAGCGCGAGGGCCCTGACGCGATCTTTAGCGTGGTATTGGATCTGGCCACGTTGCTCGGTCAAACGATCATGCAAGGGCGATCTGAGTGGCGCTGGGGTCTGGACCTGGCGCCGTCCAGCCTAGGGAGCCAGCCGATGTTGTCGGCACGGCGCGTGGTACTGATGTCGCCGTTGCTCGGTACTCAGCGGCGCGCGCTGGTCAAGGACCTCGAAGCGCTGGTGCTGGCGCGCTACCGGACGCCGAACGACCCGCGCTTTCGGTGCCCGTTGCAGTTCGACAGCTGGGTCGAGTACGTGCGCGACGGCTACACAGGCCGCGAAATCGATTTTTTCAAAGAAGGCTAAGCACACCCGAAAGGCCGCGCAAGCGCCAACCCCAAGGTGGTGTCAGCCAGACCAACCGCAACAATCCCACCCACCGTGGCACTTTCCACCCACACTGGCGCAAACCGGCGCGCGTCTTTGCCCGAGGACTGGACGCTTCGGCGCACCGGCGAGAATGGAATGGCCTATTTCGAATCGGCCGACGGCCATGCGGTTCTGTACATCGCGGCATGGCACGCGCCCAGCGCGCAGCAAGACCCCTCAGGCGATGCTGAACGATCGAACGCTACGCCGCAGCGGCGGGCGTAGCCTGGGTGAAGGCATCAATGATGCGGCGGATGGGCGCTGTCTTGAGCTTCAGCGCAGCCTGGTTCACCACCAGTTGCGAGCTGATGTCCATGATGTGCTCCACCTCGACCAGGTCATTGGCCTTCAGCGTCTTGCCGGTGCTGACCAAGTCGACGATGGCGTCGGCCATGCCGGTCAGCGGGGCCAGTTCCATGCTGCCGTACAGCTTGATCAGGTCGACGTGCACGCCTTTTTCGGCAAAGAACTGCCGCGCGATGTGCGTGTACTTGGTGGCCACGGTGATGCGGCTGCCCTGGCGGATGGCGCGCGCATAGTCGAAACCCGTGGGCGCCGCCACGGCCATGTGGCACTTGGCGATCTGCAGGTCCAGCGGCTGGTACAGGCCTGCGCCGCCGTGCTCCAGCAGCACGTCCTTGCCGGTCACGCCGATGTCTGCGCCGCCGTACTCCACGTAGGTGGGCACGTCGGTCGCACGCACCAGCACCACGCGCACGTGGGGCTGGTTGGTCGGCAGGATCAGCTTGCGCGACTTTTCGGGGTCTTCCAGCACTTCGATGCCTGCGGCGGCCAGCAGCGGCAGGGTTTCGTCGAAGATGCGGCCTTTGGAGAGCGCCAGTGTGATCACGACAGCGTCTCCGGTGCAATCGGGGTGCTCATGAAACCCTTTCGATGTCCGCGCCCATGCCGCGCAGCTTTTCTTCCATCTGGTCGTAGCCACGGTCCAGGTGGTAGATGCGGTCGACCAGGGTTTCACCCTCGGCCACCAGGCCGGCAATGACCAGGCCGGCCGAGGCGCGCAGGTCGGTCGCCATCACGGTGGCGCCCGACAGCTGTGCGCCGCCGTCGATCATGGCGGCGCGCCCGTCCACGTGAATTTGCGCGCCCAGGCGCACCAGTTCGTTCACGTGCATGAAGCGGTTCTCAAAAATCGTCTCGGTCACCCTGCTGGCGCCGCCGGCCACGCAATTCAGCGCCATGAACTGCGCCTGCATGTCGGTAGGAAAGCCAGGGTACTCGATGGTGCGAAAGCTCTGCGCTTTCAGCGCCTTGGCGCCCGCGCTGCGGATGTGGATGGCGTGCGACCGGGGGCCGCTCTCGCAGTCGGGGCCGCCCATGGCCGTCACCTCGGCGCCCGCTTCGCGCAGCTTTTCGATCACTGAATCAAGGTGGTGCGCGCAGGCGTGCTGCAAAGTCGCTTCGCCGCCCGTGGCGGCCACGGCACACAGGAAGGTGCCTGCCTCGATGCGATCGGCCACCACTTCGTGCGTGCAGCCGTGCAGGCGCTCTACGCCCTGGATGCGGATGCGGCTGGTGCCGTGCCCTTCGATCTGCGCGCCCATCTTGATCAGCATCTCGGCCAGATCAGTGATCTCGGGCTCTTGCGCGGCGTTTTCGAGGATGGTCTCGCCCTCGGCCAGGCAGGCGGCCATGAGGAAGTTCTCGGTGCCGGTCACGGTCACCATGTCGGTCGTGATGCGCGCGCCCTTCAGCCGCGTTTGCCCGTCGGGCAGGCTGGCGACCATGTAGCCGTGCTCCACCACGATGTCGGCACCCATAGCCTGCAGGCCCTTGATGTGCTGATCCACCGGGCGCGAACCGATGGCGCAGCCGCCGGGCAGCGACACGCGCGCGCGGCCAAAGCGCGCCAGCAGCGGGCCCAGCGCCAGCACCGACGCGCGCATGGTCTTGACCAGCTCGTAGGGCGCCTCGGGTGTGATGGGGTCGGCTGCGTGAAAGCTCATGCCGCCGCGCTCGCCGTGGGTCTCAGTCTGAACGCCCATGTTGTCCAGCAGCTTGCGCATGGTGCGCACGTCGTGCAGGCGCGGCACGTTGGTCAGCATGACCAACTCGTCGGTGAGCAGCGTGGCACACATCTCGGGCAATGCGGCGTTCTTGGCGCCCGAAATCAGCACTTCACCGTTCAGGGGGCGGCCGCCGCGGATGAGGAGTTTGTCCATGGTGTGGGGACGTTTTCTAAGTCAAACAAGCCGCTGGCGCAGGTGGCACCAGCGCCAGCAGCTATTGTATTGATAGTATTCAGCCAGCGCCGCGGGCGGACCATTCGGCCGGGGTGAAGGTTTTCATCGACAGCGCGTGCACTTCGTCGGTCTTCATGCGTTCGCCCAGCGTGGCGTACACGCGCTGGTGGCGCGCGATGGGGCGCATGCCAGCGAATTCTGCGGAAACGATGGTCGCGAACCAGTGACGGCCGTCGCCCTCCAGGTCGATATGGTCGCAGGCCAGGCCTGCGGCGATGAGGGATTTGAGCTGGTCGGCGGTCATGTCGGCGGCGCGGTGGGTGAAAGCGGGGTTCAGTTGCGCAGCTTGTAGCCGGTGCGCAGCAGGTGCAGCGTGAGGGCAGACACCGCCAGGAAGGCGCCGCCCGCAATCGCCAGGCTGAGCCAGGGCGACACGTCGCTGACGCCAAAGAACCCATAGCGGAACCCGTCGATCATGTAGAAGAACGGGTTGAGGTGGCTGAGCGTCTGCCACACAGTGGGCAGCGAATGGATTGAATAGAACACGCCCGCCAGAAAGGTCATGGGCATGACGATGAAGTTCTGGAACACCGCCATCTGGTCAAACTTGTCGGCCCACAGCCCGGCCAGCAGACCCAGCACGCCCATCAGGCCGGAGCCCAGCAGCGCGAAGGCGAATATCCACAGCGGCGCGACGGCCTGCGGCGGCGCATAGAACAGCGTGATCACGTACACGCCCAGGCCCACCAGCAGGCCACGGATGATGGCCGCTCCCACGTAGGCCACGAACCAGTTCCACGCCGTCAGCGGCGCCAGCAGCGTGAAGACCAGGTTGCCCATGATCTTGCTTTGCACCAGGCTCGACGCGCTGTTGGCAAACGCGTTCTGCAGCATGCTCATCATCACCAGGCCAGGCACCAGAAAAGCCACGTAGCTGACACCGGGGTACACCTCCACCCGACCCTGCAGCACGTGGCCGAAGATCATCAGGTAGAGCACCGCCGTCAGCACCGGCGCGGCGATGGTCTGGAAGGCCACGCGCCAAAAGCGCAGCACTTCCTTTTTCAGCAGCATCTTCCAGCCATCGTTGGCGGCCGGCAGCGCGCGCAGGTGGGGCGCAGCGGGGTGGCGGGGCGTGGGGGTGGGCGGCGTGGGCGCCATGGCCTGCGGCTCTCTCATGGCGCGGCCTCCAGCGCGGGCGGCGCTTTTTGCGCGGGGGCGCTGCCGTTCATCAACGCGATGAACACGTCTTCCAGATCGGCCTTGCGGATCTCGACGTCTTCCACCCGCACGCCGGCTTCGCGCAGTGCGGCCAGGTGGCGCTCGATTTCAGCCGTGTCGTTGGCGGGCAGCTGAACGATGCGCCCCGTCACGCGCGCCAGCGCGGCCAGCGCCGGGGGCAGCTCGTCGTCGGTCTTGAAATGCAGGATGTTGGAAGTCGCGTTGCTCAGCAGGGTGCTGGTGCGCTCCAGCGCAATCACCTTGCCTTGCTTGAGCATGGCCAGGCGTGAACAGAGCGCCTCGGCCTCTTCAAGGTAGTGGGTGGTCAGCAATACGGTGTGGCCCTTGCGGTTCAAATCGCCCACGAAATGCCACAGCGTCTGGCGCAGTTCTACGTCCACGCCGGCGGTCGGCTCGTCCAGCACGATCACCGGGGGGCGGTGCACCAGCGCTTGCGCCACCAGCACGCGCCGTTTCATGCCGCCCGACAGCTGGCGCATATTGGCCTTGGCCTTGTCGGCCAGGCCCAGGCCGTCCAGTAGCTCGTCGATCCAGGCGCCGTTGTCGTACAGGCCGAAGTAGCCCGACTGAAAAACCAGAGCTTCGCGCACCGTGAAAAACGGGTCGAACACCAACTCTTGCGGGACAACGCCCAAATGCCTGCGCGCCTCGATGAACTCGGCCTGCACGTCGTGGCCATGCACTTTCACGCTGCCGGAGGTGGTGCGCGCCAGCCCCGCCAGGATCGAAATCAACGTGGTCTTGCCCGCGCCGTTGGGCCCCAGCAGGCCAAAGAACTCGCCTTCTTCGATATCGAAGCTGACGTGGTCGAGCGCCTGAAGTGGGCGAGCGCCGGGGCGCCCGGAGGCCGGGTAGACCTTGGAGACGGACTGAAAAGATACGGCAGGCATAGGCAACCCGCCATTCTACGATTTCAAGCGATTTTGGCCCGGCCGCCTGCCAGATGCCCTTGGCCAGGGCGCACCATCAGGCGGCGACAGGGCTGGCGGGCTCGGGCAGTTCGTTCAGCAACTCGCGCACGCCGTAGACCTGCGCCAGCTCCTTGAGACGCGCCGGCAAGCCGCGCACCGCAAACGGCTTGCCGTCGTGCAAGGCATCGCGGCGGCATTCCAGCAAGACAGCCAGAGCGGAGGAATCGAAGCGCGTCAGCGCGCTGGCATCGACCAGAACCTGCTCGGCGCGCGCCGCGCGCACGGCCTCGCGCAGCATGCCCAGGCAGGTATTGGCCTGGCTGTGCGTCAACTCCGCAGGAAGCACGAGCATGGCCACGGGAAAGCTCCTGAACAGAACGCGCGGCCTCAGCCGCCGTTGCCCTTGGCGGCGTTCGCCTGGTTGCGCTCGGACAGCGACTTGATCAGCGCGTCCACGCCGCCTGCATTCAGCTGCTGCGCAAACTGCGGGCGGTAGTTGTCGACCAGCCAGACGCCCAGCACATTCAGGTCGTAGATCTTCCAGCCGCTGCCCTGCCCGGGCGTTTGCTCCATGCGGTAGTCCAGTTGCACCGGGTCGCCCTTGCCCTTGACCAGCGTGCGAACCACCACTTCCTTGTCGCCCGGCGCCGAACGCATGGGTTTGACCTCAACGGTTTGATCGCTGACCTGCTTGAGCGCACCGGCGTACGTGCGCACCAGCAGGCTCTTGAACTCAGTTTGCAGCCGCTGGCGCTGGTCGGGCGTGGCCTTGCGCCACATGGGGCCGGTGGCCGACGCAGTCATGCGGGTGAAGTTGACGTTCGGCATCACCTTGCTGTCGACCACCGCCATCACGCGGTTCACGTCGCCGCTTTGCAGCGTCTTGTCGTTGCGGATGGTGGCCAGCACGTCGTCCGACAGGCGCTGGATCATGGCGTCGGGTGCCTCGTCGGCCGCGAACGCCCAAGGCGCGGCGCCGGCCATGCACGCAGCCGTGGCGGCCAGGGCGAGCGTCTTCACGACAGTGCGGCGATAACTTGCGATCATGGTGAATTCCTATAGTGCCGGGCGCACTGCGCCCTCCCGTGCATCAGACCACCCCATGGGCGAGGGGTTCCATTGGCCTGTTACAGATTGTCCGGATGGAGAGATTGAGCGCGACCTCAGTGAATGGGCTCCGCTGGCGCTGGCGCGACGGCGGTGACCATCGGCGCCGTGGCTTCCGCAGCACTGGGCGCGGCCACCGTCGTGCCTGCATCTTGAGCGGCGGTCGCAACGGGCTCGCCCACCGCCGCCTCAGCGACTGGCGTCTGCGACGGCGCTTCGGAGGTCGGCGCTGGTTGAACGCGGCGCGGGCTGCGGCGGTTTGGCCGCTTGGCGGGCGCGGCACCCGGCGTGGCGCCAGCCGGCGGCTGCGCGGCGGGATCGGCCTCGTCCAGGTCGTAGCGCTCTTCGTCCACGGGCGGGTTGCCGTCGTAGACGTCGTTCAGGCGCTTTTGCAGGTAGGCATCGCGCGTGAAGGTGTACGGGTCCAGCGCCGCGGCGTCGAGCAGGTCGATGGCATTCAGCACCGTGGCGCGGGTGTTGACCACTTGCAGTGCCGCCAGCGAATTGCGCCAGGCCACGTCGTGCATCTGGCCCAGGGGATTGCCATAGATGTCGACCGGCAGCGCCGCGGTGTCGCGCACGGTGGAAGGGCCGAGCAGCGGGATGACGAAGTAGGGCCCGGGAGGCACGCCCCAGCGGCCCAGCGTCTGGCCGAAGTCTTCGCGGCGGCGCTCCAGGCGCATTTCCGTGGCGGGGTCCAGCACGCCGCCCAGCCCGACGGTGGAGTTGATCACCACGCGCCAGAACGAATGCAACGAACCCTCGGGCTTGCCCTGAAGCACGTTGTTCACGAAAGACCAGGCGTCACTCAGGTTGCCGAAGAAGTTGCTGACGCCGGTGCGCACGGGCTGTGGCAGCACGTCGCGGTACGCCGTGGCCACGGGCTTGAGCACCGCGTCGTCCACCGCGTCGTTGAATTTGGTCATCGACCGGTTGTAGGGCTCCCACGGATCGCGGGGGTCGCGCTGCTCGCCGGGCACCGTGGCGCAGCCCGCCGCCAGCGCCATCATGGCCGCGGCAGCCGCCAGCCGCAAGGGCCTGCACGTAAGCGCTGTTCGCTCAGTCATCAGATACTCTGTTGTGTCGAACCGCCACGGCCTGCTGCCAACGCGGGGCAGATCACGCGCTTGGCCGGCGGCCGTTCCTGTGGGGCGATTCTTGTTATTTGTCGGCGCTGGCGCCTTTGCCACCAGCGGGCGAATTGCCGGCCGCGCTGTTGTAGAGAAACTGGCTGATCAGGTTTTCCAGCACCACGGCAGACTGGGTTTGGGTGACATTATCACCGCTGGCCAGATTTTTATCGTCGGCGCCGGGCTCTACGCCGATGTACTGCTCGCCCAGCAGGCCGCTGGTCAGGATCTTGAGCGAGCTGTCCTTGGGAAAGTGGTAGCGGCTGTCCAGATCGAGCGAGACGCGCGCCTGATACCGCTGATCGTCAAAGCCGATGCCGGCAACGCGGCCCACCACCACGCCCGCGCTGCGCACTGCGGCCTTCGGTTTCAGCCCGCCGATGTTGTCGAAATTGGCCGTTACGCGGTAGGTGGGCTGAAAGCTCAGCGACAGCAGGTTCGCTGATTGAAGCGCCAAAAACACCAGCGCGCCCAGCCCGATCAGCACGAACAGGCCTACCCAAAGATCGTTTTTCGAGCGTCCCACAGTGCGCGCCCCTTCCCGTCAAAAACTGAACATCATGGCCGTGAGCAGGAAATCCAGCCCCAGCACCATCAGCGAAGCCATCACCACGGTGCGCGTGGTGGCGCGCGCCACCCCGTCGGCCGTGGGTTTGGCCACATAACCTTGCAGCAGGGCGACAAAGGTCACCGTCACCCCGAACACCACACTTTTGAGCACGCCGTTGCCCAGGTCGGCCCAGACATCGACGCCGCCCTGCATCTGGCTCCAGAAGGCGCCCGGATCTACGCCGATCATCAGCACGCTGACGACCCAGCCACCCAAAATGCCCACGGCGTTAAAGACCGCCGTCAGCAGCGGCACCACGATGGCGCCCCCCCAGAAACGCGGCGCGATGATGCGCTGAATCGGGTCGACCGCCATCATCTCCATGGCGGACAGCTGCTCACCCGCCTTCATCAGCCCGATTTCCGCCGTGAGCGACGTGCCAGCGCGCCCCGCAAACAGCAGCGCCGTCACAACCGGGCCCAATTCGCGCAGCAACGAAAGCGCCACCATCAGCCCCACGGCCTCCGCCGAGCCGTAGCGCTGCAAGATGTTGTAGCCCTGCAGCGCCAGCACAAAGCCCACGAACAGGCCAGACACGCCGATGATGGCCAGCGAGTAGTTGCCCAGGAAATGGATTTGCTCGCGCACCAGCGAAAAGCGCCGCATCGTCGGACCGAACAGCGCCACCAGCCGCGCCAGAAAGCGCGCCGCATAGCCCATGTCGGCCAGGCCGCTGCGCACGGCAAAACCCAAATCGGACGGGCGCCACCAGCTCATCGCGCCTGCTCCACGCCAAAATCCTGCTCGACCGTGGGCCCCGGATAGTGAAAGCGCACCGGGCCATCCGTGTCTTCGCCAATGAACTGCCGCACCAGCGGGTTGGTGCTGGCGCGCACTTCATCGGGCGTACCCTGCGCGGCCACTTGCCCATCGGCCAGGATGATGACCTTGTCGGCGATGCGGAAGGTTTCGGCCACGTCGTGCGACACCACGATGCTGGTGATGCCCAGCGCATCGTTGAGCTGGCGGATCAGCCGCGCTGATGTTTCCAGCGAAATCGGATCCAACCCCGCGAAGGGCTCGTCGTACATGACCAGCTCCGGGTCCAACGCGATGGCGCGGGCCAGCGCCACGCGCCGCGCCATGCCGCCCGACACCTGGGAGGGCATCAGGTCGCGCGCGCCGCGCAGGCCCACCGCGTCCAGCTTCATCAACACGATGTCGCGCACCAATGGCTCGGTCAGCGTGGTGTGCTCGCGCAGCGGAAAGGCCACGTTGTCGAACACCGAAAGGTCGGTGAACAGCGCACCAAACTGGAACAGCATGCCCATGCGGCGGCGCGCGGCGTACAGGCGCGCCTCGTCCATGGCGCCTACGTCCTGCCCGTCCACCAGCACCGCGCCGGCGTTGGCGCGCTGCTGGCCGCCGATCAGGCGCAGCACGGTGGTCTTGCCGCCACCCGAGGCGCCCATCAGCACCGTGACCCGGCCGCGCGGCACCGTGAGCGACAAATCGCGCAGCACCGGGCGCTCGTCGTACCCGAAGGTGACGTGGCGCAGCTCTACCAAGGCGGGCGGTGGCGGGGCGGGGGCGGTCATGCTGGACAACAAAAAAGCCGGCGAGTCACCGGCTGCAGAGATGATAGCGATTCCGCGCGTTGCCCGCCGGACAGGCCCCAGCGATGGGCGCAAGACCGGGCGCGGCGCAACGATTCATTCACGGGTCTACTATATTTTTGATAGCCGCCAGCGCTTATCACACAAGCGCTGGCGGCATTTTTTATTCTGAATCTCTGCGTACGTAGGCTTGGCCGGACGGCATGGCCCTGAAACCCCAAGGCCGATGCGCCGCCGCCATACCCCGCTGCCCGGGCCGAACTCAGCGCGGCAGGATGGAGGCGCCCATCAGGAACTCATCCACCGCGCGCGCCGCTTGCCGCCCTTCGCGGATGGCCCACACCACCAGGCTTTGGCCGCGGCGCATGTCGCCAGCGGCAAACACCTTGTTGGCGCTGGTCTGGTAGCCGCCCGCCGCCTCGGTGGTGGCCTTGGCGTTGCCGCGCACGTCTTTGTCGATGCCGAACGCGTCCAGCACGGAAGCCAGCGGGTTGGTAAAGCCCATGGCCAGCAGCACCAGGTCGGCGGGCCATTCTTTTTCGGTGCCCGCCACTTCGGTCAGCTTGCCGTCTTTGAATTCGATCTGCACCGTCTTCAGCGCCTTGACCTTGCCGCTCTTGCCGTCGCCCACGAATTCCTTGGTGGAGATGGCGAATTCGCGCGTGGCACCTTCTTCGTGGCTGGAACTGGTCCGCAGCTTGATCGGCCAGTACGGCCAGGTCAGCGGCTTGTCTTCCTGCTCGGGCGGCATGGGCATCACCTCGAACTGCGTGACGCTCTTGGCGCCGTGGCGGTTGCTGGTGCCCACGCAGTCGCTGCCGGTGTCGCCGCCGCCGATCACGATGACGTGCTTGCCCTTGGCACTGATAGCGTCCTTGACCTTGTCGCCCGCGTTGGCGCGGTTTTGCTGCGGAAGCAGTTCCATGGCGAAGTGCACGCCCGACAAGTCGCGCCCCGGCACGGGCAGGTCGCGCGATTGCTCGGCCCCGCCGGTGAGCAGCACGGCGTCAAAGTCGGCCGTCAGCTTGTCGGCCGGAATGACTTCGGTGGCGAGGTTGGTCACCTTGGCGCCCGGGCCTTCGGTGGGCATGGCGCCAATCAGCACGCCGGTGCGGATGGTGACGCCCTCGGCCTGCATCTGCTCCACGCGGCGGTCGATGTGCTCTTTGTCCAACTTGAAGTCGGGAATGCCGTAGCGCAGCAGGCCGCCCACGCGGTCGTTCTTTTCAAACAGCGTCACGTCGTGCCCGGCGCGCGCCAGTTGCTGCGCGGCGGCCATGCCTGCGGGGCCAGCGCCCACCACGGCGACGCGCTTGCCGGTCTTGACGGGCGGCAGCTCGGGCTTGACCCAGCCTTCCTTCCAGGCGCGGTCGATGATGGCGTGCTCGATCGACTTGATGCCGATGGGGTCGTCGTTGATGTTCAGCACGCAGGCGGCCTCGCACGGGGCGGGGCAGATGCGGCCGGTGAACTCGGGGAAGTTGTTGGTCGAGTTCAGCACCGCGAAGGCGTTCTTCCAGTCGTCGCGGTACACCAGATCGTTGAAATCCGGAATGATGTTGTTCACGGGGCAGCCGCTGTTGCAGAACGGCGTGCCGCAGTCCATGCAGCGCGCGCCCTGCTGGCGTGCCTGCGTGTCTTCCAGCGCGATGACGAATTCCTTGTAGTTCTTCAGCCGCTCGGCCACGGGCGCGTAGCCCTCTTCGATGCGGTCAAACTCCATGAAGCCGGTGACTTTTCCCATAGGGTGCTCTCAGTTTCTTTTTGCTGGTTCTCGTGGGTCTTGGCGGTGCGCTGGCACTCAGAGCGGCTTCCAGCCGCTGGAGTCAAAGGGCGCACTGACAAAGGCGGGCAAGGCTTCGGCGCGGGCCGAATGGGCGGCCAGCCCTGGCAGGCGTTCGGCGGGCACGTCGCCCGGCTGAAGCGCCTTTTGAATGAACAGCCAGGCTACCGCGGCGCTGACGCCGGCCTGGTCCATCGTTTCTTCCGCGCTGGGCAGCGGCGCGGCCACCAGTTCGGCCTCCAGCGCTTCGCAGGCGGCGTGCAACTGGGTCTGAACGCGCTGCAGCCAAGGCGCATGCTGCTTGTCTGCAGGCCGCAGCTTGCGCTCGTACACCAGCTGAACGGCCTTTTCGCACGCGGCCAGGGCGAACCCGGTGACGCGCAGCACGCGCACTCGCTCGTCCAGATCAGCGGGCATCAGGCTGCGGCGCTTGCCGGGCAACTGCTCGGCGTAGTCCAGGATGAGGCTCGAATCCATCAGCACCGCGCCGCCATCGGTGATCAGCGTAGGCGCCTTCACCACCGGGTTGATGGCACGAAACTGATCGAACGTGCTGAACACCGACAGGGGCCGCAGTTGAAACGGCAGCCCCATCAGGCCCAGTGAAACCGCCACGCGCCGCACGTACGGCGAGTCGAGCATGCCAACCAGTTCCATCAGGCGCCTTACTTCGCAGCAACCGCTACGTTTTTAGAAGCGCCTTGCGCTGGTGCAGCCTGCGCCGCAGCCTGTTTCTTGGCATGAATCTCGCCCAGCGCGCGCTTGTACTCGGTCGGCAGCACCTTGACGAACTTCTCGCGCGAGGCGGCCCAGTTGTCGAGCAGTTCGCGGGCGCGGCGGCTGCCTGTCCAGCGCAGGTGGTCGTCCAGCAGCTTGCGCAGCTGCTCTTCGTCGGTCTGCCCGCGGTGCCAGATACCCACGTCGCCCGCAGCGCGCTGCTCGGCAAAAGGCACCACTTTTTCCAGGGTGACCATCGACAGGTTGCAGCGCTTGGCGAACTGGCCGTCTTCGTCGTACACGTAGGCCACGCCGCCGCTCATGCCCGCGGCGAAGTTGCGGCCGGTCTTGCCCAGCACCACGACGGTGCCACCGGTCATGTATTCGCAGCCGTGGTCGCCCGTGCCTTCCACCACCGTGGTGGCGCCCGACAGGCGCACGGCAAAGCGTTCGCCCGCCACGCCGCTGAAGAAGGCTTCACCGGTGGTGGCGCCGTACATCACCGTGTTGCCGACGATGATGTTGTCGTGCGCGGCGCCGCGGAAGTCCAGGCTGGGGCGGATGGCGATGCGGCCGCCCGACAAGCCCTTGCCGGTGTAGTCGTTGGCTTCGCCGATCAGGAACAGCGTAATGCCCTTGCACAGGAAGGCGCCAAAGCTCTGGCCGCCGGTGCCTTCGAGCTGGATGCGGATGGTGTCGTCCGGCAGGCCTTCGGCGTGCGCCTTGGTCACCGCGCCGGACAGCATGGCGCCGACCGAGCGGTTCACGTTGCGCGCCGTGTCCATGATCTTGACGGCCTCGCCCTTTTCAATGGCGGGGCGGGCTTTCTCGATCAGGCGCACGTCCAGTGCCTTGGCCAGGCCGTGGTCCTGTTTCGCCACGTGAAAGCGCGGCACATCGTCCGGCACGTTCGGCTGGGCGAACAGGCGGCTGAAATCGAGGCCGCGCGCCTTCCAGTGCTCGAGACCCTGCTTCATGTCGAGCAGGTCGCTGCGGCCGATCAGGTCGTCGAACTGGCGGATGCCCAGCTGCGCCATGATCTGGCGCACTTCTTCGGCGACGAAGAAGAAGTAGTTCACCACGTGCTCAGGACGGCCGGTGAACTTCTTGCGCAGCACCGGGTCTTGCGTGGCCACGCCCACCGGGCAGGTGTTCAGGTGGCATTTGCGCATCATGATGCAGCCTTCGACCACCAGCGGCGCGGTGGCAAAGCCGAATTCGTCGGCGCCCAGCAGCGCGCCGATGGCGACGTCGCGGCCAGTCTTCATCTGGCCGTCGGCCTGCACGCGGATGCGCCCGCGCAGGCGGTTGAGCACCAGCGTCTGCTGCGTTTCGGCCAAACCGATTTCCCACGGGCTGCCCGCGTGCTTGATGGACGACCAGGGTGATGCGCCCGTGCCGCCGTCGTGCCCGGCGATCACCACGTGGTCGCTCTTGCACTTGGCCACGCCTGCGGCGATGGTGCCCACGCCCACTTCAGACACCAGCTTGACGCTGATATCGCTGTGCGGCGCCACGTTTTTCAGGTCGTGGATCAGCTGCGCCAGATCCTCGATGGAATAGATGTCGTGGTGCGGCGGCGGGCTGATCAGGCCCACGCCGGGCACCGAATAGCGCTGCTTGCCGATGTACTCGGACACCTTGCCGCCGGGCAGCTGGCCGCCCTCGCCCGGCTTGGCGCCCTGGGCCATCTTGATCTGGATCTGGTCAGAGCTGGTCAGGTACTCGGCCGTCACGCCAAAGCGGCCCGACGCCACCTGCTTGATGCGCGAGCGCAGCGAATCGCCCGCCTGCAGCGGCAGGTCCACCTCGACCACGTCGTCGCCGATGATCGATTTGAGCGTTTCACCCTGCTTGATCGGGATGCCCTTGAGCTCATTGCGGTAGCGCGCCGGGTCTTCGCCGCCTTCGCCGGTGTTGCTCTTGCCGCCGATGCGGTTCATGGCCACGGCCAGCGTGGCGTGCGCCTCGGTGCTGATCGAGCCCAGCGACATGGCGCCGGTGGCAAAGCGCTTGACGATCTCGGCAGCAGGCTCCACCTCGTCCAGCGGAATGGCCTTGGCCGGGTCGACCTTGAACTCGAACAGGCCGCGCAGCGTCATGTGGCGGCGGCTCTGGTCGTTGATCAGCTGCGCGTATTCCTTGTAGGTGTTGAAGCTGTTGGCGCGCGTGCTGTGCTGCAGCTTGGCGATGGCGTCGGGCGTCCACATGTGCTCTTCGCCGCGGGTGCGCCAAGCGTATTCACCACCCGCATCCAGCATGCCGGCCAGCACCGGGTCGTCGCTGAAGGCGGCGCGATGGCGGCGGAAGGACTCCTCCGCGATCTCGAACACGCCGATGCCTTCCACGCGGCTGGCGGTGCCGGTGAAGTACTTGGCGATGGTGGCGGTGTTGATGCCGATGGCCTCGAACAGCTGCGCACCGCAGTAGCTCATGTAGGTGCTCACGCCCATCTTGGACATGATCTTGGACAGGCCCTTGCCGATCGCCTTGACGTAGTTGGTGATGGCCTTGTCGCCACTCAGCTCGCCCGGCAGGTCCTTGTGCATGGCCGCCAGCGTTTCCATGGCCAGCCAGGGGTGCACGGCCTCGGCGCCGTAGCCCGCCAGCACGGCGAAGTGGTGCACTTCGCGGGCGCTGCCCGTTTCCACCACCAGGCCGGCGCTGGTGCGCAGGCCTTCGCGGATCAGGTGCTGGTGCACGCTGGACAACGCCAGCAGCGCCGGGATGGCGACGTTGTCGGGGCCGACGCTGCGGTCGCTCAGGATCAGGATGTTGTGCCCGCCCTTGATGGCGTCCACGGCCTGCGCGCACAGGCTGGCCAAGCGCGCTTCCACGCCTTCGGGGCCCCAGGCCAGCGGGTAGGTGATGTCCAGCACGGCCGAGCTGAACTTGCCCTGCGTGTGGCGCTTGATCTGGCGCAGCTTAACCATGTCGGCCGCGTCCAGGATCGGCTGGCTGACTTCCAGGCGCAGCGGCGGGTTGACCTGGTTGATGTCCAGCAAGTTCGGCTTGGGGCCGATGAAGCTGACCAGGCTCATCACGATGGCTTCGCGGATCGGGTCGATCGGCGGGTTGGTCACCTGCGCGAACAGCTGCTTGAAGTAGCTGTACAGCGGCTTGTTCTTGTCGGACAGCACGGCCAGCGGGCTGTCGTTGCCCATCGAGCCGATGCCCTCTTCGCCGTTGGCGGCCATCGGGCTCATCAGAAACTTGATGTCTTCCTGCGTGTAGCCGAAAGCCTGTTGCAGATCGAGCACGGCGGGGGCGGTGGTTTCCACGCCAGCGGCCTGGGGCTCGGTTTCGGCGATGGGCACTTCTTTCGCGTCGTCGCCCGCCACGGGCTGCTCGACGTCGTCCAGGCGGATGCGCAGATCTTCGATCCAGCGCTTGTAGGGCTTGGCATTGGCCAGGCTGGCCTTGACCTCCTCGTCGTCGATCATGCGGCCCTGTTCCAGATCGATCAGGAACATCTTGCCGGGCTGCAGGCGCCATTTCTTGACGATCTTGTGCTCAGGCACCGGCAGCACGCCGGATTCCGAGCCCATGATGACGATGTCGTCGTCGGTGATGCAGTAGCGGCTGGGGCGCAGGCCGTTGCGGTCCAGCGTGGCGCCGATCTGGCGGCCGTCGGTGAAGACGATCGACGCCGGGCCGTCCCACGGCTCCAGCATGGAGGCGTGGTATTCATAGAACGCCTTGCGGCGCTCGTCCATGGTGGTGTGCTGCTCCCACGGCTCGGGGATCATCATCATGGCCGCCTGCGCCAGCGGGTAGCCCGCCATCGTCAGCAGCTCGATGCAGTTGTCGAACGTGGCGGTGTCGGATTGGTCGGGGAAGCTGATGGGGTACAGCTTGGTCAGGTCGGCGCCCAGCACGGGCGAGCTCATCACGCCTTCGCGGGCGCGCATCCAGTTGTAGTTGCCCTTGACGGTGTTGATCTCGCCGTTGTGTGCCACGTAGCGGTACGGGTGCGCCAGCGGCCATTCGGGGAAGGTGTTGGTGGAAAAGCGCTGGTGCACCAGGCCCAGGGCCGACACGCAACGCTCGTCCTCCAGGTCGCGGTAGTAGGTACCCACCTGGTCGGCCAGCAGCAGCCCCTTGTAGATCACCGTGCGGCTGCTCATGCTTGGAACGTAGTATTCCTTGCTGTACTTCAGCTTCAGGCGCTGGATGGCGGCGCTGGCGGTCTTGCGGATCACGTACAGCTTGCGCTCCAGCGCGTCCTGCACGATCACGTCGGTGCCGCGGCCGATGAACACCTGGCGGATGATCGGCTCTTTGGCGCGCACCAGCGGCGACATGGGCATGTCGCGGTTGACCGGCACGTCGCGCCAGCCCAGCAGCACCTGGCCTTCGGCGCGGATGGCGCGCTCCATCTCTTCTTCGCAGGCCAGGCGGCTGGCGTGCTCTTTGGGCAGGAAGATCATGCCCACGCCGTATTCGCCGGGCGGCGGCAGGTTCACGCCCTGCTTGGCCATTTCTTCGCGGTACAGCGCGTCGGGCATCTGGATCAGGATGCCGGCGCCGTCGCCCATCAGCGGGTCTGCGCCCACGGCGCCGCGGTGGTCCAGGTTTTCGAGGATCTTGAGCGCGTTGGTGACGATGGCGTGGCTTTTCTCGCCCTTGATGTGCGCCACAAAGCCAACGCCGCAGGCGTCGTGCTCATGCGCCGGGTCGTACAGGCCGGCGTGCTTCAGGTGTTCTTTTTCGGCAGGCGTAGTCATGACGCGCTCCATCGTGCAATTCATCGGGGGATGGCAAGCATAGTGCAGTGCAGCAAGCGTGCCAAGCACTTTTTAATGGGGTCAGATCATCATTAAAACCAGCAATATTTCTGCGGATTTGATATTGGGGACACATCATATTTGATAGCTGCCAGCGCACACTCACAGGGCGCTGGGCCCTGTTTTTATTCTGATTCAGCCGGTTTGCGCGGCCGCCCGGGCCGGCCCGGCGTGACGCGGCGATCGGCCTCGGCCTGCACTTGCGCCAGAAAATCCTCATCGCCCAGCGCCCAGCCGCTGTGCACGGCGCGCCCCAAAGCGGCGTGCTGCTGCTGGCTGATGCCCGCCTGCACCGCATCCGCATAAGCCTGCTGGCGTGCAAAGGGCGTGTTGCCCAACGCCCAGTACAGGGGGTGCGTTTGCAGCCAGTCGGATTGGCGCAGCCCGGCGTAGTGGCCGTGGCTGGACCAGGGCCAGTCGGCCGCGCGGGCCGCCTGCCCGGTGCGCACCGGGTTCAGGTCCAGGTACGCCATAGCCGGCAGCAGGTGCGGCTCGGGCTGCAGCAAGGTGCTGCGGTAGCGCCCCTCGAACAGGGTGCCGCTGCGCCCGTGGCGCCGGTTGAAGGCGCGCACGTAGCGCCGGCCCAGCCCCTGCATCATCTGCGACACACCCTCGGCCGTGGCCGGCGTGGCCAGCAGGTGCAGGTGGTTGTCCATCAGCACGTAGGCGTGCACGGCGACCTGCGCCTGCGCGGCCTCGTCGCGCAGCGCCTGCAGCAAGGCGGCGCGGTCTTCGTCGTCCAGCACCACCGCCTGGCGGTTGTTGCCGCGCTGCAGGATGTGGTGAAGACGGCCGGGAAGGCTGAGGCGGGACAGGCGTGCCATGCCCGGATTATGTTCTGACCCCGTTTGTCGGCCCCAGCAAGGCACGTCGCGCCCGTCACCGCACAGCGCGCCATCGCCGGCAGTACGGCGGGCGTCGGTGGCAAGTCCGCCGCATCCAGATCACTCTTTTTTTGATAGCTGCCAGCGCAGGTTCAGTGTGCGACAGCGCCCGATTCGCCTTGAAAAGCGCCGTTGCCCATCCCCGCATCGCACTCAGGGTTAACCCGATTGACGCTCATATGAATATGAAAACTCAGTCGTTGGTGATTCGCTACTGGCGCACCACACTGGGGCATGGCGCTGCAGATGGGAGCTGCGGCCCACCCGCTTTGGTGAATTGCATCCCGGAAAGAACCTGAACCATGATTCGCGCAACCCGCCTGGCCTTGCTGGCCGCCACCCTCACCTTCGGCGCAGGCGCCGTGTGGGCCGACAAACTGGACGACGTGAAGAAAGCCGGCGTGCTGCGCGTGGCCGCCTTCGACGCCAACCCGCCCTTCGGCTACGTGGACCCGAAGACGCGCAAGATCGTCGGCCTGGACGTGGACTACGCCAACGAACTGGCGAAGAAGCTGGGCGTGAAGCTGGAAGTGCTGCCCACCAACCCGGCCAACCGCGTGCCACTGCTTACGTCGGGCAAGGTCGATTTGGTGCTGGCCAACTTCACCATCACCGAAGAGCGCAAGCAGGCCGTCAACTTCAGCATTCCGTATTTCGCCTCGGGCACGCAGTTCGTCGCCAAGAAGGGCTTTTTGAAGTCGCCCGAGCAGCTGTCTGGCCTGCGCATCGGCGTGGACAAGGGCACGACCAACGAGATCCAGCTGCGCCAGCAGTACCCCAAGGCCACGCTGGTGGCCTATGACGACACGCCTTTTGCCTTTGCGGCGCTGCGCAACGGCAACGTGCAGGCCATCTCGCAAGACGGGCCCAAGCTGATCGGGCTGCTGGCCAACGTGCCCGACCGCGACAAGTACGAGGTGCCGCCGTTCGCCATTTCGCAGGACTACATCGGCGTGGGCGTGCCCAAGGGCGAAACGGCGCTGACCGAGTTCGTCAACCAGACGCTGCGCGAGCTGGAGGCCGATGGCCGCGCGCAGAAGATCTACGACACGTGGTTTGGCCCCAAGAGCAAGACGCCGCTCAAGCGCATCTACAAGATCGGCGACAAAACCGCTGGCTGATGGCGCCGGCCCACGCCGCGCGCCGCCAGGGGCCTTGCACGCCGATTCGCGGCGCTGGGGCCACGGCAGGGGCGGCGGCGCGGGCGGGCTGACCGGTCCACGTTCGATCCACGTTCCACCCGCGCTCAGCCCGCGTGGGCTCCTGGTTCGCAACCCGCGCCCGGTGGCAGCGGGTTGCGGCGTTTTCGGGCAGCGTCCCGCGCTGCCCTTTTCCCTTTTTTGAGCGGCGGGACACGGCCCGCTGCACCCCCGCATGAACGGCTTGCCTTCTTTTCTGGCGCCCCACTACCTGGCCTGGCTGGGTGAAGGGCTGCTGACCACGTTATGGACTTCGGTGCTGGTGATCGCCGCATCGCTGGCGCTGGGCCTGATGCTGGCGGCTGCGCGCGAATACGGTGGCCCGCTGGCGCGGCGCCTGGCGGGCTTGTACCTGTCTGTGTTTCGCAATACGCCGCTGCTGGTGCAGCTGTTCTTCTGGTACTTCGGCCTGCCCGCGCTGCTGCACGAAGGCGTGCTGCCGTGGCTGAACACGCCGCACGCGCTGGCGGTGGGCGGCGTCACGCTGGTGAGTTGGCCGTCGTTTGAGTTTCTGGCCGCCACCGTCGGGCTGGTGGCGTATTCCACCGCCTACGTGGGTGAAGACATCCGCTCGGGCCTGCGCGGCGTGCCGTCGGGCCAGCGCCAGGCTGCGATGGCGCTGGGCTTTACCCCCCAGCAGGTGCTGACGCAGGTGGTGTTTCCGCAGGCGCTGCGCATCGCCGCGGCGCCGCTGATCGGCCAGTCGATGAACATCCTGAAGAACACGTCGCTGGGCATGGCGATCGGGCTGATGGAGCTGTCCTACCGCACGCGGCAGGTGGAGGCCGAGACGTGGAAGACGTTTCAGGTGTACGGCGTGTCCACCGTGCTGTACATCGCCGCCATCGGGCTGCTGGCGCTGGCGGGCGCGTGGTGGCAGCGGCGGCTGCAGCGCCGGCCCGGCGCCGCGTAACCGGCCGCACAAAGGAGCCGCGCGATGGACTTTTCTTTTCTGCACAACGACCTGGGCTATCTGCTGTGGGGCACCTTCCCCGAGGGCCCGCCCGGCGGCGCGCTGCTGACGCTGATCCTGGCCGCCAGCGGCGCCGTGCTGTCAGCGGCGCTGGGGCTGGCATTCGGCATCGCGCTGGTGATGGCGCGCGGCGCAGCGCTGGTGGGGCTGCGCACGGTGCTGGGCTTTTTGCGCGCCATTCCGGTGCTGATGCTGATCTTCTGGACGTACTTTCTGCTGCCGGTGCTGTTCGGCGTGGCGGTGCCCGGCGCTGTGTCGGTGGTGGCGGCGCTGGCGCTGGTGAGTGGTGCCTACCTGGGGCACGCGGTGGCGGCGGGGATCGAGGCGGTGGGCGCGTCGCAGTGGAACGCCGCGCTGGCGCTGGGCTTCACCCGCTGGGGCGCGCTGCGCCAGGTGGTGCTGCCGCAGGCGCTGCGGATGATGCTGCCGTCGTTCATCAACCAGTGGGTGACGCTGGTGAAAGACAGCTCACTGGCGTACATCGTGGGCGTGCCAGAGCTGTCGTTCCTGGCCACGCAGGTCAACGCCCAGCTGATGGTGCGCCCGGCTGAGGTGTTTTTGGTGGTGGGCGCGGTGTACTGGCTGATCTGCAGCGCGCTGGACGGCGCGGCCAACGCCATGGCGCGCACGCACGCGGGGCGCGCCGGGGCGCCGGTGCGTGTATGAAGCGGGTGATGGGCAGCGGGTGGCGCGCCAGGCGGAGCGACGCGGTTTCATCAACCTATTTGGCCTACAGCGCCCTTTGGATCAGCGCTGGCAGCTATTCCTTCAATAGCAATCAGGCTCGGCGGTCGGGCGCCCTGCCCTCATCCGCTAGTACGAACGCCGCCCTGCTATCCGCCTGAAAACCCGCCCGCCCAGGCGCGCGCGTGGGCCGCGCGGCCCGCCGGGCTTGCGCCGGGCCGGCGCTTGCGCAAGGCGTGGCCCATCGCGGTGCGGGCGGTGGCGCCGTGCCGCGCGGCGAAGCGGTAGGCGCCGCGCCGGTACGACATGCGGTAGACCAGCGAATACGCGCTGGCCCGCAGCGCCACGGGCCAGTGCGCGCGTGGGTGAATGGGCACGGGCGCGTCGGCCGGCACCGCCACGGCCGGGGCCAGCACGGCGGCCGCCAGCGGCGGGGGCGCGATGGGCTGGTGATCTGGCTGCGCGGCGGGCAGGCGCACGGCACCTTCGCCGGGCGCCAGCGCAAGCGCAAGCGGGGTGGATTCAGGGGCCACGTCGCCGGTTTGCACGGCGGGCGATTCGGCGGCCCGGGCCAACGCGGCGCCGGTCAGCGCACCCCACCAGCCCCTGGGCGCGGCCATGGCGCCACCGGCCGCGGCCTGGGCCGGCGTGGCGCCTTCGCCGCCTGAGCCGCCTGCCCTTGGCGCGGCGCTGGCTGCCTCAGCGCCTGGCTTGGCGCGCGGCGGCGCGTCGCGGCGGCGCAGCGCCCAGCGCTCGACGGTGTAGTAAGACAAGGCGGCCAGCGCGGTAGACAGGATGAAGCCCAGCACCACCACCGCCTGCCAGGGCAGATCGGCCCGCAAATAGCGCACCACGGGGTAATGCCACAGATAGATGCCGTACGACAGCTTGCCGATGGTGACCAGCGGGCGCGCGCTCAGCATTTCGGCCACCGGCCCGCGCGGCACCAGCACCGCCACCAGCACCAGGGCGGTGGCCAGCTCCACCACCGTCATACCCCAGACCATGGCGTTCATGTCGTCCCAGGCCTGCTCCATGAGCAGCGGCACGGCCAGCACCAGCCACATGAAATGCGGCAGGCGCGCGCGCAGCGCCTGGAACCAGCGCGGTTGCTCCAGCACCAGCGCGGCCAGCAGCGCGCCGGTCAGCAGGCCCGTGGTGCGGGTGTCGAAGCGAAAGAAGATCTCGTAGAACTGCTGCCCCTGCACCACCCACAGCACGCGCCACGCCCAGCCCAGCACCACCAGCGCCGCGATGGCGCGCCACAGCTGGCCACGGGGCGTGCGGCGCACCAGCAGGGCCAGCAGCGGCGGCCAGATCAGGTAGAAGTGCTCTTCCACGGACAGCGACCACATGTGCAGCAGCGCGTCGGGCTGGTCGAAGAAGGCGATGCCGTAGTCGGCCAGGTACAGCGCGGACACCAGCGCGTCGCTGTACACGCCTTCGATGCCCGGCCACAGCCGCGGCGCCAGCAGGCAGTAGGCGGCCAGAAAGAACAGCAGCGCGGGCATCAGCCGGTAGAAGCGGCGGCGGTAAAAGCGCCAATACTGGATGCGGCCGGTGCCGCCCAGCTCCTGCAGCAGCAGCGAGGTGATCAGGTAGCCGCTGAGCACGAAGAACAGGTCAACCCCGTAAAACGCCCCTTCAAACAGCGGCGCGTGCGCGTGCGACAGGATCACCAGCACGATGGCCACGCCGCGCAGGCCGTCCAGCGCGGGGTTGTACGTCAGCGCGCCGGGCGGCGGCGGTGGGTCGGCGGAAAACGTCGACACCTGCTTGCCGGGCGCCGAGAAGCTTGCTTGCGTCAAAACGGGAAATACCTCCTTCGCGGCCCGCGTCCAGTGCCGCCGCACGCCGCAGCCGCCTCGCTCAGCCAAAGAAAACCGTGGTGCCGCGCACCCATAGGCGGCCTGATCGCGCCGCGCCGGTGCGCTTGCGAGTGGGCACGCCAGACCGATGTGGCCCGACCACAAACCCCGACGAATCACGCCCAACCGGCGCCGCAGCCGGGGCGCGCCCCTTGGCAGACGCCCGCGCCAGAACGAAGTTCCCGCGCCGGGGCGCATCGCCTGGCCCGTCCTCCGAAAATTCTAGTCAGTGCTTGCTATCACCCGGTTGCCAAGTGTGTGCAGGCATGAGCAAACGTGACGGACGTGGGCGATGCGGTTGATGGGTGGCGGAGGGCAGGCACTCGGCAGCCGCTCAGTAGCCGCTCAGCGCGCACGAGGGAGCCGCGCGGAGGCTCACAATCACTTCAATTTTGATAGCTGCCAGCGCTGGTGCCGCCTGCGCCAGAGGCCAAAATCATCAGAAAGCAACCTGGACGAGGAGGCCGCACACGCCGGCTCGTCGCAGGCGATCAGCGCCGGGGATCAGCAGAGTAGATCGCGCCCACGCCGCGCCGCTGGGGCAGCGGCAACGCATTCGCGGCGCCCGCAGGCCAGCCGGCCCCAGCCGACCGGCTCAGCCCCGGCTGCGCTGCCGGCGCCAGGCGAACGCGCCCAGGCCCAGGCTCATCAGCACCAGGCCCCAGAAGCCCACGCTGGGCACGGGATCGATCTGCTCGGTCAGGCAGCGGGTGGCGTCCGCCGAGTTGGACCCGGGCGCGATGGCGGCGTAACCCAGCACCGTGCCGCTGGCGTCGACGTTCAGCAGGCGCCCTTCTGTGAAGCTGCCGCCTGCCACCCCAAGAGGCGTCTGGTTGGCAAAAAAGGCGAAGGTGCCGTCCGCCAGCTGCGCGGCGCCGCCATAGGGCTGGTCGCCCGCCTTGGGCAGGAACAGGAGATCGGACACGTTGTTCGATACAGGCAGGCTGGCCACGGTCTGCGTCACCGCGCCGCTGTTGAGATCTGCCCGCCAGTAGTAGGACGCGGCGGGTGTAGTGATGGAAAACCCGCTTCGCACAGGCGACCGGTAGCTGATGCCATAGGCGTAGGTGCCGGTGGCGTCAATGGCGAAGTCGCCGGACGAATTCAGCAGGATCGGCGCGCTCAGGTTGGTTACCTTCACCAGCTTGGGCGGGGTGGTGGTCACGTCGATGTGCAGCAGGGTCTGCATCTGCTGCACCGTGCCGCCGCTGCGGCCATACGCGCCCACGCGCAGCATGCCAACCACCAGGTAGCCGGTCACCGGGTCGATGTCGGCGGCGTTGAAGTTGGGGTTGGGGGACGGATCGAAGATGCTGTGCGCCGGGGTGCCGGTGGTCGCGAAGGCGCTGGCGTCGATCACCCCCAGGTTTTGCGCGCCCGCATCGCCGTAGCGCACCACCTGGAAGGCGCGATAGTCCTGCTGCCAGGTGGCCGGCGCGTCGGAGGTATCGGCCGAAAGCGCCCTAACGCCGTAGATGTACCCGTCCTGCGGCCGCATGCCCGCCGCCACCGTACCAGGCGATTGGCCCGTCCAGACCGTCGTCTGCGTAGCCGTCAGCCCGGCGCCGGTGCCGGACACGCCGACCTTGACCAGCGTGTTGGTGCCAGGGTTGCCCTCGGCGTAGCGAAGCAGGTAGAAGGCGTTTTCACTCGCCTTGCAGCGCGGCAAGGGGTTGCCCGCCTGCGCGTGCGCGGAAGTGCTGACGGCCAGCCCGGCCAGCAAGGCCAGTCCGAGGCCGGCTGAAGCCAGGGCGCGTTGGGGCAGTGAAAAGCGTTGGGATGTCAGTGCGTGCATGGCGGGTCTCGATCAAGTCGCGGGGTGGCAAGGGCGCGCGGGAAAGGCCAAGCTGGCATCACCGCAGTCTCCGGCCCAATACCTTTGTTTGCATATTCGGGGCGCATGGTATTCACAAGGCCGAGCAGCCGCCAGCCCCTGAACTGGGGGTCGAGGGCCCAAAAACCTTGTGTTTTGTCAACCGTTTCTCATTCGGGCTTCCCCGCAATACCCTGCGCCGGCGTATCCGCCGGTGACACACCGCGCCAGAGTCCACACCCATAATCGCGCGCATGCCACGCCCCAGCCAGTTGCTGCACCCGCAGCGCGACCCCGCGCCCACGCGCCCCGCGGCCACCGTCTTGCTGCTGCGCGACGGTGCGCAAGGCATGCAAGTGCTGATGACGCGCCGCTCGGCCACCGCCAGCTTTGCCCCAGGTGCCTACGTGTTTCCCGGCGGCACCATCGACGAGGGCGACACCCAGTCGCACGCCCACGCCACGCGCCGCCCCTCGCAAAGCGACGCGCAACTCACGCAAGCCATCGCCGCCATCCGCGAGAGTTTTGAAGAGCTGGGCGTGCTGCTGGCCCGCCACGCCGATGGCCAACCGGCCACAGCAGCCGACATCGCCACGCTGGACCGCGCCGCGCCGCTGGCCCCCCAATGCGCCGCGCGCGGCCTGACGCTGGCCGCGGCCGACGTTTACACGCTGGCGCACTGGATCACCGACCGCGACCTGCCCCGCCGCTTTGACGTGCCGTTCCTGGTGGCGCGCATGCCCGAGGGCCAGACCCCGGTGGCCGACGAGGCAGAGCAGTTCGAGCCCGTCTGGGTGCGCCCGGCCGACGCGCTGGCGCGCCACGCTGCGGGCCAGTTCTTCATGATCTTCCCCACCCTTCGCACGCTGGAGCGCCTGCAGGCCTATCCCGACGTAGCCAGCGTGCTGGCGGCCTGCACGGGTGAGCAGCCGCTGTGGACCAGCTGCCCGCGCGCCGGTTGGCTGGCTGGCGAAGACGCGCGCTATATGGAGCACGAAGCGCCTTTTGGCGAGCTGGCGCTGGTCACGCCCGACGGGCAGCAGCTGCACCATCTGGATTGGCAGTCGCGCCAGCCCGTGCCGCTGCTCAAAAACGTGCTGCGCCTGACGGCCAGCAACGCAGGCTTCATGACCGGGCCGGGCACCAACAGCTACCTGGTGGGCGATCCGCGCACCGGTTACATCGTGATCGACCCCGGCCCCGCCGACGCGGCCCACATCGAACGCCTGTGGCGCGCCGCGGGCGACCAGATCAGGTACATCGTCTGCACGCATTCGCACGCCGACCATTCGCCCGGCGCCAAGCCGCTGCAGGCGCTGTGCAGCGACCCCAAGCCGCCCATCCTGGGCCTGGCCTCGCGCCCCACGGCGCGCGCCGCCAGCCAGTTCACGCCCGACCGTGAGCTACAAAATAATGAGCGCCTGGCGCTGACTGTGACTGCGCCAGAAGGCGAAATCACCCACACGCTGCGCACAGTGTTCACCCCCGGACATGCTGCGAACCACGTGTGCTTCGTGCTGGAAGAAGACGGCCTGCTGTTCAGCGGCGACCACATCCTGAACGGCAGCACCACGGTCGTCGACCCGCCCGACGGCCACATGGGCGACTACCTCGATTCGCTGGACCGGCTGGCCGACATTTGCCAAAGCGACGGCGTGCAGTTCATCTTGCCCGCGCACGGCTACGTGCTGGGCAACGCGGCGCAGGTCATCGCCCAGCTGAAGCAGCACCGCCTGGCGCGCGAGGCCAAAGTGCTGGCCGCCATGCTGGCCGCGCCGGGTGGCAGCATGGACGACTGGGTTGCCGCGGCCTACGACGACGTGCACCCGCGCGTATGGCCCATCGCCAAGCGATCCATGCTGGCGCACGTCGAGCACATCCGCGCGCTGGGCGCCGCACCGTAGCGCTGGCGGCCACGGCCGCCCGTCCACTTTCCTGATCTGCGCCACCCCGGCGGTCGTTACACGCCGCTACACTGGCTTCGGCCCGTGCACAGCGGGCCTTCAGGAGCAAGGGAGTACACCGGATGGCCTCAGTGCCCGTCCCCAAGGCTGCGGCGCGCACCGGCCGCCCGTCGATGCTGCGCGGCATCGACACGTACCGGGTGGCGTTCACGGGCTCTGGCGCCGAGTATTTCCGCGTGTGGGTGGTCAACATCGTGCTGAGCGTCGTCACCCTCAGCCTGTACACCCCCTGGGCCCGGCGCCGCACCGCGCAGTATTTCTACGGCCACACCCAGATCGCGGGCAGCCCGCTGGAATTCGTGGCCGAGCTGCGCCGCATGGTGTTCGGCTTTCTGGTGTATTTCGGCTTCTACGCCGCGTACGAGCTGGCGGTGTACACCGAGCAGGACCTGGCCACCACGCTGCTGGCGGCTGCCTTCGCCGTGCTGGCGCCCTTCGTGTGGGCCAGCGCCATGCGGTTTCGGTACCGCGCCACGCGCTGGCGCGGCATCCGCCTGGCTTTCGTCGCGACGTGGAAAGAGGTGTACACGGCTTCATGGCCGGTGTTCGTCGTGGCGGCCGTGTGGGTGGGCGTGTTTTTCACCGCCGAGGCGCTGACCCCGGATGAATCGTGGATCAAGACCTGGGTGATCGGCCAGGACGACGTGCCCGCCTTGATGTGGGCGCTGCTGGGCGCGGCCGCATTGGCAACACTGCTGTGCGTGATTCGGCTGGACTTCAACTACACGCGCCTGCGCCTGTCGCGCGTGCGCATGGGCGGGCAGATGGGGCGCTGGAAATTGGGCTACGCCAGCTTCCTGCGGGTGTGGCTGGGGGCGCTGGGCATCTTCTTGCTCGGCCTGCCGGTCCTGGTCGCCACGTGGGTGGGCTTGAGCACCGTCATGTACCAGGCGTCGCGCTGGTTGGCCAGTCCCAATGGCGTGGTGGTGGTCGGCCTGCTGATGGGCGTGCTGACCGTGCTGACCCTGGTGCTGGCCAGCCTGCCCGCGCGCGCCTGGCGCGAGGCGCGGCTGTTTCAGCTGGTGTGGAACAGCGCGGGCTTCGGCCAGATGGTGCGCACGCGCACCCGGCTGCGCACCAGCGCGTACCTGCGGCTGCGGGTGAAGAACGTGCTGCTTTCCTTCCTGACCCTCGGGTTTTACCGACCGTTCGCCATGGCCAGCGAATACGCAGCCAAGGTCGGCTCGGTCAGCCTGTACGTGAAGGGCAACCTCGATCAACTGCGCGGCGAACTGGTGCAGGAGCAAGGCGCGTTTGGCGATGCGGCGGCCGACGCCTTTGGGCTGGACCTGATCGGCTGAGCGCGGTAGAGCGCGGCGCACGTCTGCCGCAGCGCTTGCAGCCTCTACACTGCCCATCCACAAAAGCGAAGCGAGGACGAGGGAATCAAGGCGATGGTTGACCAATTGCGCACCGCGGCAGCGGCCAGACCGCCCGAGCGGCGAAGCGCCCCCATTGAAAAGCAGCCGGTTGAATTCACCGGCTCGGGCGGCGAATATTTCCGCGTGTGGATCGTCAACGTGCTGTTGTCGATCGTCACGCTGGGCATTTACACGCCCTGGGCGCGGCGGCGCACGGCGCAGTATTTCTACAGCCACACGCAGGTGGCGGGCAGCCCGCTGGAGTTTGTCGCATCGCAGCGGCGCATGGTGTTCGGCTTTCTGGCGTTTGCAGGCTTGTACGTGGCGTACAAGCTGGCGATGCAGACGGGCCAGCAACTGGCGGCCAGCCTGCTGCTGTTCGCCTTCGCGGCGGCGGCGCCTGTCCTGTGGGCCGGGGCCATGCGCTTTCGCCTGGGCGCCACGCGCTGGCGCGGCATTCGCATGGCCTTCACCGCGACGTGGAAAGAGGTGTATCTGGCCAGCTGGCCCGTATTCGCCGCCGCCGCCATCTGGACGGCGTTCTTCTTCATCGCTGCGGCCATCTCGCCGCATCCGCCCATCGGCACCGCAGGCGACGGGCCCGCGCTGAAGCTGCCCGCACTCATCCCGGCGGTGATCGGCTTGGGCCTGCTGTGCGTAGTGCTGACGCTGCTGTGCGCCATCCGCCTGGAATACAACTACCGCCGCCTGCTGGTGGCCCGCGCACGCATTGGCGGGCAGGTGGGGCACTGGAAGCCGGTGTACGCCGACTTCGTGAAGGTGTGGCTGGCCACGGCCTTGTTCTTCGTCATCGCGCTGGTGCTGGTGGGCCTTGCGTTCAGCACCCTCACCGTGGCGGCGGGTTACCTGGCCAAGGAATGGGCGGGCAGCAACATCCTGACCGCGATTCTGATGGGCATCTTGGCCTTCGTGGTGATGCTGTTGCTGATGTTCATGCTGTCGGTGCCTGCGCGCGCCTACCGCGAAGCGCGCATGTTCCAGCTGGTGTGGAACAACATTGGCGTGGCGCACATCGCGCGGTCCAAGACTTCGCTCAAGACCGGCGCCTTCATCTGGCTGAAGATCAAGAACCTGCTGCTCACGCTGATCACCCTGGGCTTTTACCGGCCGTTTGCCGTGGCCAGCGAATATGCGGCCAAGGTCGGCTCGGTCACGCTGTACATCAAAGGCGGCACCGACCAACTGGTAGGTGAATTGGTCAAGCAGCAAGGCGCCTTTGGCGACGCCGCAGCCGACGCCTTGGGGCTGGACCTGATCGGCTGACGCGCTGGCCTACCACCCGTTGCGCTTTCTCCCCATGACCTCTCCCGCCTCGCCCGCGCCCACCGCCGCGCCCGCCGTGCTGAATGCCGTCTGGTTCGACGGCCGCAGTTCGCGCGCGCGGCCGGTGCAGATCGCCCTGCGCCCAGACGCCGGGGGCACGCGCCTCTTGCTGAAAGCGCTGGATGGCGAGCACGAGCGCCTGAGTCTCGCGGCGCGCGAGGTGGGCTGGCCCGAGCGCTGGTCCGCCGGGCGGGCGCCACCGCGCGTGGCGGTGGATCTGGGGCCGCACGGCAGCCTGCAGGTGGACGACGTGGCGGGCTGGCAGGCCGCGCTGGCCGCCGCGCGCCACCGCGCGCCTTTGGCCGAACGCATGCAAACCCAGTGGCGCGTGCTGCTGGCCGTGCTGGTGCTGGCCGTGGCTGGCGTGGCGGCCTTTTACCGCTGGGGCACGCCGTGGGCGGCGGAGCAAATCACGCGGCACGTGCCGCTCAGCTGGGAACAGTCGCTGAGCGCGCAGGCCATGGAGCAGATCGACGCCAATTACCTCAAGCCCAGCCAGCTGCCCAAGGCGCGGCAGGATCAGCTGCGTGCCGAGTTCAACCAGCTGGTGGCGGCCATTACCCCCACGATGCGCCGTTACCCCAACTACAAGCCCGTCTACAAGCTGGAATTCCGGTCCAAGATGGGGCCCAACGCCTTCGCCCTGCCCGGCGGCACCATCGTGATGACCGACGCCATGGTCAAGCAAGCCGCCACGGTGCCGGGCACCGGCGACACGGCGCTGCTGGGCGTGCTGGCGCACGAGATCGGCCACGTGGAAAACCGCCACACCACGCGCATGGTGGTCGAGCAAGGCGTGCTGAACGTCGGCCTGGGCCTGGCGCTGGGGGATGTGTCCACGCTGGTGCAGATGGGCGCGTCGGCGCTGACCGGGCTGGCCTACCAGCGCGGGCACGAATCCGAATCCGACTGCTACGCCGTGGCGCTGATGCGCCAGCGCGGCTTGTCCACCACGCCCATGGCCGATCTGCTGCTGGGCCTCGACCGCTGGGACGACGGCAGCAACGACGGCGGGACCGAGAAAGCCAACAAACCAGGCACCACCGCACCGCGCAAAGACAAGGCATCGGCCGCACCCGCGGCCTCGGCCTCTTCGTCCGCCGACGCACCCCAGGCCGAAGCCAAGCGCGAGCGCGGCTGGGACTGGTTCAGCACCCACCCTGACACGGTGGGCCGTGCGGAACGGCTGAAGTCTGCGCAACCGGCGGACTGCAAACTGCGCTGAGCTGGGCTGCGTGAACGGGGCGGTAAGAACGGGGCGGTAAGAACGGGGTTGCGCGAGCATTGCACGGTCGCGAGGCGATAAGCGGCGGTCACCGCCTTACGTGCGCAGGCCAACCCAAGGCCCAGTTAGGGGCGCAAGCAGCTCCAGCGCCTTGCGACTGTCACGGGTGCTGCGCTTGGCGGGCGTAGGCTTACCAGACAACTAAAAACACCTTCCGGCGCAGCACGGGTGTGCGCTAGCAGCTTCTATTTTTATAGCAAATTCAGCGACAGCACGCACTCGCGCTACCGCGCAGCGCCGCAGACCGATCGCGCAGATTGGGGCGCCCGCGCGGGCAGATTCAGACGTAGTAGCGCGCGATCGATTCGGCCACGCAGCATGGCTTGTCGCTGCCTTCGCGCTCCATCGTGACCTGCCAAGACAGCTGGCTGCCGCCCTCTACCGGCTCCACGGCGATCAAGTGCATGCGCGCACGCACGCGGCTGTTGACGGGCACGGGCGAAGGAAAGCGCACCTTGTTCAAGCCGTAGTTGATGCCCATGCGCACGTTTGACACGCGGAGGGTGCGGTCAAAAAACCCGGCCAGCAGCGACAGCGTGAGGTAGCCGTGCGCGATGGTGGTGCCAAACGGGCCGGCCTTGGCGCGCTCAGGATCGACGTGGATCCACTGGTGGTCGCCGGTGGCGTCGGCAAATTGGTTGATGTGCTGCTGCGTGACGGTGTGCCAGTCGCTCACCGCGACCTCCTGGCCAGTGCAGGCGGCCAGCTCGGCCAATGTCTCGAATGTTTTCATGGCTGCCTTGGTTGGCGGGGCGGCTTGCCCCGGGTTGGACAGGCAATCAGCATAGCGGCGCACCGCCGTCTGGCAGCGTCATCAAGGGGGCACGGCTGTCGCCTAGGGGTCTTGCGGGGCGCGCCCTGGCCGCAGTGGTTGATGCAAGAATTTGCACCTTGGCGCAAGCCACGCCTGCGCAATCAGCTATCATTTTTGAATGAACAAACCCTTCGCCGCCGTCCGGCGCAGCGCACTGGCGCTGGCATCCACCACCTTGCTGCTGGGCAGCGCCTTCGCGCAGGAGCCGCCCGCGGTGGATGAAGCCGCCTTCCGCAGCTGCCTGGCGCAGTTGCAGGGCTCGTCCGCGTTCCGCGCCGTCGACGCCGCCAGCTTCACCCGGTTCACCCAGGGCTTGGCGCCCGACCCGTCGGTGCTGGTGCTGCTGGATCGCCAGCCGGAGTTCACCCTGCCCGTGTGGGACTACATCGCCGTGCTGGTCGATGACGAGCGCGTGGCCGACGGGCGCGCCGCGTACGCCAAGTGGCAAGACACGCTGCGCCGCATCGAGCAGCAAACCGGCGTGGCGCCCAACGTGGTGGTCGGCGTGTGGGGGGTCGAGAGCAACTTTGGCCAAAACCTGGGCGGGCGCCCGCTGGTGCAGTCGCTGGCCACGCTGTCGTGCTTTGGGCGGCGGCAGGCGTACTTTCGCGGCGAGTTTGCGGCGGCGTTGCGCATCCTGCAGGAAGGCCACATCGCGCCGGACAAGCTGGTCGGGTCGTGGGCGGGCGCCTTCGGGCAAACGCAGTTCATGCCCAGCACGTTCTTCCGCAGCGCGGTGGACTTTGACGGCGACGGCCGCCGTGACATCGTCGACAGCGTGCCCGATGCGCTGGCTTCGACCGCCAAGTTCCTTCAAAACGCAGGCTACCGCCGCGGCGAGCCTTGGGGCTTTGAGGTGCGGCTGCCGCCGGGCTTCGACACGGCCGACGCAGGCCGCAAGAACAAGCGCCCCATCGACGCGTGGCGGCGCGCGGGCGTCACGCTGGCCGACGGCTCGGCCCTGCCCGACACCCTGCCCAGCGCGGGCCTGTTGATCCCCGCGCGCGGACGCACAGCGGGCGGCGCCAGCGGCACCGGCCCGACCTTTCTGGTGGGCCGCAATTTCGACACGCTGTACAGCTACAACGCCAGCGAAAACTACGCGCTGGCCATCGCCCAGCTGTCCAACCTGGTGGCCAACCCCAGCGCTGGCGTTGCTTTCGCCACGCCCTGGCCCACGGACGACCCCGGCCTGTCGCGCGCGCAGAACCGCGAGCTGCAAACCTTGCTGCTGGCGCGCGGCTACGACATTGGCAGCGCCGACGGCATGATTGGCGCCAAGACGCGCGAAGCCATCAAGACCGAGCAGCAGCGCCTGGGCATGAAGACCGACGGGCGCGCTGGGCAGAAGTTGCTGGCGGCGCTGAAGCGCTAAGCCCCCCCCCGGCGAGGCCGGCGGCTCACGCTGCCAGGCCCCTCTACCCTATCCGCCATGAAAAAGGCCGCCCGAAGGCGGCCTTTTTTCGTTGTGCGCGGGCTCAGAACCGGTGGCGCAGACCCACGGCAAAGCTGGTGCCGCTGGTCTGGTCGGTGATGCGGTCGTGCATCACGTTGGCGTACAGGTCGGTGCGCTTGGACAGGTTGTAGTCGTAGCCCACCGTCAGCGTCTGGCGTGTGGCGTCGAGCAGGTTGTTGCGTGTGTGCGCGTACGCGGCCAGCAGCTTGCCGGCGCCGATCGGCACCGACAGGCCCGTGGTGGCCGTCTTCAGCTTGGCGTTGGACACGTCATTCTTCGACTGGCCGTAGGTGGCGAACAGCTTGACCACGGTGAAGTCGTATGAGCCACCGACCATCCAGTTGGTGCGTTTCGAGCCATCGGCGTAGGTGGTGGCCACCGGGTTCCCCATTTCGGTGCGTTCATAGAACGCCGTCAGGCCCAGGCCACCGTTGAAGTACATCAGGTTGCCGCCGAAGTTCTTGCCGGAGTTGGCGCCATCGCGGAACTGGTACTGCAGCGTGCCCTTCAAGCCGCCCAGGTCGGGGGTGCTGTAGGCGATTTGGCTGCCCCAGCCGGTATCCGACTGCGTGGTGCCAGACCAGTTGGTGCCATTGAACAGAGGCACGTTGGCATGCAGGATCGCGGGCGAGAAGGCGAACGAATCTCCGAACGGGTTGAACAACACCGTGGGCAGGAAGTTGGGCGCCATCCAGCGGCCCAGAATCACCGAGCCAAAGCCGCCCGACAGGCTGACGTTCGCATCGCGCGACCACATCATGTCGTTCTTGAACCGGCCATAGTCGCCGTTGGTCAAGCGCATGAACGATGTGAAAGCAAATCCCGCTTTGAGGCCACCGCCCAGGTCTTCCGTGCCCTTGGCACCGAACCACGAGGTCGTCATCCCGCCTGAGCCAACGGTGCTGATGCGCTTGCTGTCGCCAGCCATTCGCATCGACCCGACGTAGGCGTCAGCCAAACCGCTCAACTGCACCGAGCTTTGCGCGTACGCGCCCACCGAAGACAAAACGAGCACGGCACCCAACGCCATCGTGCTTTTTTTTATTGCGCATGCCACTTCTCCAACCAGTTAGATAAACATTTTTCGGGGTCGCCGCGCGCCAAATTGGTGCAAACCACGGCCCAAAAAGCCGACCACGCCCCTCGGACGCATTCTGTGCAAGCCGCGTGCCAAGTGTTCGGAAATGTGTCTAGGTGGCGACAGCGGCGCGCTGAAGAGCAGACCCGGCTTGTCAGTCAAGCCCGCCGCCAAGCGCCTGAACCAGCGCGATGTGGTTCTGGTGCTGCTCGAAACGGGTGCTGGCCAGCGCCAGCTCTGCCGCGCGGCGGCGCTCTTGCGCGTCCAGCCACACGCGCAGGGCCGTTTGGCCGTAGCGGTAGCGCGCTTCGCTGCGCAGCTCGATGGCGCGGGTTTGTTCCAGGCTTTGTTGCAGCAACAGGGCCTGGGCTTGCAGATGGCTGCGCGCCGAAAGCGCCTTTTCCACCTCGGTGAAAGCGGTCAGCAGGCTCTTGCGAAAGAGCACCACCGCTTCTTCGTAGCGCGCGCCGGCTATGTCGGTGGCCAGGCGCATCTCACGCACATTGAGAAACGGCAGGGTGACACCCACACCCAAAGTAGCCACGGGGTTGGACAGCAGGTGCAGCAAGGACGCACTGGAGGTGCCCAGCGCGCCGGTCAACGACAGCGCCGGGTAGTAGCGCAACCGATCGGCATCGCCACTGGCCAGCGTGGCTCGCAAGCGTTGTTCGGCCGCGCGCAGGTCCGGCCGCCGGGCCAGCAGATCCGCGGGCAGCCCGGGCTGGACTGCCGGCAGGCGCCGGCTGGGAAACTGCGTCGGCTCGGCCGTTGGCAGGCCCTGGCCGTCCAGCACGACAGCGATGGTCTGCAGCAATTCATCGTGGCTCTGCTGCAGTTGACTGAGGGCGGCTTGCTGGCTGGTCACCAACTGCGCCGCCTCGTGCCGCTCCAGGCCGGAGACGGCCCCGTTCTGGTATTGCGCTTCCACCAGATCGCGCGTGCGCTGCGCATAGGCAAGCGATTGCCGCGCGAGCGCGATGCGCTCATTGACGTAGGCAAGCTGCCAGTACAGGCTGGCGACGGAGGCGGTCAAGCTCAACGCCACGCCACGGCGATCGTCCTGCGTCGCCAGCGCCTCGAACTGCGCGGCGTCGCGCAGCGCGCCCAGGCGGCCGAACAAATCCACCTCCCAGGCCACGCCCAGGTTGGCCGCCCCCGATTCGGTGCGGCTTCGCGATGGCCCCGACAGCGGTCGGCTGACGCCTGTCGACAAGCTGGACGACAGCGTGGGCCACAAGGCATTGGCGGCCATTTGCGACTCCAGCGAGGCGCGCCGTACGCGAATGAGCGCGGCCGCCAGGTCGGCATTGCGCGCCAGCGCGGTGTCAATCCAGACGGTCAGCGCAGGGTCGTCCACCGAGCGCCACCAGTTTTCCAGAGGCGGCGCCGCTGCAGGTTGACCGGCAGTGCCGTGGACATACGCCGCTGGCAGAGGGTTGGCTGGGGTTTCAGGGCGGGTGCGCAAGGTAGAACAACCGGCCAGGAACAGGGTGGCGACCAAAGACAGGGCGATGCGCTGCATTCTGAGTACGTCAATTGCGAGAAAGCGCCTGCACCGGGTCCAGCCGGGCCGCGCTGCGGGCGGGCAGAAAGCCGAAGGCGATACCGATGAGCGACGAGCACGCCAAGGCCACCGCCATGGACACGACCGAGAACGACACCGAAAACCCGACCTTGAGCAGGTTGAAGACCGTGCCCAAACCCACGGCCAGCGCCACGCCCAGCGCGCCGCCAATCAGGCAGACCAGCACGGCCTCGATCAAGAACTGCTGCAGGATGTCGGACTGGCGCGCGCCGATGGCCATGCGCACGCCGATCTCGCGCGTGCGCTCGGTCACCGACACCAGCATGATGTTCATCACGCCGATGCCGCCTACCAACAGCGCGATCATGGCGATGGAGGAGATCAGCAAGGTCAGCGCGGTGCTGGTGCGCTCGATGGTGCCGCGAATCTGGTCGGAGCTGAAGATGAAGAAATCCTGCGTGCCGTGCCGGCCCGTCAGCAGCTTCTTCACCGCCTTCTGCGCGGTTTGCGCCGAGTAACCATCCTTGATGCGCAGGGTGATGCTGTCCAGGCGCGTGGAGCCGGTCAGCCGCGTCGACACCGCCGTGAACGGGGCATGGAACGTGGGCGTCGAACTGCCCAGTTGGCTCTGTGAAGGCTGCAGCACGCCAATGACTTCGACGGGCATCTGATCCAGCAGGACCACCTGCCCAACCGGATTCGGCTCGTGCGCAAACAGGGCCTTGGCCGCGCGCTGATCCAGCACCGCCACCTGTGCATGATGGTCCACGTCGGACTGGTCAAACCAACGGCCCGATGCCAGTTTGAGGCCGCGCACCCGCATGAAAGCGGCATCCACGCCGCTGACCTGGCCAGACGCGGTCACGCTACCATACCGTGCGGTCACTGGCGCTGAAACGTTGGGGGTGGCGCTGTCGACGTAGGGCTGCTCGGCCAAGGCCGTCGCATCGGCCGACACGAGCGTGTCGATGGCGGCAGCCCGCGTGTCGCCAAAATCCTTGCCAGGAAAGATGTCCAAGGTGTTGGTGCCCAGCTCGCCGATCTGCAACAGCACCTGGTTCTGCGCGCCACGGCCAAGCGCCACCACCAGCACCACCGAAGCAATGCCGATGATGATGCCCAGCATGGTCAGAAAAGTGCGCAGCCGGTGCCCCAACATCGCCCGCAAAGCCATGCGAAGCGCTTCGACAAAGCGGTCACGCCCTTTGAACCAGCCGCCGCCACGGCGCACGGATGTCTGGCGCTCAGTTGACAAAGGCGCGCCTTCTGCAGGCACGGCGTGCGTGTCGCCGACGATGGCGCCGTCGTGGATTTCTATCCGCCGCGGCGCATGCGCGGCCACCGACATGTCGTGCGTCACGATGATGATCGTGTGGCCGGCGGCGTTCAATTCCTTGAGGATGCGGATCACCTCCTCGCCGCTGGCGCTGTCCAGGGCACCGGTGGGCTCATCGGCCAGGATGATGGCGCCGCCGTTGATCAGCGCCCGGGCAATCGACACGCGCTGCTGCTGGCCGCCCGACAGCTGGCCGGGGCTGTGGTCCATGCGGTCGCCAAGTCCCAGGCGTTGCAACAAGGCTTGCGCGGCGGCATGCCGCTCGTGGGCAGGCGTGCCCGCGTAGATGGCTGGCAGCTCGACATTGCCGATGGCCGACATGTCGGCCAACAGGTTGTAGCGCTGAAAGATGAAGCCGAACCGTTCGCGGCGCAGCGCAGCCAGCTCATCCGGCGTGCGCTCTGCCGTTTCTCGCCCGTCGATCTGGTAGCTGCCTGAGCTGGGCCGGTCGAGGCATCCCAGGATGTTCATCAGGGTCGACTTGCCCGAGCCCGACGCACCAACGATGGCCACCATCTCGCCCGAGTGGATGGTCAGGTCGATACCGCGCAGCACCGTTACCGTGCT